>NZ_CALNBI010000458.1 GCF_937874145.1 uncultured Chitinophaga sp. | reverse complement strand
TGGTGGGACTGCTGGCGGCAAGATGGAAGGGTGCCGGGAATATCATCTACAACCTCGCCAACGAAGTATATTTAAAAGACCCGGACGAAACGCAGATGGATGCGGAAACAGCTACCTGGCGCGGAATCCCGGCCCAGAAGGGCACCGTGCGCGATTCGTTGCTGTTCCGCCGCTGGTCGAACGAAATGACGGCCGCCATCCGTAGTGCGGGCGGCATGCAGCCGGTGATGCCGGGATACATGTTCTCCACGATGGACGGCGGCGATACTTATCTCGCCAACGAAGACGCGCCCATTCTGCCCTGGCATAATTACCTGCCGCCGGAACAGGCGGGTTTGTCCGCCCAATACTTCGACCCGATCGGCTCCAACCGCCCGGTGATCATCGAAGAGTTCGGCAATGGCAAATGGAACAACCTCGCTTATTACGACGCCTCCGTCCACTATGCGCTGGCGGGCGGCGCGGCTTGCGCCATGTCGTATGAATGGGGGGTGAGCTGGTTTGCCCGCGAATCCTGTTACTGGCCGCTGCCCCTCAGGGAAGCTTCGCAGCTGGAGCCTGATCCGCGCTGGTTCCCGCCCTACCTGGGGCTGGATTCCGCGTGGTTCGAGCGCGGGGTAGGGCTTTGTCCCACACCCAGCGGCACCGGCTACGGCTCGGTGTACCACGGCACGCCGTTCCCCGCGGATGCGGCGATTGCCCTGGGCCGCCTGGGATTGATGGGCAAAGGGCTGCAACGGGTATCGGTACCGGAAAAAGTGTACATCATCGTGCCATCGGGCAATCTGTCGGCCATGGAGCCGGTGAAAAAGACGCTGGCCGCGCTCTGGGCCGGAAAAGCCCTGTTCGGCGTATGGCAGGAATCCGCGCTGGACGCAATTCCCGCGGGCACGAAGGCCGTCATCTGTCCCCACCAGCTTACCAACCCATCCGCCCTCCAGGCCCTGCGCAGCAAAGGCGTGGCCGTGTTCGAAGGGCCGGATGCCTGGCAGGAATGCAAGGCGTTCGAAAAAGTGGACGTGAAGAACGGGGAGCAAATCAAGCTGCTGGCGCGCCGCACCGAAAATGGCGTGCTGTTTACGCTGGTAGCCCAGCAGGCGCCGGATGCCCAACCCGTTCCCCGCACGGTGGCGTTGCAATACGGGAAAACCGGCGCAGGTTTAACGGTCAGCGACTTCGGGATGGCGCATTTCACCGGCAAAGGCGTTGTGCTCATGGAAGGCGCCGGCGAACTGCGGATCAACGGAAAGCTGTTGTGCAACGTTCCGCAGGGCCGCATCATCCTGGCCGCGCCTGATGGCCAGGACCTGCTCCAGGCGAAGCAAATGCAACTGATGGCCTCCGCGCCGGCGAAGATCAGTTTTGGCCGGAGGATAACCGGCGTAGCGATCAGCGACGGGGTGAAGCCGCCGGTGAAGCCGACCATGGTCAGCCAGACGCCGGGGACGTTCCAGAATTTCCGCTCGACACCCCAATA
>NZ_CALNBI010000457.1 GCF_937874145.1 uncultured Chitinophaga sp. | reverse complement strand
GAAGGATATTTCCGTGCAGGGAGCGGGTTGGGGGGAGACGGTGAAGATCGGCGGTGCGGAGTTATCGTTTCATCCCGCGGGGCACATGATCGGTTCGGCACAAGTGAAAGTGACCGTTGGCGGGCAGACCTGGGTGGCCAGCGGTGATTACAAAACGGAAAACGACGGCATTTCCGGCGCATTTGAGCCTTTGCAATGCCACACTTTTATAACGGAAAGCACATTCGGGTTGCCGATCTACCGCTGGCGGCCGCAAACCGCCATTTTCAGCGATATAGAAGCGTGGATGCGGGAGAATGAAGGCGCCGGAAAACAAAGCATCCTGGTCGCCTACAGCCTGGGCAAAGCGCAGCGCCTGCTCTACAACCTGGCGCATACGGGAAAGCGGTTCTTCGTCCACGGCGCGATTCACAACGCACATGAAGTATTACTGGCGGCGGGATGGCCCCTCCCGCCGGTGGAACTCATCACGCCGGACACGCCCAGGCAGGACATGAAAGGCCATCTCATCATTTCCCCGCCTTCCGCCGCCGATTCCGCCTGGATGAAGAAGTTCGCGCCTTACTCGCTCGGCGTTTGCAGCGGCTGGATGCAGGTCCGCGGGAACACGCGGAGAATGAACGCAGATGCGGGATTTGCGATATCGGACCATGCAGACTGGACCGGGTTGTTGCAAACCATCCGCGCAACGGGCGCCGAAAAAGTTTTCGCGACGCATGGCTTCACCAGCGTGCTGGCGCGCTACCTCGAAGAAAACAACATCCCCGCCGAAGCCGTGCGCACCGCTTACGGCGGCGAGGAAGAAACCACTGAAACCACCGCCTGATGCATCAATTCTCGCAGCTCATATCGGACCTTTCGCACAGCACCAAAACCAACGAGAAACTGGAGCTGCTCAGCCGTTACTTTTCCACGGCCGACGAGCGCGACAAAGCCTGGGTGCTGGCGCTGTTCACGGGGCGGCGGCCCAGGCGCGCGGTGAATTCCGCGCAGATGCGGCAGTGGTGCCGCGAGGTCACCGGCTTGCCTGAATGGCTGTTTAACGAGTGCTATCACACCGTAGGCGACCTGGGAGAAACCATCGCACTGCTGTTGCCGCCGCCTGAACAGCGGGACGCGGGCAAGCCCCTGCATTACTGGATGGAGGCGCTTATTGCGTTGGAAAAGGCGCCGGAAGCGGAGAAATCGGCGTTTATCCGCAGCGCCTGGGAGCAACTGCAGCCGGGCGAGCGGTTTGTATTCAACAAGCTGATCACGGGCGGGTTCAGGATCGGGGTGTCGCAGGGGACGATCGTCAATGCCATTGCGAAGGCTTTTGCGATGGAGGGGGCCGTGGTGAGCCATATGATCAGCGGCAACTGGAACCCCAGGGAAACCACGCTGCCGCAGCTGCTCCACAACCATCACAGCAACCCGGATGATTCGCGGCCGTACCCGTTCTTTTTGGCGCATGCGCTGGAAGGAGGGCCCGCGGGACTGGGGAGCCCTGAAAACTGGCAGGCGGAGTGGAAATGGGATGGCATCCGGGGGCAGCTGATCCGGCGGAACGGGCAGGTATTTCTCTGGTCGAGGGGCGAAGAACTAATCACCGAAAAGTTCCCGGAGATCGCTTCCCTGCTCGACAAATTGCCCGATGGCACGGTGATCGACGGGGAAATTCTCGCCTGGGACGGCGCGCTGCGGCGGCCATTGCCGTTTCAAAGCCTGCAAACCCGCATCGGCCGGAAAAACCTTACCAAAAAACAACTCCAGGAATCGCCGGTGATATTGCTGGCGTACGACCTGATGGAATGGAATGGGGAAGATATCCGCCCGCGCCCGCTCCGCGAGCGCCGGCAACTGCTGGAAACCCTGGTGGCGGCGGTGGGCCAGCCGGCATTGCAGGTTTCGCCCGTTATCGAATTCAGTGACTGGGTAGCATTGGCGGCGTTGCGCGAACAAAGCCGCGACAACAACAGCGAAGGCATCATGCTCAAGCAATCGGATTCCGCTTATCAGGTGGGCCGCCGGCGCGGGGATTGGTGGAAATGGAAGATCGATCCGTTTACGGTGGATGCGGTGATGGTGTATGCCCAGAAAGGCCATGGACGGCGCTCCAATCTATATACCGACTACACTTTCGCGGTGCGCAACGGCGATCAGCTGGTGCCCTTCGCCAAGGCGTATTCCGGCCTTACCGACGCGGAGATCGCCGAGGTGGACAACTGGGTGAAAAGGCACTCGGTGGAGAAATTCGGGCCTGTGCGTACGGTGACGCCCGAGCTGGTCTTTGAGATCGCCTTCGAAGGTATTGCGGCGAGCAACCGGCATAAGTCAGGCATCGCGCTCCGCTTTCCCCGCATCCACCGCTGGCGGAAAGATAAACCCGTTTCCGAGATCAATACCCTCGACGATCTCAAACAGCTGCTGGCACAACATTCCTGACCCCTTTCTTTACCCTTTTTGTCTACAGAATATGTGTTGAAGTCATGTACTACCTTTGGTTTGCGGGAGATCGAACTTGCCGCCAAAACATCCCTAACCGTAGTAAAAACGGAAGGAGAAAGAACCAATCATTCGACGACCACAGTTTTGAATATGCAATTGTTCCAACCATTGCCGGGTTATTGGCTTTCCACCGTTTGCGGGACGGATAGGAGTTTCTATTCACACGTGATAAATATTTAACGCCAGATGGACCTGCAGGCCGCATTGTTGCTCGTATTAATCGGATTTGGAATCGGAACCTTCGGCACCCTGATCGGGGCCGGGGGCGGCTTTATTTTGATGCCTTTGCTGCTGCTCATGTATCCGGACATGGCCCCCGACGTGCTCACCAGCATCTCGTTGGCCGTTGTCTGCCTGAACGCCACTTCCGGGTCGGTGGCCTATGCCCGCAAAAAGCGGATCGACTACCGTTCGGCCGCCATCTTCGCCGTGGCCACCCTGCCCGGCGCGATACTCGGCGCCATGGCCACCAGCGTCATCTCACGGCATACCTTCAACCTCATTCTCGGCGGCCTGCTCATCGTAATCGCCATATTCCTCTTCCTGAAACCGGGCCAGGGCGCCTATGCCAAAGGCACGCTCAAGGGCAAATGTGTTGACCGCGACCTTATAGAGCGCAGCGGGGAACAGCATCAATACCGTTTCAACATCTGGTACGGCATCCTGATCAGCTTTGCGGTGGGTTTCATCAGCAGCCTGCTCGGCATCGGCGGCGGTATTATCCACGTGCCTGCCCTGATCAGCGTACTCAATTTCCCGATCCATATCGCTACGGCTACGAGCCATTTCATTCTCGCCATCATGTCGCTGGCGGGCACCGTGGTGCATATGATCCAGGGCAGCTTCTGGGAAGGATGGCAAACGGCCCTGGCCATCGGCATCGGCGTGGTAGCCGGCGCGCAACTCGGCGCGGGGCTCTCCAGCAAGGTAAAACCCAAAGGCATCATGATCGCCCTGGCCGGCGCATTGCTTATCGTGGGCGTACGGCTCCTTTTCACCTGATTTCACTTTCCAACTAATACGCAAAAAGCCGGCTGATGATCAACCGGCTTTTTGCGTATAAACAGCTTTCAGCATATTACTGCAACATAAAACTCAGCACGAACAGCACCGACAGCACGTACATCACCGGGCTGATCTCTCGGTACTTCCCGGTAAAAACCTTCAGCAACACATACGACAGCATCCCGAAAACGATCCCTTCGGCGATGCTGTAAGTATACGGCATCATGACGATCGCCAGGAAGGCGGGTATCGCTTCCGTCACATCGTCAAAATTGATTTTCACCACCGCTCCCATCATCAGCATCCCCACGATGATGAGCGCGGGCGCCGTTGCCGCGGCGGGGATCATGGCGAAAAGCGGGGCAAAAAACAACGCAAGCAGGAACATCCCAGCCACCGTTACGGCCGTTAATCCCGTTCTCCCGCCCGAAGCGATGCCGCTGGCGCTTTCCACATAGGCCGTTACCACGCTGGTGCCCAGCAATGCCCCTGCCGTTGTGCCCACCGCATCGGCAAACAGGGCTTGCCTGGCCCGGGGGATACGGCCCTGGGCATCCAGCAGCCCGGCTTTGTTGCATAAGCCGATGAGCGTTCCCACCGTATCGAACAGGTTGACTATCAACAGCGTAAACAGGATCACAACCATATCCATCGTAAAAATCCTATCGAATTCCAGCTGGAAGGCAATTGGTGAAATACCGGGCGGCAGGCTAACAATGCCATGCTCGGGCCACATGGTGAGGCCCAGCGGAATGCCGGCAAGCGTGGCGATAAGAATACCCAGCAAAAGCGCCGCATTTACTTTTTTATACATCAATACCGCGCTGACGATGAGGCCCACCAACGCGATAAGCGGCCCTGCGCTGGTGATTTGCCCGATTTTGAGTATCACGCCGTCGAGCTTGCCGTCTCCCACATGCCGCATCCCCGTTTCAATGATCCCCGCGTTGGCCATGCCTATCAGCGCGATCAGCAGGCCGATGCCGACCGAAATGGCATGTTTGAGGTTTTCGGGGATGGAATTGATGATCGCTTCGCGGATATGAAAGAGGGACAGGAATATGAAAATAATGCCTTCCAGGAAAACAGCCGTAAGCGCGAACTGCCAGCTGTATCCCATGCCGAGCACGATGGTGTAGGCGAAAAAGGCGTTCAGGCCCATGCCGGGAGCGAGGCCCACGGGGAGTTTCGCGTACAGGCCCATCACCAGGGTGCCGATGGCGGCAGCCAGGGCGGTAGCCGTGATCAGGGCGTTGAAATCCATGCCGGTTTTAGAGAGGATCATGGGGTTGACGGCCAGGATGTACGCCATGGTCGAAAAAGTGGTAAGTCCCGCCAGCAGCTCCTGCTTCACGGTGGTACCGTTCTCGTGTAAACGAAAGAAATCGCGCATATGACAAAGGTAGGCCATGCGGGATTTTTTCCTAATTTCATTGTCTGATGAAACAAACACCCGGCTGGCAAGCGATCGAACAGTGGCTGGGAGCGAAAGGACTGGCGCCTTTCGCCTTCCAGGAAGAAGCATGGGAACATTACCTGCAGGGCCGCTCCGGCCTGGTGAATGCCCCCACGGGCTTCGGTAAGACTTTTTCCTTATTCCTGGGGACGGTGATCCGCTGGATCAACGAAAACCCCGAAGATTACCGCAGGCGGACCGGCAACGGCCTCCGCCTGATGTGGATCACGCCCCTGCGGGCGCTCGCCAAGGACATCGGCCGCGCCATGGAAGAAGCGCTCCGTGAGCTGGCCGTGCCCTGGGCCGTAGGTATCCGCAGCGGCGATACGCCCGTTTCCGTCCGCGAGAAACAGAAGCGCAACATGCCCGAGGTGCTCATCATCACCCCCGAATCCCTCCACATCCTGCTCGCCCAGAAAGAATATCCCAAACGCTTCGAACATCTCGAAACCATCGTGGCCGACGAATGGCATGAGCTCCTGGGAAGCAAGCGCGGGGTGATGACCGAACTGGGCATTAGCCGTCTCCGCGGCCTCCGCCCCGGTCTCCGCATATGGGGCATCTCCGCCACCATCGGCAACCTCGACGAAGCGCTCGACGTACTGCTGGGCAACCTCCCCGGCGAAAGGGTGATCGTGCGCGCCGATGTGCGCAAGGCCATCGAGGTGGAAAGCATCCTCCCCGACGAAATCGAAAAATATCCCTGGGCCGGCCATATGGGCCTCCGGCTTCTCCATAAAGTGATCCCCGTGATTATGGAAAGCAATACTACCTTGCTTTTCACCAACACCCGCGGGCAATCGGAGATCTGGTACCACCAAATCCTGAAAGAATGCCCCGAATTGGCCGGCGCCATCGCGCTGCACCACGGTTCCATCGACGCCGAACTGCGCATTTGGGTGGAGGAAGCCCTCCATACCGGGGTGCTCAAACTGGTGGTGTGCACTTCCAGCCTCGACCTCGGCGTCGATTTCAGGCCGGTAGACACGGTGATCCAGGTAGGCAGTCCAAAAGGCGTGGCGCGGTTCCTGCAGCGCGCCGGGCGCAGCGGCCACCGGCCCGACGCGGTGAGCCGCATCTGGTTCCTCCCCACCCACTCCCTCGAGCTGGTAGAGGCTGCGGCTTTGAAAGACGCCATGGCGG
Organism: uncultured Chitinophaga sp.; assembly: GCF_937874145.1. Classification (GTDB taxonomy): domain Bacteria; phylum Bacteroidota; class Bacteroidia; order Chitinophagales; family Chitinophagaceae; genus Chitinophaga. The sequence goes on along the minus strand of NZ_CALNBI010000457.1, from coordinate 20,698 downwards.
AGAACCTCATCGAAAGCCGCATGCCGGTCGTCCTCGCATTCGACGTATTGCTGCAATACCTCATGACGCTCGGCGTGTCGGAAGGGTTCAACCCGGATGAGATCAAACATGAGGTGCAATCGACCTTCTGCTTCCGGGAGATGACGGATGAAGAGTGGACCTGGTGCCTGGCGTTCCTCGTTTCCGGAGGCGAAGCGCTGCAGGTGTACGACGAATACCACAAGCTCCACCTTGTTGGCGACCGCTATTATTGCACCAGCAAGCAACAGGCCATGCGCCACCGGTTGCATATCGGCACTATCGTGAGCGACGCCATGCTGAAAGTGCGGTACCTCGCGGGCGGATACATCGGCGTGATCGAAGAATATTTCATATCCAGGCTCACGCCCGGCGACAGTTTCCGGCTGAGCGGGCATAACCTGGAGTTTGTGATGATCAAAGATATGACGGTGCTGGTGCGCAAATCCAAATCCAAGAAAAGCATCGTTCCCAGCTGGAACGGCGGGCGGATGCCATTGTCCGCCAACCTGGGGAAAATGCTGCGCCGGAAGTTCCACGAAGCGATGTCGGGCAAGGCCCGCGAGCCGGAAATCGCTATCTTGCAGCCGCTTTTCGAGCTGCAGCAGCTGCTTTCGCACATCCCGGCCGAAAACGAATTGCTGATGGAGCAGATCCAGACGGAAGACGGCTACCATCTTTTTGTGTATCCCTTCGAAGGGCGGCTGGTGCATGAGGTGATGGCCATGTTGCTCGCCTGGCGGATCAGCCGGCGGCATCCCATCACGTTCTCCATCGCGATGAACGATTACGGCTTCGAACTGCTGAGCGACCAGCCCATCCCCGTGGACGACACGAACGCAGACGAACTTTTTTCCCTCGAAAACCTGAATGCCGATTTGCAAAGCAGCGTGAATGCCACGGAAATGGCGCGCCGCAAATTCCGGGACATCTCCGTGATCGCGGGGCTCGTTTTCCAGGGGTATCCGGGAAAATCGAAGGCCAACCGGCATCTGCAATCGTCGGCTTCGCTGCTGTTTAAAGTATTCGAGGATTATGACGCGCAGAACATTCTCGTACGCCAGGCGTTCAACGAAGCGTTTTTCTACCAGATGGAGGAAGCGCGGTTGCGGGAGATGCTGGAGCGGATCGGCAACAGCAAGATCGTCATTACTTTCCCGCAGCGGCTGACGCCGTTCTGTTTTCCGATCAAGGTGGATAGCTTGCGGGAAGAACTGACGAGCGAGAAGCTCGAAGACCGGATTAAAAAGATGACGTTGTGGCAATAGGCCTGGTGATTAGCAGGCAGTTGCCATGAAATTAATACAGACAATCTCCGGCGCTGGCCGGTAAAACATACGGAATTGGAAGATATAAGATTTGAATGCAAAGGCAACCATTGGCGGCTTTCCGCCGGGAAGGCGGCGTTTTGGGAAGAAGAGCGGGCGCTTATCGTGGCGGACCTGCATGTGGGGAAGGCGGCGCACTTCCGGAAAGCGGGGATCGGGGTGCCGGCGAACATCGTGCAGGACGATCTTTACCGTTTACAACAGCTGATTACAAAATACAACCCGGCGCGTTTGATCGTGGTGGGCGATATGTTTCATAGTTCGGAGAACAATGAAGTGCAGTATTTCCGGATCTGGCGCAATCAGTTTCCGCACATCCGGTTTGAACTGGTGACGGGCAACCACGATATCATGGACCCGGCGGTATATGCTTCGTTGGATGTAACCTTGATGGAATCACTGACGCTGGGCGGGATGTATTTCGTGCACGACCCGAAAGACAGGTTGCCGGATACCGGTGAATTGTATGCAGTGTCCGGGCATATTCATCCGGGCGTGTGGATGGTAGGGAACGGCAGGCAGCGGTTGCGGCTTCCTTGCTTTTACTTCGGGCCGGAGGGGGCGATATTGCCGGCGTTTAGTGCATTTACCGGAACTTATTGCGTAGAGCCGGACCCTTCGTCGGAAGTGTTTGTGATCGGGGGGACGGGGGTTTACAGGGTCTGACGGGAGGTGTTGGGCCCGGCGTAAGTGCTTTTACCGAAAGCCAGGATGTTTCCGTCCGCGTCTTTAACGGCGAAATCCCTGACGTTGTAGGGTCTATCGCCCGGGGGGATAAATGCATTTGCGCCTTTTGCGCGGATTTCGTCGTAATAATCATCTACTTCATTGCAGAAAATATAAACGTGTCCTTCCCCGACGGCTTTTTTATTGCCTGCTGATGCCGGGCCTGACAGGTGGATTTGTATGGCTCCATGACGGATGCCCACTACGCTGCCGAATTCAAAATCTACGGAAAAGCCCAGCACGTTCGTGTAGAAGGCAACGGCAGCGTTGAGGTCGCTGACCTGGAAAATGGGTATGATGCAATCGGGGGTCATTGTGATGGATTTTGGATAGGCTAAAAATACAGATTATATAATTGACATGATATCTCAGCGGACTCCGGGTTGGATAATTACGAGTCATCGTTGCTGCAATCGGATGAAACAGCGGTTGCTGAATCCGCATCTCTTCGCTGAGGATTGCAGCATTCCGGACGAACAGATTGGATAAAAAAATGCCGGAGTTACTCCGGCATTGTCAATGGTTAACATGGGGTTAGAACAACGATGAGTTCCCTTGCATATGACATAATGCATTCTTCTATGTCACAGACTTTATAGATCAACTGTAACCTTGATCCGGGCTCAAAATTATTTCGTGGCATTGCAATGTCAAAGTGCAATGATAAGTTTTAACGTTTTTTTTGCGAGTATATCAATATACCCGATAGCCTATGCGAACCAGCGCATCGATATACCCGATAGCCTATGCGGACCAGCGCATCGATATACCCGATAGCTTATGCGGACCTGCGCATTAACAAACTCGATAACTTACGCGGACCAGAGAAGTATATAAGCTCCACCACGTTGTCTAACGGCTACAAGTTAATCTGCAATAGCCACCCACGGCCTGCGCATGTATCCATGATTTCGCCAGCAAACCTGTCCATGTTTCAAATGAAAACATAAAAACGGTTCGGATGCATGCCATTTAAATGGACGTGGGATAAACCTTATACATCGCTTCCGTTGTTCGTCTTGCAACAAACAAGCCAGGCCGGGAAAGTGAAAATGTAAGCGCTAGTTCTTCATCTGCTTTTTCAACATGCTCACCTGCTCCTGCAGCTGATTCACCATGCCGGCGAGATGGTTCACGCTCATCTTGTGCTGCTGGCCCATTTTCTGGATCACCGCATCGGCCTGCCAGATTTCCAGCACCTCTTCCATATTCACAGAATACGGATCGTACATGGGATTGTCGGATGCCAGGGTCACTTTCGCCTTGGAACGATTGCTTTTCAGCACCCGCTTGTACACGATGCCCTCGCGGTTCGTGACCACGATGTAGGCCTCATTGTTCCGGATATCTTCCCAACCGTCCACCTTATGGCAAACCACCACCGACCCCGAAGGCGTCGGCAACATAGAATCACCCGCGATCTCGAATGCACGGTAATGACCCGCACCCAGCATCGGCAACGTAAACGTATTCAGCTCCTCGATGAACTCCTCATCATTAAAGCCCGCCAGGTAACCCGCAGCAGCCTTCACCGGAACAAATACCACATTCTGACGGTTCGTACCGCCCAGTTTCTGCTGGCGCCTCCGTTCCAGGAAAGTTTCCTTCTGGGAACTGAGATCGCGCCGCAACAAGTCGTCGATCGATACACGGAACATATCACTCACCTGCTCCAACACCTCCGTCCGTGGCTCCGCGCGCTCCTCCTCATACGCACCCAGCAAAGAGCGCTTAATGTTGAGGCGGTCAGCAAATTCCTGCTGCGTCCAGCCCTTTTGCTTGCGCAGATATTTAAGATTTCGGCAAACAGTAGACATCCCTAAATTATTTAGTACAACAATGCTAACAAAATTAGCAAACATTTTTTGTAATAAAAAATTTAATCTGTGAGGCAACGCTTATTTTTGCCCCGGACAAACTCAAACAATATGCAAGCTTTGTTAGACATTCACTCGTACGTGCGCTGGCTTATCCTCGCATTCGGCCTTATCGCCGTTTTCCGCGCCATTGCCGGCGTGGCCGGTAAAAAGCCCTACAGCCCAGGCGATGCCAAGGCAGGCCTTTTCTTCATGATCTTCCTGGACATCCAGCTGCTGATAGGCCTCGTTCTCATGTTCACCAGCTCCCTCACGCAGACCGCTTTCGGCGACATGGGCGCCGCCATGGGCAACAAAGCCCTCCGGTTCTTCACCGTAGAGCACACCCTGCTGGCCATCATCGCCATCGCACTCGTGCACATCGGCCGTTCCAAAATCAAGAAAGCCGACTCCGACGCCAAAAAGCAAAAATTCGCTCTCATCTTCTTCGGCATCGGCTTCCTCTTCCTCCTGGCCCTCATCCCCTGGCCCGGCCGCGAAGAGATCGGCAGAGCACTGCTCCCTTCCCTCCGTTAGTATTTTATATACCATAAATAAAAAAAGTAAGAACAGGTTTCCCCGTTCTTACTTTTTTTATGCCCGGGATTCGCTTGCCATTTTCCCGTGCCATCCGACGATTCAACCCTGCGTCTTATAAAACAAACGGTAAGAATAAATGTAAGGCAGCGCCGCCAGCGCCATCCCCGCGAAAATAAACAGGAACACCCCGCTGATCACCGGCAGGAACATCCCCGCCACCATGATCACGATCCCCGCATACAACCAGAGCCGCCCGGCCATATGGTGCGTTTCCGTCCAGATCACATCGCTCGCCAGCGTCCACGGCGTACGCACCCCCACGAAATAATTCGGCTTCAGGTGCCGGAGGAACAAGCCCAGCGAGGTAATCAGCAGCCCTACACCCACAAACACCCATTTTTCCACAAATATCTCCTTGCTGCGGCTGATCAGGAATATGACAATTGACGTAAACACCGCCAGGTATATATGTATCCGGAAACGAATACGGTAATATTCGCGCATGTACATCTTGAAATCCGCCGGCGTCTCGTCCCAGGTCTCCCGCTTCGGGATATACCTGAATAATGCGTACAGCATGCCATTCGTAAAAAAGAGGAAAATCATCAGCAGGAGAAACTCCCGTTTGTTCACCACCCCGTCGGCCTCGCCATTGATATTAAAATTAGTGGGAATCTCGGCGGGAAGCCCGTTCCAGATCAATGCCAGGTACACCATCGGGCCGAACAACAGTGCCAGCAGCAGGAACTCTTTCACATAATCCGTGTGTTTCATAACGAAATGGATTAGTTCATCTATTAAAACAAACGCCGGATCACTTTAGTTTATTTTTCTTTTACTAATTAAATTAGTTATGCTAATATTTTTAGTATCTTCGGTTAAACACCAATTCATATGCTGTTAGACGGCCAACGCACGATCGCTCACTTCGACCTTGACTGCTTTTTCGTTTCGGTCGAATGCCTGAAGGACCGCTCCCTCAAAGGCAAGCCCCTGCTCGTAGGCGGGAAAAGCGACCGCGCCGTGGTGGCGGCCTGCAGTTACGAAGCGCGGGCCTTCGGCATCCACTCCGCCATGCCCATGAAAATGGCGCTCAGGCTTTGTCCGCACGCCATCGTCCGCGGCGGGGATTTCGAAGAATACAGCCATTTTTCGAGAGAAGTGACCGACATCATCGCCGGCTCGGCCCCGTTGTATGAAAAATCTTCCATCGACGAATTTTACCTGGACCTGACAGGGATGGACAAATACTTCGGCTCCCTTAAATGGACGAGCGAGCTGCGCCGGAAGATCATGCAGCAAACGCAGTTGCCCATCTCCCTCGGCCTCGCCTCCAATAAATTGATTTCCAAAGTAGCCACCAACGAAGCGAAGCCCAACGGCCAGCTATCTATCCCCTTCGGCCAGGAAAAGGGATTCCTCGCGCCCATGCCCGTCGAAAAGATTCCCATGGTAGGCAAGGAAACCGCCGCCCAGCTCCGCCGCCGCGGGGTGGAAACGGTCAAAACCCTCAGCGAAATACCTGTAGGCCTGCTCGAAGCCTGGATGGGCAAAAACGGCATCGCGCTGTGGAACAAGGCCAACGGGATCGACGAGTCGCCCGTTGTGCCTTTCCACGAACAGAAGTCCATTTCTACGGAATCTACTTTTCCGCAGGACACGATCGACCTGGGGTTCATGCACAGCGAGCTGGTCAGGATGACGGAAAAGATTGGTTTCGAGCTCCGGCAGCAGAACCGCCTCACCGGCTGCGTGACCATCAAGATCCGCTATTCCGATTTTGAAACCGTCACCCGGCAGCTGAGTATCCATTACTCATCCAGCGACCACGTGCTGCTCAACCATGTCAAACAGCTGTTTACCAGGCTGTACGACCGCCGGTTGCTGGTGCGCCTGATCGGCGTCCGTTTCAGCAACCTCGTTTCCGGCAATTACCAAATCAGCCTGTTCGACGATACGGCGGACATGATTTCGCTGTACCAGGCCATCGACAGCATCAAATCGCAGTTCGGCTGGCAATACCTTATGCGCGGCAGCAGCAGCGGCGGGAATTTCGAGCAACCGGTGCAGCCGTTCCCAAAAGAAACTTTGATTATAAAACGACGATATCCGCATTGATATGTACCTGAATTGCAAATCCTGGTTCAGCCTGCGGTACGGTACCATCCGGACCGACGAGCTCGTGGCCGTTGCGAAGGCGCACGGCATTACGTCGCTGGCGCTCACCAACATCAACGCCACTACCGACGCGTGGATGTTTGTGCAGGAATGCGTGCAGCACGACATCAAGCCCATTCTCGGGCTGGAATGCCGTAACGGCGCCACGTTCCGGTACATCCTGCTGGCTACGGGGATGGACGGCTGGCTGGAAATCAACCGTTTCCTTTCCCGCCACCTGCAATCGGGCGAGGCATTTCCCGAGGTGGCGCCTTTCCTCCCGGAAACCTTCGCCATCTACAACTGGGGCGCGAGGCCGCTGCCCTCCCTGGCGGCGCACGAACTCATGGGCATAAGGCCGCGCGAGCTCAACCGGCTCTTCCGGACGGATACGCGCCGGTATGCGGACAAGCTGGTTATCCTCCAGCCCCTGAGCTTTCAGAACGAGGAATCGCAGCGGTTGCACCGGGTGCTCCGGGCGGTGGACAACAACTTGCTGATCAGCCAGTTGCCACCAGAGGAGGCCGCGGGAACGGATGAATGTTTCGTGCCGCCTTATCAGTTGCTGGAACAGTTCAAAGAGTTTCCGCATATCGTCCGCAACACCCTGCAGGTGATGGAGGCATGCAACATTCATTTCACATTCGGCGGGCATCTCAATAAAAAGCGCTTTACCCACAGCCGCGAAAACGACCGCCAGCTTTTGCGCGACCTCGCTTATGAAGGTATGGAATACCGCTACGGGCCGGGGAATGCGGAAGCGCAACAGCGGATCGATAAAGAATTGGCGATCGTTGACCAGCAGGATTTCAACGCGTATTTTCTTATCACCTGGGACATTGTGCGGTACGCGCGGCACCGGGATTTTTTCCATGTGGGCAGGGGCAGCGGCGCCAATTCCATCGTCGCGTATTGCCTGGGGATCACGAACGTGGACCCCATTGCGCTGGATTTATATTTCGAGCGGTTCCTCAACCCGCACCGCACTTCGCCACCGGATTTCGACATCGATTTTTCGTGGCGAGACCGCGATGAAATATTCGAATACATCTTTAAAAAATATACTTCCGAACACACGGCGCTGCTTGGAACGGTGGCCACTTTCCAGACGAACGCCATCGTCCGCGAGCTGGGCAAAGTGTACGGTTTGCCTAAAGGAGAAATCGATAAGATCCTGGAAAACCCTTACCAGGTAAAGCTCGGGGAAGACAATGTGCACCAGCGCATTATCCGTTACGGCCGCATGCTCGACCGTTTCCCCAATCACCTGAGCATCCACGCCGGCGGGGTGCTCATCAGCGAAGCGCCTATCCATCAATATTGCGCGACGCATATGCCGCCGAAAGGGTTGAGTACCGCGCAGCTCGACATGCACCTGGCCGAGGCCATCGGCCTGCATAAGTTTGATATCCTCAGCCAGCGCGGGCTCGGGCATATCCGTGATTCCCTGGATATCATCAGGGAAAACCGCGGTGTTGATATCGATATCCACGACGTGAAATCCTTCATGGAAGATCCCCGCGTCCGCGGGGCACTCAAAAACGTAGAGACCATAGGCTGCTTCTATATCGAATCCCCCGGGATGCGGCAGCTGCTGCGCAAATTGCGCTGCGACGATTACATCACGCTTGTGGCGGCGAGTTCGATTATTCGTCCGGGTGTAGCGCAGGCGGGTATGATGCGGCAATATGTGCTGAACTTCCATCATCCCGACAAGGTCGAATACCTGCACCCTGTTATGAAAACTTTGCTGGGCGAAACTTACGGGGTGATGGTATACCAGGAAGATGTGATCAAGGTAGCGCATCATTACGCCAACCTCGACCTGGCGGATGCGGATACTTTGCGGCGCGCCATGGCGGGAAAATATCGCGGGCAGCAAAACTTCGAGAAGATCCGGAACCTGTTTTTCGACAACTGCGAAAAGCTGGGGCGGCCGCGGGCGGTGAGTGAGGAAGTGTGGCGGCAGATCGCGAGTTTCGCGAACTTTTCGTTTTCCAAAGCACACTCGGCGAGTTTTGCGGTGGAAAGTTACCAGAGCCTGTATCTGAAAACGTATTTCCCGGCGGAGTTCATGGTAGCGGTGATCAATAATTTCGGCGGGTTTTACAACCGGGAATTGTATTTCCGGGAGCTGAAGAAAACGGGCGTGCGCATCCACCCGCCCTGCGTCAACCACAGCGATTATTGCACCAATATCAAAGGGAACGAGGTGCATGTGGGGTTCATTCATGTGGAGAAGCTGGAGCAGGGCTGGATCACCGCAGTGCTGGAAGAACGCAGGGTGAACGGGCGGTTCCTGGGGATGGAGGATTTCGTGAACCGTACGCAGCCGGATCCCGCGCAAATGGAATTGCTCATCCGGGTAGGGGCCTTTCATTTCACGAAAGAAACGAAGAAAAACCTGCTTTGGAAGAGCGCGGCGCTGCTGCGGAAAGAAACGAAAGATCCTGTGAAGCCGGGGCTTTTCCGCGAACCCTCCCGCGACTGGTCGTTGCCGGAGCTGGCATACCATGAGCACGAAGATGCCTTCGACGAGATCGAGTTGCTGGGGTTTCCGATATCCTCGCCGTTTGATGTGTTGCAGCACGACCAGCGCGCATATCTTCCCGTTTCGGAAATGGAGAAAAACCTCGGCCGGCAGGTTACGATGCTGGGTTATCTCGTAACGCTCAAGCATGTGTACACGGTAAAGCAGGAGGCGATGTGCTTCGGCACTTTCCTCGATCGCGCGGGCGATTTCCTGGATACGGTGCACTTCCCCGACAGCCTGCGCCGTTTCCCGTTTATGAAAAGCGGTTTCTACATCGTGGAAGGCACGGTGATCGAGGAGTTCGGGGTGTACTCCCTGGATGTTTACCGGATGCGGAAAATCGGTTATTTCGAAGACAAAGCGAAAGAAAGCGGGACCTTCCGCGCCACGCTCAGCACTGTTTAGGTTGTCTTCTTCCGCCATTGCTTAATAAAAAAAGGCTGAAGCAACCGATGCTTCAGCCTGTATGTTTTTGTGTTCGCCACAGCTATTCCAGGTCGAAAAGGCCTTTGTTCAGCAGCTGGAGGGTTTTCTCCTTGTACTGACCGCCCACTAGGATGGAAATGTTGTGCCTGCTGCCGCCGTACGAAATCATGCGGAGGGGCACTTCGTTGAGGGAATCGAACAGTTTCTTGAGGATGGAAGGCGTAGCCGCTACTTCGTTGCCCACGATGGAAACGATGGCCTGGTGGTGATCCAGTTCTACGGTGCCGAAGGGCTGCAGTTCTTTCAGGATCTGGTCGAGGTGGCGCTGATCGTCGATCGTGATGGAAACCGCCACTTCGGAAGAGGTGATCATATCGATCGGGGTGCGGTATTTTTCGAAGATTTCGAAGATTTTGCGGAGGAAGCCGTAAGCCAGGAGCATGCGGCTGGATTTGATTTTGATGGCGATGATGCCGTCTTTCGCCGCGATGGCCTTCACGCCGTTGCCGTTGGGCATTTCGGTGATGATGGTGCCTTTTGCTTCGGGCTGCATCGTGTTCAGCAGTTTCACGGGGATGTTGAAATGCTGCGCGGGCCAGATGGATGCGGGATGGAGGATCTTCGCGCCGAAGTACGCCAGCTCGGCCGCTTCGTCGAACGACAACTGTACGATCGGGAAGGTTTTTTTCACGACGCGGGGATCGTTGTTGTGCATACCGTCGATATCGGTCCAGATCTGCACTTCTTTCGCCTGGATGGCGGCGCCGATGAGGGAAGCGGAATAGTCGCTGCCGCCGCGTTTCAGGTTGTCCACTTCTCCGCGGGCGTTGCGGCAGATGTACCCCTGGGTGATGAAGAGGGTACCGCCTTTATTTTGTTCGAGAAGGTGGTTGAGTTTTACTTTGATGCGCGGGATTTCAGGCTCTTCGAACTCGTCGATGCTCATGAATTCCAGTGCGGGCAGGAGCACGGATTTGAAACCGGCTTCTTCGAGGTATGCGCTGAAAAGTTTGGTAGACAGCAGTTCGCCCTGGGCGAGGATGTCTTTATTCAGCGCTTCATTGAAGGAAATACGGAGGATGATATTGAGAAACTCAAAATGCTCGTCTACGATGGCTTTGGCATTGGCCCGTCCGGCTTCCGTCTTCACCAGTTCCTCACAGAAGGAACGGTAGTGGCTTTCCAGCTTGTCGATCTGCTGCTTCGCTTCGGCCTTCTTACCTTCAGAAAGCGAGGTTCCGATTTCGACAAGTGCATTGGTAGTTCCGGAGAGTGCGGACAGTACCACGATTTTGGCATCAGCGTCTGCTGTGATCAACTGCGCCACGGAATGCATACGCTCCGGTTTGCCAACCGAGGTTCCGCCAAATTTTAAGACTTTCATTTTGTTGTGATATATATTACTTAAAAATTGATTTCAAATTTCTTCGCTACTTCACGGAGGTCTTTCACCACGGGATCGAGGAGCGGGATGCCGGCATCTAATCTAAAGGCCTGCATTTCGCGTTCGGGGTCTCCGGGAATGAGGACTTTCTCTTCCCCTTCCACGGTTTTAGCACTGCGGAAGCGGTTGATCCAGGTGTCCATGTGCGACTTGAACTCGTCTGCCGGCCGGAAAGCGTCGACGCGCATGGCGCCGAAGAAGTGGCCGAGCCCTTTGCCCACGGGATCCGGGGGCAGGGGGAGGAAACTGACGAACGGAGGGGCCCAGGGGCCGTAGTTGGCGCCGGAGAGCACCGCGGAAAAGATATCTACCACCGATCCCAGGCAATATCCTTTGTGGCTTCCGTGCTCACGGTCGCCACCGAGCGGCAGCAATGCGCCGCCGCTTTTGAGCTCGTTGGGATTGGTGCTGGCATTTCCGTTTTTGTCCTGTACCCAGCCTGTCGGCGCTTCTTGCTCCTTCCGCTGGAGAATTTCCAGTTTCCCGTTGGCCGCCGTAGTAGTCGCGAAATCCGCCACGAAAGGCGGCTGCTCCCCGGCCGGGATGGCCACGGCGATGGGATTGGTCCCCAGCATGCGTTCTGTAGCAAAGGTAGGCGCCACCAGCGGACTGGCATTGGTCATCGCCATACCGATCATATCCTGTTCCAGCGCCATCATGGCGTGATACCCCGCAATCCCGAAGTGATTGGAATGACGGACGCTCACCCATCCGGTGCCGGCGATCTTCGCTTTGTCGATGGCCACCTGCATGGCAAAAGGCGCAACCACGAGGCCCAGCCCTCCGTCTCCGTCCACCACCGCCGTCGACGGCGTTTCGTGTACGATCCGGATATCGGGCGTTGGGTTGATGCGGCCCGCTTCCCAAAGGCGCACATATCCGCTCAGCCGCGCAACCCCGTGAGAATCAATCCCCCTGAGGTCGGCCGACAACAATACGGTAGCTGCCAGTTCTGCATGACCGGCAGCGCAGCCCATTTTCAGGAAAACATCGCGGGTAAACGTTTTTAGTTGCCCATACGGTAAAATCTGCTCCATCCTGTTGTTTCGGTTATGCCTGTGCGGAAGGACCGCCAAAGTTCATCGGTAAGGAAACCGGCTCCTGGTCCTGGATAGTGCCGTGAGCGGATTCATATTTTTTTACGTTATCCACCAGCGCTTTCATGAGGCGCTTGGCGTGTTGCGGAGTCAGAATGATTCTTGACTTCACCTTCGCCTTCGGCAGGCCCGGCATTACATTGATAAAATCCACCACAAACTCTGACGGAGAATGCGTGATAATCGCCAGGTTGGCATAAGTTCCGTCTGCTATTTCCTCGGTCAGCTCAATATTCAGCTGTTGCTGTTCATCTTGATTTTCCATTATATGTGGATTTGAGGTACAAAAATAGAAAAAGAGGTGCCATTTCCAGCACCTCTTTTTTTATTATATGTACCGCGACTACTGAAATTATCGCGAAGTGAAGGTCAGCACTTCGTCCACAATGCGCGGCGCTGCCACGTTGTAGGAGTAATTCAGGTGGAATTCCTTCTTAACGGGATCGTAGAAATTGGGGCCCCAGCTCTGGTCCACATTGGGGGTTACGCCGGCCGGCGTGAGCGTCACTGTATTATCGGCATTGATGGTCATGATCATATAGTAATTCGATCCGCCCAGGTCGCCCAGCGGCGCCATCACGGAGCGCGGACCGGTGGTAATCAGCTCTTTGTCTTCGCTGATGGCCCGGGCGCCGGCGCTCGGGTGCAGGAAGGTGCCCACCGCACGGTAGGTGCCGTGCCAGTCGTTTTTGATCACGACTTCAATGAAAATCTTCCCGAAATTGGCCGGAACAACCGCCCCGCTTCCATCCGCCAGCTGGAAACCGATCATCCATTTTTTGGCCAGATCGATTTTATCGGACTGGATTTTCACCTGGAAGTTCACAGACGTTTGTCCTGCCGGGATGGAAACCGTGTTTTGCGGAATGGTATACGTATTGGCCGGAAGTTGCTCATACTCAGTACCATGTGCCGTATTATACAATTCCGCCGCGTTGGCGATAAGGTTCACTTTTGCTGAAGCCGCACCGCTCAACGGCCCATTGGAAGCCAGCGAAACGTTAAGATTCATCGTCTGCGGCTCTGCTGCGAGGTCGAAGGCCTCGATCACGCGGGTTCCGTCGTGCTTCGCATACAGAAATTGAACAGCCGCGGGTGCTTCCGTATAATCGATGTAATTATCGTCATCCTTGAGGCAACCGGTCAGGAACGTGCCTGCCACAGTGGCTGCCAGTATATAGGAAAAGGTCTTTTTCATGTTTGGCAGTTTTAGTTTACGTCCCAGAATAGTTTACTGGTGAATTGATCGATCTTACCCTGTTTGGAAACATTGGCGCCATTGTACGCTTCTTCCGTTTGGGGATATAGCAGCCTCACCGGCAAAACGCCGGGGCGCACCGCTTCCTGCGACACCGGGATCACCGGGAACCCCGTGCGGCGGAATTCGTTCCAGGCTTCGAGGGAATTGATGAGGTACATGGAGATCCATTTCTGGGTATGAATGGCGCGGAGCTTGTTGGGCGAATCGTCCCAGTCGATATCCACTTCCTCGCTTTCGAGATAGGGAATCACCAGTTCCGTTTCCACGTTCGCAGGGGTGGGATCCACGCCATACGTTCCCGCAAACCAGTCTGCCGTAATTTCCGACGACAGCATCATGAAATAAAAGCTTTCGGCAACGCCTTCTTCATACAGCGTCCGCGCATCTCCGAAGTTCACACCGAGCACTTCCACGGCTTCGGCCTGCAGGAACTTCACTTCCGAAAGCTGGAACAGGATTGCGTCCTGGTCGTGGCTTTTGAAGATGGTAGCCTGGCCGAATGGTGTGTGGTTAGGCGGATTGAGATCTCCCAGGTCGATGCCGGCCGGGGAAGCCGTCCCGAAAATCGCGACGCCTCTTTCGTGATCCACTTTGGAAATGCCGTATTTGGTAGGGCCAACGTATTTGTGTTCCGTAGCTTCACCATCGGCAGCGTCGAGGTAATACCGGTCCCAGAAAGGGTTCTGCTTGCCGGAGGTTTTCAGGTAACCTGGGTTCACGGCGGCATCTGCCGCAATAAACCCATCGGTGTTGGATGCGAGCGCGGTGAGCAGCGGCGTGATGTAAGCTTTACGGTCGGGCGCGGAAGACTGCCGCATGAGGATGCGCAATTTTACCGAATTGGCGAACTGGCGCCATTTCATGAGATCGCCGTGGAACATGATATCCTCTTCTCCGACGTGAATGGTATTGTCCGGATCAGTTTCTACCAGGAGCTTGCGTGCATCGTCGAGCTGTTTGACCAGGTCTTCATAAATCACTTTGGCATCGTCGTAAGTGGGCGTGAGGTTGGATTTCCCCTTGAGCGCCTGGGCGTATGGGATGTTTCCGTACTGGTCCACTACCTGCTGGAAAACGTATGCTTTCATGATCTTGGCGATCGCGATGTAGTATTCGTGGTTCTTCAGCTCGTTAGCTTTCTTCTCCACGAATTCATAATCCATCAGGTTGTTGTACGACTGGTTCCAGATGCCCTGTTCGGTAGCACTGGTATAGTTGTAGGTGCGGTAAGTGTTGTAACCGCTTACCACGTTGGTTTTGGCCCAATATCCTACCGTCCATGCGCCGTAGGTCTGGTATGTATTCACGACGAGGTTGCCGGTGCCGGAGAGCGCAGTGGAAAGCACGGCCTGGGGCGTGGCGTCGCGGGCGTCGTTGGGAGAGGTGTTGATATCCAGCCAGTCTTTCTTGCAACCGACAGCCAGGAATGCAACACTTAACAATATCTGGAAAGTTATTTTCTTCATGATCGGATCGGATTAAAAATTAACAGAAACGTTGAAACCGTACATGCGGGTAGGCGGCGTCTGGCGGTAGTCGTTCATCCCAACGGCGTTGCCGGCGGTGAAGTTGAATTCCGGGTCGGTATATTGGTTCGATTTGGGAAGCCAGGTAACGAGATTGCGCCCGGTGAGCCCAATGGATACCCGTTTGATGAATTTGATCCTGGCGAGCAATGTTTCCGGCAGATCGTAGGAAAGGCTGACTTCGCGCAGCTTCCAGAAGGAGCCGGAGGTCACGTAGTTTTCGCCGATGGAAGTACGGTAGGCGCTTTCGGGCCAGAAGTCATAGTTCCCGTCCATCACCAGTACGTTGTTGTTATCCACATATTTCCCTGATCCGGCGGGAGATTCGTATACAGAATTGGGGAAGATGAACCTTTCGCGGTTATAGGAAGCGCTGACGGCCGAGGCGCCGGTAAAATCAAGGTCCGAGCCGATGTCGTGGTAAACGGAATACCCGCTGCGGTGTTCCGCCAGTGCGGTGAAACGCAGGTTTTTCCACTGGAAGTTGGTATTAAGCCCCACGATATGCCGGGGATTGGTGTTGCCAACGAGGAAATAACCACTGGCGCGGCTGGGCATCCCGGTTTCCGCGTCCACGATAATTTTACCGTTGTACTTTTCGTACACGGTAGACTT
The DNA here is from genome assembly GCF_937874145.1 of uncultured Chitinophaga sp. Taxonomy (GTDB): domain Bacteria; phylum Bacteroidota; class Bacteroidia; order Chitinophagales; family Chitinophagaceae; genus Chitinophaga. Next base: position 5,171 of record NZ_CALNBI010000457.1, on the reverse strand, counting down.
CAGCATTGGGTAAGGCTGGCCCGGGATAGCGGCGACATAGGCGTTCCCTGCGGCGGTCGTCAACGCCAGTTCGGGCAGATCGGCGCTTATTTCAATCACTTTGTTATCGCGGTTGGCATAGTTTACGCCGATTTCCCAACGGAAATCCGCGGAACGCAGCGGCAGCAATTTCAAATCAATCTCGTAGCCTTTGTTGGAAACTTTACCGGAATTGATGAGGTAACCGCTGTATCCCGTGGAGTTCGACAATCCCGCGGTGATCGTCTGGTCCAGTGAAAGCTGGTCGTAGTAAGTAAATTGCAGGCTGATCCTTCCATCCACAAAACCCATTTCCACGCCGGCCTCTTTGGATTTCACCCGCTCCGGACGGAGATCGTCGCTTACCGCGGTGTTACCCAGCGTAAAGCCAACGGTAGAGCCAAAGGGGAAACCGTCGCCGCGGACGTAGATTTCATCCAGCATGTGCGGCCCGATATTGGCCTGGCCCACTTCGGAATATCCCGCGAAAAGTTTCAGGTAATTGAGCGTCCTGTTGCCTTTCAGGAAAGGAAGCGCTTCAGACGCAACGAACGATACATCCACGCCGGGGTATCCGAAATTGCGATTCTTTTTGGAAAGCCGCGAGATGTGGTCGCGGCGGTAACTGCCGTGGATGAAAGCGAAGTCTTTATACCCCAGCGAAGCATCGATATACTGCGAATGTTCGCGTATGATGGTTTTTTCGTTCTCGCCTTCGAGTTCACCCACCCGGTTGTCCACATTGAAGAAACCTGGGTTCACCAGTGCGTTGGCGCGGATGAAGTTCATGCCACCCCGCTCCTGCCGGATGTTGTTCCCCAGTACCACGCGCAGGTCGAAGTCGTTGAAGGTCTTCTGCGCGGTGGCCATGAAATCGTATTGATTGAGGACGTAATTGGCGGTGTTGTCCTGGAAAAAGCCGTTTGTAATCTCGGCTTTCACCTTGCTTGATGAAATCTCGGTGGTGTAAGGCGTGTAAGTGAATTTATCCGCACGGTCCTGCCAGAAGGAGTTTTGTGTGGAAGTTGACACACGTCCCATCAGCGACAGCCATTCCATCGGTTTGTACGACAGCGTAAAATTCCCGATGAGGTTATCTGTTTTGGAATCGGTCCGGAACTGGTCGATGATGAAGTAAGGATTGTAATAGTATTCGTTGTAGTAGCCGTTGGGGTTTGAGAATTTGTCCGTTTTCCAGTTTTTATAGCTGGTAAGGGGGACGTGCGCGGCGGTGTTCATCACCATCCAGTACACGGATTCTTCCAGGCCGCCGCCGTTGGTGTGGATATCGGCGGTGTTTTGGGTGTAGCTGATGTTTGTACTGGCGGTCACTTTGCCGAAAGTCCGGCTGGCATTGACGCGCAGGCCGTTTCTGCCGAATTTGTCTTTGGGCACCACACCGTTCACTTTCTGGTTTTGGATGGATGCGTAGAAAGTGGATTTGTCGTCGGCGGTGGAAACGGAAAGGTTGTTTTGCAATGTGAGGCCGGTGTTCCAGAAGTTGTACCGGTCGCGGTTGGGCGAGTACTTCACTTTTTGGACGGAGCCGTCTTCGAGGGGTTTCCCGATTTCCACTTCTGATCCGTCGTAGGCGGGGCCGTACTGTTGGTTTTCGAAAGCGTTGTACACCGGGATGGGCGATTTGGTGGAGCCGGTGCCGAATTTATCCTGCAGGGATGGGAAGAAACTGATTTCTTCGAACTGCGTGGAGTTGGACAGGGAAACGACGGGCCGTCCTTTCTGGGCGCGTTTGGTGGTGATAACGATAGCGCCGTTGGAGGCGCGGGAACCGTAGAGGGCGGAAGCGTTGGCGCCTTTGAGGACGTTTACGTCTTCCACGTCTTCGGGGTTGATGGAATTGAACTGACTGTTGGGGATTTCGACGCCATCGAGTACGATGAGGGCCTGGTTTTGCCCCGTCAGCGAGCGATTGCCGCGGAGGATGATGCGGGTTTGCGGGTTGGCGGAGTTGTTGATGGTGTTGACCTGCAGGCCGGACACCTTGGCCACGAGGGACGAGGCGACGGTGGTGGCTTTGGCGGTGACCAGGTCAGCGCTTTTCACCTTGCCAACGGAGTATCCGACGGATTTCGCCTGCCGTTGGATGCCCATGGCGGTGGTGATCACGACTTCCTGGAGGCTCCGTGAGTCGAGGATGAGGATGACGGGCAAGTTGGCTGCGGCGCCCACGGCTTTTTCTAGGGTGTTATACCCTACGCTGCGGATGAGGAGCACATCTTTTTCCGAGACCTGGATTTTGTAATTCCCAAATTGATCAGCGGTGGTACCTTTAGTGGTGCCTTTGATCTGGATGGAGGCGTAAGGTATGGGTGAACCGTCTTCACCTGTAACCCTACCGGTAATCTGGCGTTGTTGGGCATAAGCCAGGCTACCACTCACCATAAGCATGGCGAGAAAAAGTAAAGCCTTTTTCATAGATGATTTAGATTTTGATTGACAACCGCAAAATAGGTAGTTTTTTGAATTCGCAAAAATTTTCCGTTAAAACTCTGTTAATGATGATTAACGGTTTGCTGCTGCGTAATTGCGGCGATCACTAGATAAGTTATTGATCATCACAGCGCCATAATCTTTTCTTGATCGGGTTAAATTGTATCAAAATTCACAAAAGAATTTGTGTGGCGGGTAAAAAAAAGCCGGTTTCCGAAGAAACCGGCGGATTGATGATCAGACTGGTGTCAATCAAAATCTAAACCATCAATGATTTTAAGGCTTTACTAGCATTTTAACAGGCGCTGCAATATACGGCGTAATTACTTTTTTGCATAGTGTTTTTCCACGAAAGTTTGCAATAATAACAGTAGAATAGACAATTTGGTTTACCGGATGGAGATGCAAGCAGAATGCAGTGTGGGCGCAGGTGTTGCGTATCTTAATAGTCACGCAGGCTGACTGTTTTCTTATTCTTTCTTTTAACGATGCAGGCAACTGAAAAATTGACTGAGATGGAATATACCTTCTAGCGCAAATGGCATCGCTACTAAATAACAGATTATTATCTTTTGCATATATGCATTGATGTTTATGTACGCATGGCCAGCGTACAAGGCCCCTGAATCCCAGGACTTGTTTACATACGTAGCTTATCGCAATCACTTCATCGAAGCCATTATCACGCCTACTGCATTCGTCCCCATTCGTATTGTAATTGCAACTGAATCGTACTTCTGCCTTCCGGAACCACGCCGTTTCTCCATTCCAGAATGGTTTGCGGGGCCGCCCGGCTCTTTGTGTACTGCCAACTGCACCACGCATTCCACCGTTCACCAATTGACCGCTGGACTTGCAATCGCATATACCCGCCTGTCCCACTAAAACGACTGACGGTACCATCGCCGGGAAACCCGAGCCCCGACAAGTACATTCCCTCCCCGGCGGGCCCATCGTACCATGCGTAACTACAACTTCCCCTCCAATTACCCCGCCTCCAGTTCCACTGCTGCATCGCCATCCAGCATGCCCCCGCGTCCAACACCTGGCTCTGTGCCCTTACCCTCCATGTAATCGCTGGGGACAAGGGCATTTCCCACCTTACCTGGAATTGATGCTTCCCAAAGCTGACCGACGCTACGGCATTGCGACCCTCCTGGAGCTTATCCTGCATCCGTTCCATAAACCGGTAACTTCCATGCACAGTTACATGCCGTGCAGGATTCCATTGCAATGCAAACAACGCATCCGTCCCTACCGAGGGCGCACCAACCCGGTAGCGCAACCAGGGGAAACCAAACACATCTACATATCCGGACATCAACCAGTTATGCCTCCATTTCACCTGCAATGCACCGTAGCAACCCCGCTCATTCGCCGCCGTGCCGGTAACACCAAACGGCGCCCCATACAAGCCTGCGAACGCCGGTTCCCCCAACCGCCAGACCAACCCCGCATCCACCGCCGGCGATAACGCAGCTAAACCTCCCTGCATAAATGCCCATCCTCCTCCGCTGCTCCTTACTGCTTCACCAAAAAAATGAACATTCCTCCATGTGAAAGCATGATCCACACCAGCTTCCAATAACCGGTCCCCTGCGAACCGAAACAACTGGTATATCGCAGTGCCCCGCTGCAAAGGAACATTAAACCGATGCCCCTGCATATTCAGCCCCACATGTCCAGACGCCCACCGGCGCTTCCAGATCGCGCCCGCCGTATGTTGGCGAATGTTTCCCCGTGCCTCCAGTTCCGACACCGTCCTGTGATAACCCGCCGGCAACAACGTTCCGCCCATCCCCGCACTTTCTTCATCCAGCAGCTTCAACCTCCCATCCAGCTGGCGCACCGACAACCAGGCCGTCAGCTCCGATTTCCGTAGCGCCACCGTACCCGCTATGCCTCTATAGAAATAGAATTCACCGGCACCCGCATATGGCCTTACGGCCTCGCCTTCCCTTTTTAAATGCATCACCGAAGAACTTTTCCCGGGCGCCATCCCGTGCCATTGCATCACTCCCTGTCCCACGTTAATCGTGTAATCCCCCACCACCAGGCACTTCAGCCAACCCGGCCGCCTCAGCACCCAATGAAAACCGACATGATCCGGCAGAGGCACTCCTTTACGCATCCAGGATTCTCCCGCGTCTTTTTCCAGCACCAATCCCCAACCGCCATGCCTGCCCATGGCATACCGGTAACGCATCACCACTTTATCCGGACTGCCCGCATATGCCGGCGGCTTGTCAGGCGCAGGGAATAACGACGATCCCGGTCCGGCCCACGCCCTGGAATACCGAAGCTGCAAGTTGTGCTGACCGTCGGTCCAGATGCGGCGAAATGGTACTTGCTCTACAAATGCGTGCCCTGCTGTCACGTAAGGCAACAGCTTCCGAATGAGCGGGAGGTCAAATCCCTTTATTGCCTGCAATTCGTAGATAGCTAACAGCGGTCCAAGCCGTGCGCGGTGGTTAAGCAGGTGCTGTATGTCGACGGATTGCAGTATCCCCAGTTCCTGCAACTCCTCCGCCGATGCGGCATTTAAATCCAGCGGTCGGCGCAGGTATCGCTGCCGCAACGTCCATTGCTCGTCGTTCTCCCGAAAACTTTCCGGATCCGTTTCCGCCTGCTGTTCCTGCCATTCGGCGGTATGCTGCAGTTCCTCCTGCTGCGCAAAGCCTTTGCCCGGCAACCATAAACCT
>NZ_CALNBI010000456.1 GCF_937874145.1 uncultured Chitinophaga sp. | reverse complement strand
GAGGCTATGCGCAAAAACGCCGCCTGGAAAGTCTTCCATCAAAACGTAAAAAACCTCCACGCCGTCAACGCCCGGCTGGGCAAGCCCGCGCGCCTGTATGGCATCACCTGCATCCCGGCGGATAAGCCGCTGCACAATAAATGGATGCACCCCGAATTCCGCGAGCTGTACGAACTGCTCGACTGGTCCGAATTACGCCGGCTGCACAACTGGGCCGGCGAAATATCGACGGTGGCCGTCCGGGAAAAACGCCACAAGATCGGTTGCAGCATGCTGATGAAGCAGATGGTCCTCCTGCCCAACGGCGACATCACCGTCTGCTGCAGCGACCTCAACAGCAAAGGCGTTGTGGGCAACGTCCGGCAGCAGGACCTCGTTTCCATCCTGCATTCCGAAAACCGGAAACGCTATCTCAGCCTGCTCCTGCGCCGCCGCAAGTCGCAGCTGGACCTCTGCCGCGAATGTGAAACTTTTTGACAAACAGGGGCATAAAAAAAGGCCGCAAGGAGTGATCCCTGCGGCCTTCGTTCGTTTATAACATAGCAGCATTACGGCGCCACGGCTTTGTTGTTGGCCCGCTCAATATCCGCCAGCCGCTGGCTGGGATCGATCTCGAGGGAACGCAATTGCTCGAAAGGAACATCCAGTACCAGGCGGTAGCTGGGCTGCGTCCATTTCCAGCTGTCGTGCACTACGCGCTTTATTTTTTCATCTTCGTTGGGCTTGATGCCGAACATGATGGTTTGCGGGATGTAGTGCATTTCCTTGCGGCCGTCTTTCGTTTCCACCACCAGGTCTACCGGCATGGGGAAGTCGCCTTTGTTCTGGAGCACCACCACGGTTTTGCCGTTGGCGGGATAAATGCTGTCCAGCGCATAATCGATATGGCGGACGCTGTTGATCATATATTGCAGGTACCAGTCGAGCTGAATGCCGCTTTCTTTTTCCATCACGCGGATGAAATCCTTTGCGTTGGGGTGTTTGAAGCGCCAGTCGCGGTAATAGCGGAGCAGCCCGGCGTCGCGGTTGGCAGCGCCGATCACGTAGCCCAGCTGTTCGAGGAACACCGCGCCTTTGGAATAGGAGCTGATGCTGTAGCCGAAGTTGGTGTTGTAATGGTCGGCGTGCGTGGTGAGCGGTTCTTCGAAACCTCTTTTCACGAGCGCGAAGTAATTGTTATAACTGCCCTGCAGGTGCCATTCATTTTTCAGCGAATCCACGGTATTGCCGATGGTATTATCTTCCGCGAAAGTGGTGAAACCTTCGTCCATCCAGGGGTAGAGGCTTTCGTTGGTGGCGAGCATGCCCTGGTACCAGGAGTGCATCCATTCGTGGATGGCAACGCCGTAGAGGCCGTCCATTTTACCGTTGCCCATGATGAGCGTGGCCATGGGATATTCCATGCCTCCGTCGCCGCCCTGGATGAAGGAGTATTGTTCGTAGGGATACTCACCGAAATGTTTTTTGATATACGCGTAGGCCTTGGGGATCATATCCGCCAGTTTGGGCCAGGTTTCGCGGGTGGTTTCGTTTTCGATGTAGAAGAAATGGGCGGTGAAATTGTCCACTTTCCGGCTGATGTGTTTGTAATCCGGATCGGCGGCCCATACGAAATCGTGTACGTTCGGCGCCACGAAGTGCCAGGTGAGGTTTTTGCCTGCCGGGCGTGTTACTTTGGCGCCTTGTTTTTCGTAACCGTAACCGATCTGGTTGGGATTCTGGAGGTAACCGGTGCCCGCCAGCACGTATTTTTTATCGATGGTGATCTTCACGTCGTAATCGCCCCAAACGCCGTAGAATTCGCGGGCGATGTAAGGCGTGGGATGCCATCCTTCGTAATCGTATTCGCACATTTTGGGATACCACTGGGCCATGGAATAATCCACGCCTTCCTTATTCACCCGGCCACTGCGGCGGATCTGCACCGGTACCTGCGATTCAAATTCCATGTCGAAATTCACGGTGCTGTTCGGGAGGATAGGTTTGTCCAGTTCCACGACCAGGATGGTTTCTTCCGTTTTCCAGGTTTGCTGGCGGCCGTTCATTTTCAGGGAAAGGATTTTCTGGTAGCCGGTCTCGTCGGGCGAGAGTTTGGATATGCGGTCGGTTACCCGTGCGTCCCAATCGCGGCGCTCGTTGCCGGAAGCGTCTTTCCCAACCACTTTCTTACCTAAAGCCTGGCTGCGCTGGTCCATCATGCTGCCAGGCTGGAATGCGTTCCAGTACAGGTGATAAAACACGCGGAAAAGGGTGTCGGGGGAATTGTTCGTATACGCCAGCTGTTGTTTCCCGGTAAAACGATGGGTATTAACGTCTACGTCTACTTCCATCTTGTATTTTACGCGCTGTTGCCAACGGTCCGTTTGTGCATTGGCGACGGCGGTGCCCAGCAAAAACAGGAAAACCGGGCCGAATAATCTTTTCATGATGCCTGGATTGGTAAAGGGGCGAAAATAGGGAAAATTCGGGGTTGGGAAGACAGAATTGGGATGTACGGAAGCCCTTACGCATCAAACTCCTTGAAACGCCAGAAGATAAATATGCCCGTAATATCGGTCTGCGTGCCGGCCTTTTCGCCGGAGAAGAAGAAATACACCGGTTTCTCGGCCTTTCCTTCGGTGGTGATGTTGACTTTGATGAAAGATTCGGGCCCTTTCCCCGAGGGGTCCTGCATCCAGTCGGAAATATCATCCAGCACCCAGCAGGCGGACACATCCACCACCACTTTCGTCCGCTCGCCTTCATATAACAAATCCGCTACTTTCACTGCGCCGCCAACCCTGGAGCCGCGGTCGGTTTTCATGAGCAGCAGGCCGCCGTAACTGCGTTGCACGAATAATGCGCCGCCGTTGGGAACGGCGTCCCAGCGCGAAGAGCCTTCCAGTTCTTTGCGGATATCGGCGTCCGACGGGAAGTTTTTGGCCATCGCCTCCTGTACTTCCTTGATTTTGTAGAAGTTCTCGATATCCTTGAGCAGTTTCGCCTTTGCTTTTTCCGATTTCTCCGCGGCTTCCACGGCCTGGGCGTTTTTATACACTTCGTCTTTCTTCAGGCCTTTGGTGTCGTAAACTTTCAGCGTGGTGCCGCCGCCGGCGATACCGTCCGGGTGGATGCCCATAGATTCCTGCAGGTCGTAAACGGCGTTGGCGAAATCTTCTGAAGATGAATCGGTCGCGCCGGGCTGGAACAGTTCCGGCTTCCAGCCGATGGATTTTTCGTACCGGGGATTGTTGCGTTTGGCTTTGTCGTGGTCGATTTTGCGGCTGACGGCTTTGAGGGCTTTCTCGAAATCGATCTGCCCGGATTTTTCTTCTTTGCCGGTTTCGAGGAGGCGTTTCAGTTCTTCGGGCTTTTTGCCGGATTTCTTCAGCGCTTCGACCATGCCTTTGAAATCTTCTTCGGTCATGGGCGTATCGCCTTTCTTGAAGACTTTATTCAGATCCGCGAGGATTTCGTCTTTATATTCCGCTTCCCATTCTTTGCGGGCTTTGGCGATGGCGGGGTCGTTGGGGTTGATTTTATCGAGCCCTGCGCCGATGGCGCCCATGCCGCCACCTGCGCCTTTGGTGATGCGCTGGCATCCGGCGGCTTCCGCGAGATAGGGTTTGAGGGGCGTGCCTTCGAGCAGATCGATCATGAAATTGTGCAGCTTCTCGCCAACGATGGCGTCCATCAGCGCCTGGGCGGCCGGTTTGGCGATATTGTTTTCGAAGTAATCGGTGCGCGCCAGCAGGCTGAGGCCCGCCGAAATACCCAGTTGCGCCACCAGTCCCCAGAGGCAGCCCAGGGCCGGGGGTGTTCCGCAGGAAACGACCTGCACGCCCACCCGCACAGCGATCTCCACTTTGTCGAGTATGTCGCGCCACTGCTGGATGGTTTCCACCGCTTCGGTGAATTTCCTGATCTCTTCGTCATGTTTTTCCACTTCTTTATCCAGCATTTCCTTGAAGCCCATGATCTCACAGCATTGCGGGCGCAAATCCTTCAGCATCTCTTCGCCTTTCTCCTCCAAACCCTTTTCATATTTCGACACCACTACGCCGAGAATGCCGTTCATGCACTTCACGAACCCCTGGAACGCCAGCCCGATCATCTCCTGGAAAATCTTCACCGCCAGCCGGATGATCGATTTGGTGGCTACTTTCTTCCAGCCGTCGAACACGCCGGCACTGGATTTCATGGCTTCTGCCTTCTGGCGGTGCTTGCGGAATTTATCGCGCACCCTTTCGAAGAAGGCTTCCACTTTATCGAATGTTTTGGCGAATTTAAAGCGCAACGCGCCGAAGATCCTGCCGCGTAAGCCGCTCCAGAACCGGATGTCTTTCACCTGCTTTAACTTCTTCTGCTCGGCGGCGGGCGAGCTGACTTTCAGTTCCTTGTCTACTTTCCCGCGTTTGAGGATGCCTTTAGCCTGTTCTTTCAGGAATTTCTTCGGCTTTTCGGTTCCGGCGTGGCCGGTCGCCCATTTCTTGCGTTTATCTTCCCAGACTTTGTGCGCCGCGTCCCAATCCGTTTTGCCTTCGTCTTTTTTCTGAATGCGTTTGGTGCCGAGTACGGGATTCATGTCGGGCTTCTTTTTGCGTAGGTCTTTCAGCAAGGGATCGAGCTGCTTGAGTTGGTTTTCAACATGCTCGGGATATTTCGGCGGCGCGTAGGGATCGTTGATGAGGAAATATACGGCGATGCCGTGCCCCAGGTTATAGATCCACGCGCGCTGTTTGGTGTCTTTTTTTAACACGGCGTCTTTCCCGTGTTTGGCATATTCGGTGTCGAATTTTTTGTAGTTGATGGCATCGGGGATGAGCGGCTCCAGGTCGAGCGGCGTGCCTTTGATGCTGGCGGGCGCCTTGCTTTTAGCTTTCGTTGGAGCGCCGGGCGCCGCGGGCGCATTCGTGTCTTTATGCACCTGCTGTACGAATCCCTGGAAGCCCTGGATGTAGTTGCTTTGCTGGTTGTAGGCGCTGGAAATCATATCCTTCGAGCCTGGAAAATCGAAATAGAACAAGGGTTTGATTTCGCCGATCCAGAAGTTGGGCGGGAAATTGACGGACCAGTCCCAGGTGTCGGTGGATTTCTCATACTTCGGCCCGCGCTTGATGGCGTTGGCGCGTTGCTTCATCTGCCCGAAGCGCTCGCCGGACTGCATAAAGCCTTTGTAGGAGTATTTCACGTTGCCCGAGCCGTCGTCGTCCCCTTTCTTGATCTCCGCCTGCACGGCGGATACGATGTGTTTATCAGCCTTGTATAAATCCGCGAACCCGGCTGAATTGACTTCCACATGTTTCCTGGTAGCGCCCGGCACACCGGCTTCGGTAATGAGGTTTTTGTCTTTATTGCGCATCCCTTCCTGGATGTTTTTATGCGCCCAGTTGCCGATCTTCACTTCTTCCGCCCGTTGGATTTTGGGCTGAATGGGCGCGCTGCCCGTTTGTTGCACCACATGCGTCAGCTCGTGTGCCAGCAGCCGTTTGCCGGGATCGGAGCGGCCGTCGAATTTGTTCTGGTTGAAGTAGATGTCGGACCCATGCGTAAACGCCTGCGCGTTGATGCTGGCCGCCATTTGCGACGCATGCTGGCCCTGGTGGATGCGCACATGCCCGAAGTCCTGCGCAAAGCGCCCCTCCATGCCCGCGCGCACATCGGCCGGCAGGGGCTGCCCGCCGCCTTTGGAGGCATGGAGCGTAGATTCGAACCCCGCGCCCGCGGGCTCCGCTCCGCCGGTCGCGGCTTTGGGACTTACGGTCCCGCCTTCGCTTTCGTCCGGCTGCAATTCCGAATCGAGTGCGTCGGCCTCGGTTTCGTCTTCCGATTCTTCTTTCGACGCGTCTTCTATCTTGCATTCATCACACGAACGCTGCACCACGCCACCCGATACATTTCCACCAAACGGCGACCGCTGCACCAATTCTTCCTGCTCGCAATTTTCACATTTCCGCTGCACCGGCTTCTCCTCCTCCGCTTCGCAATGCGCGCATTTCCGCTGCACGAATTCACCGCCGCCCGCATACGGCGACCGCTGCACCAGGTCTTCCGCTTCACAGGCAGTACAAGCTCTTTGCAAAGGCATCGCCGGCGCCGGCATGTATTCCCGCTGCACAAAATCCCCTGCGCTGGCGGGAGGTTCCGGCGGCGCGGAAGCTTCCGGCGATCGCATAACGACGTCGGCCACCGCGTCGGCCTCCTTTTCATGGGGGTCGTCGGGCGGGCTCACCTCCAGCCTGGCCTGCACGGGCGTGCCCCCGAAGAACGGGCGCTCTTCGTGGCTGCCGGTTTCAGCGGTCTGCGGCTGATGGCTGGCGGGGTGAACATTACCTGTATGCGGCGCGGGTGTTGGATGCATGCGGTTACGGGATGGTCACGCCCTGGGTTTTAACCGGCTGATCGAGCATCCAGTTGCCTTTGCTCATTTCATTGAGGAACGTTTTGGTCCGGTACACCGTGGGCCGCAGGAACTTCTTCGAATGCGTGGCCAGCCAGTGCTGCCGCGTTTGGGTATACGCGGAAATCCAGGCTTTCTCGTCCCCGCCGCGCAAAGGCGTCCGCTCCGCGAAGCGCACGCGCAGGAAGGCCGGCACAATACCGGAATGGATAAAGCTATCGTAAATCACCAGCAGGCTCAGCGGCAAAGCGAACTGCTCCGCCTGGAAGAAGTGCAGCGCCGGTTCGAAATACAGGATCTCAAACGTTTCGTCCTGCGCCTGCCGCATGAGCGGATCCTGCTGCGCGCTCACCTTCAGCAACCGCTTGAATTCGTTGTCGTTCACCAGCGATACCGTCCCGATTTTCGGAAGGTACGGCCTGAAAGCGTCCGCAAACTGGCCGTTCAGGTTGATGTAACGCGAAATGAGGTTGCGGAGGTTTCCCTGCTCGGTGGTCTGGCTGCGGCCGTAAGTGATCTGCCGCGAGCCATTCCTCCCGTCCGGGAAGATGGAAATCGCATCATATTCGCCTTCGGCGGAACCCGTCTCGAACACGTTTACGATGGAAATAATCTTTTGTTTGATAGCTGGAGTAATCATGATGAAATTATTGATGGGTTATTTTCCTTCTTTTTCCAGTTCCCGCTTCACGCCGCGCAGGATATCCGCCTGCGATATCTGGGGACTGCCCCGGTCCAGGGCCGACAGGCAAACGTATTGCACTACATTAAGTATATGCGATCCCGTTAACTCGTACTGTTCCGCCACGGCTTTCAGGTCCACGTCTTTCTGCAGTTTCGCCGCCGCGGGGAATGCTTTCTTCCATAATTGCAGGCGGTCTTCCGCGCGGGGCGGCGGAAAGTAAACGATGGAATTGAACCGGCGGATGAACGCATCATCCATGTTATTCTTGAAATTCGACGCGAGGATCGTCAACCCTGCGTGGCTCTCGATTCGTTGCAACAGGTACGACACCTCCTGGTTCGCGTATTTGTCGTGCGCATCCCGCACACCGGTACGCTTGCCGAACAGTGCATCCGCCTCGTCGAAAAAGAGGATCCAGTTTTTGTTATTGGCTTTGTCGAAGAGGGAAGAAAGGTTTTTCTCCGTTTCGCCGATGTACTTGGACACTACCGACGATAGATCCACCCGGTACACATCGCGCCCCGTGTATTTGCCGAGGAGCGTGGCGGTGAGGGTTTTACCCGTTCACGGCGGACCGTAAAACAGCGCCCTGTAGCCTGGTTTCAGCTTCCTGCCCATGTCCCACTCCTGCATCAGTGCGCCCTGGTGCGTGATCCAGCTTTCCAGCTCGCGGATCTGCGCGCGCACGCCTTCGGGCAGTACCAGGTCGTCCCATTCCAGTTGCGTATCGATGTATTCCGCCGGAAATTGCATGCTCAGCCTGGGCCGCGCGATGCGCCCGGTCATGAATACTTCCGCGTATTCCGCATCCGCCATGAGGCGGCCGCTGAGCGCGGGCTCGCCGGAGCGAACGGCTTCCAGCGACAGAATTTTATTCCTGAACAGGTAACTGCCTTCCCCGAAAAGCGGCAGCAAACGCAGCCGCAGCCCGGCATCGTTTCCGGCGAGGAGGAACATCACAGTTTCCCCGGTCGGCAAAGTACCGCGGTGATTGGTGCCTTTCACGCCGCCGAATTCCGGGAACTCGCCGCCCTGCGGGAGGTACGATTGCACGATATTATCGAAGAAACCCGCCACCACATTGGGCGCGAGGGCACAAAGCAGCAACAGCAGCTCTTCGGTGGTCAGCTCCGCGTGGCGGACGTACCGGGCAAAAGAACTGTCGTCGTGCTCCGAAGGAACGGGCGTTTGGGGCCGGACATACGGGGTTTGCCGGAAGTGCGCTTCGAGGCGCGCGATGGTGAAGGCTTTCAGGTATGCCAGGGAATGTATGAGGAAGGGCTCCTGCACGCCGTTACCTGAAGCACGCGGGGGTTTTATGTTGGATGATTTAAGCATATGCAGTTTCTCCGTCTTCTAAAATGGATGGATAGTCGCTGGGCTCGCGGCGCGGAACCGGGAAATCCCCCAGCTCCACCTGGCAGACTTCCAGCGCGGGGTCGTCGTAAATGACTGTTACGTTGGAAGATGGCAGCCGCAACATAATGGCTACCTGCTCGCGGAACAGGTTGAAATGCCGCAGGCGTGCCGCTTCCGCGGGATTATTCATAATGCCGCCCCCTACATCCCGGAAGCCTCTCCGGCCGCCGGTGGCGTAATTGGTGCCGTTGGTAGTAAAATATTCTTCTGCGTTGCCGATCATATGCCCGAATTCGTGGGTCACGTCCTGCGTGTCCGCCGTTCCCCAGTCGGTCATGCTCGACGTTCCGCCCGATCCGGCGCGGCCGCCCGTAGATCCGCCCGCTCCCTGCGGGTTGATCGAATAATGCGCGTCGGCCGCTCTTCTTTGCCATTGGATATCCACATGAATCGGCATTTTACAGGCCGCCAACCTTCCGCCGCGGGGTTGTATCCGCAGGTACATCCTGCTCCCCCACCGGCTTTCGATGGCCCTGGCCCAGGCCGCCTGTACGGCGGGCGTTGCTGTGGAATGCAGCCGCATGATCAGGTTCGCCCTTCCGCGAAGCGCGTCCAGCACAATATTGAACCGCGACGTCCAGCTGAAAGTGCCGTTCCAGGCCGTGTACGGCGCCGGTGCGCCGGAGATGGTCTCCGACCTGGCTTCCGACACTTCCCGCGACTGCCGCAAACGGTATGGCCAGGCATACCGCTGGATCGCCTTCCGCGCCAGCGGGCCTTTCTGCTGCACCACGTGCGTCAACTCGTGAGCCAGCAGCTGTTTACCGGAATGGGTATGCGGCGCGAACTGGCCGTTGTTGAAGAAAATATCGTTGCCGGTCGTGAAAGCCCTGGCGCTGAGGTGGCTGCTGAGTTGCCCGGCGTCGCTACCGGTATGGACGCGCACATTCCCGAAATCCTGCCCGAAACGCGATTCCATAAAACCACGCGTATCGGGTGGCAAGGAATTTCCCCCACCGCGCATCCCGTTGATGGCGGTTTCGGTTCCCGCGCCTACCACCGGCGCCGGCGCTTCGCCGGAACGATGCGCTTCTTCTTCCGCTTCGCAGGCCGCGCACTTCCGTTGCGCCGAGGGCGCCACCACGGGCGTGATCCTGTCTGCCAGCGGCATGCGCTGCACTTTTTCTTCTTCCTGCCCGCAGGCGGCGCATTTCCGTTGCACCATCATCCCGCCGCTGCCGCCAAACGCGCCTTGCGGTGCGGGCATGCGCATCACCTGGTCGGCCATGGCGTCGGCTTCTTTCTCATGCGCATCTCCCGGCTCGTTGACGGCGAGCTTCGCCTGGAAGAAAGGCATCCCGCGCGGTGCGGCGGTATGAGCGGCCGCCGGGGTTCCGGTTTTTTCCTTTTTCATCCGGATGCATTTTAAAAGTTATCAGAAGCCGCACGTACAAAACGACGCGCGGCTTCATGAGTCCTCCTGTGATAAAAGGGAACCGGCGGAGGCGCCGGCCTTCCCTCCTATTTCTTTCTGCGCAGCAACAGGAACAGGATAATGATCACCAGCAACAGCAGCAGCCAGATCAGCCAGGAAGGCAACCCGAACACCGTTCCCGGTTTCTTGCCCGCATCTTCCAGCTTGCCGTTGTAGATTTCAATACCTGATATTTCCAGCTTCGTGGCTTCGTCGATTTTGCCGCCGAAGGTGATGGTGTAAGAACCGTCCTGGTTGTCGACCACGCTTTGAATCGTAATATTGGGATTGGATACGGAGAAAGCGCTGCCCTGTGCCGGGCCCACATAACTCCCGTACGTCGTAATCGGCCTGAAAGTCATCACCAGCGTACCATTCACCACGGAAGTCACCACGTTCGACGCGGCCATGTCCACCTCGCCGAAAGCCACATACACGGCTTCCGTGAACGTACGCTCCAGTTTGCCCATCACCGACGTATCAGCCGTGATGTAGTACACCAGCTGGTACACGCCGGCAACGTTCAGGCTGTCGACGGTGCCTTCATATTTGCCGTTGGCCGTATGGTTCAATGTGATGATATTGCTCACGCCTTTGAATTGATTGCGGAAAGTAGAATCCTTCAACAGCTCTTCCCATTTTTCCACACCTGGGTTGGTGGAATCCGCCGCGTCCTGCTTCACTTTCAGTTCGTTGAGGGCAAGCACGTGACCCGCATCGGCGCCGGGCTGTATGACCGCTACCTTCACCACCGCGCCGGTCAGCGGGATCTGCATGCGCTTAAGATCCACCGACAATTTCAGCTGCTGCTTCACGCGGGGCTGTTTGGGGCTGAAGCTGCTGGCGATATCCACATAGTGATCGTCTGCCACTACGTTGAGGCCCAGGCGGAGGGATTTGGGCACATTGGCGGCGGCATGCGTGGCCGCAACGCCAATCACCGGCTCGAAGTAAGCCACTTCCCAATCGCCGTGCGATTTCATCGTATCATTCACGCCGAAATCGAATATGATAAGGAAGTTACGGGTGGAATTGCCCACATAGCTCAGGCGCCCGGCGTACGCAACGTTGGCCCCGTTCTTCCGCACCTCGATCAACTGGCGTAGATATGGCAGCTGGGTGGATGAGAAGTTCATATTGCCGGTGAATTCCAGCACGAGCTTCGACACGTCTTTGTTCAGCGCGAATTTCGCCAGTTCGGTGCGCCCCGCGCTGGACACCATTTTTACCGAAGTAGTCACCAGCTGCGGACTGAACTCCGACAGCATGTTGATAAACTGCTGCGTGAAGCCGCTGCCCAGGCTGAGCGCTCCATCGTCGTCGCCGCCGGGTTGTGCGGTATAGTCGAAACCGTTCAGCGTCGTATTGTATTTGCCGCGGTTGTTATTGGCGAGGTTCATGAGGGTGGTGTGGTAATCCGAAGAAGGGCTGCCGATACCGATCGTGGCGATCTTGATGCCTCCGGGCCCTGCCGGGAAAGCCGGCTGTCCCTGCACACCGGAACCATTCAGCAGCACGTCGGGCGGAACGTTCTGGATGCCGTCCGTAAAGAGGAGGATGCCACGGGCACTGCCGGGCGTCGACAACTTGGATACCGCATCGATCATCCCTTTACCCATCGCTGTCATATTACCCGTGCCCACGGACCCGAGTTCGGAAGCCACGATCCCCGGCAACGCCGCGTCTACTGGTTTCAGCACTGCGCAGCAAGCCGATGCGGGCGATGCATCCGTATGGAAATAAGTAATGCCGAGCCGGCTGCCGGGGATGGCATGTTCCTTATACATATTGGCGAAGTTCGAAACTGCGTCCTGGAGGGCTTTCCAGCGGGTAGGCGACGTAGGTTCCACGCCCGTTTTTTCGGTCATGCTGCCGGAGCGGTCGAGCACCAGCACGAGATCGAGCGGGGTGGCGGCTTCGAATATGATCCGGATCTGCGCGGAATTGACGTTGACGTCGGGGTCAGCCACACCATCGTCCTGCACACGGATATTCACTTCAAAGGACCCGGCAACGGCGGGCATCCCTTCGATAGACATAAGGCCGGCAGCGGGAGTGGATTGCCCTTCTTCGGCAGGGAACTTGGCTTTCCAGCCGTCCTTTTTAAATCCGAATTCGCCCGGATCGGGAAGATCTAAAGTCGGCCCGCTCTGGATGGTCCATTTCACCGTGCCCACGGCGCCGCCCACGCCGATGGTGATGGAATTGGGCGGAATGGCCACGCCTACCCGTTGGACAGGTACCGTCACGGTCTGCGAGGTCCCGATATTTACGGTAAACTGGCTGAATACCAGGTTGGGGAAAATCAGCATCAGCAGTAAACCGGTGAGGTTCACCGCCAACTTCCAAACAATGTTAGTGGGAGTCTTCATGATATGTGTGTTTTTTAAAAATTGCTATATCCAGTTGACGGCGATCAGCTGCTCCATCCACGACAGGCGCACCAGCGAGCAGCTCCAGGGCAGCCGGCTGATGAGCACGTCCTGCGCGCGTTTCTCCATTTCGAGCTGCATGCCCTTGCCGGTGGTGCGCAACATGGCGGGGCGCTGCAGGAAGCCTTCGCGGAGGCCGTCGCGGCTGGTGCCTTTGAGGGCAATCCAGTGGCCGAGCACCGCGTCCAGCAGTTCGTTGCAGGATGCGAGCAGGTCTTCGGCAGGCGGCGCGATGGCTTCCAGGGGTTCTTCCGGCGCGAGGCCCGCGAGCACTTTCTGAAACACCAGCCGGTATTCGGGCAGGTTTTCGTCGCCATCGGACAGGTACCCCAGCAATCGCACGGCGGTTTGCTGCCCGAGGGGCGCCCACTCACCGTTCTTCCGCAATCCCGCCGAAGTAAATAATTCGGACAGGAAAGGATGCAGGAGCACCAAGCCCGCCGATTCTACATACAACCCATCTTCTTCCGCCGTCAAATGTTTTTTATCGGTTCGCTGGATGCGATCTTTCTTTTTATTGATTTCATTCACTACATCCTGGCCGGTAGGGGAAGAAGTAGCTTCTTCCGGATGCGCCAACGTTTCCTGTCTTGACGCGAGATAGGCGGCCCATGTTTCGTCTCCGGATTTTTGCGCTTCGCCAAGCAATAAAGCCACCAGGTGAACGGGCGTGTCGTTAACCGGGAAGATCGCTTCCCTGTGCGCCCGTGCTCCTGCTGAAAGGCTGTGCAGGCGTAAAATCCAGTATCGCTGGCGAAATGCGGGAAAGAAGGAAGGGAACGCCTGCGCGGGGGATTGCAACATCTCCCATTCGCGCCGCAACGCATCTTCATTCCATCCTTTTGCAACGGCCATCCGGATCAGTGTGTCATCTTCCATCGACAATACACACCGGATCCTTGCGGCAATGCGCATGACTGCCGTAATATCGTCCGATGTAATATGCAGCAACTGCGCTTCCTCCAGGATGCGGCGTATATCCGCATCAGACAAACCAGATTGAAAATCTTTCCCGAAACAATCTTCACCATGATGTTCAAACCACCAGGGCAAGCGCCCCTCCGCAAGGAAAAACAGGAACGCGGCCAGGCGGGCTTCCTTCGCATTCATCAATGCCGACGGGATTTCCCGGCTTTTCTTCTTCTCCCCGTTTGCGGGCTTATTATCTTCCTGCCGGGCTGTGGCATTTGTTGTTATATGGGACGAAGCCCGATCGGGTTGATTATCGCCGGTAGGGATGATGCTCCCCCGCGCCGAAGCCTCCTGCCGCTTCGCCCGCAACTCCGGCACCAGCCGCTCACGCAGCCGCCCGCCCGCTTCTTTCGAAAAACTTTCCTTGCCTGCAAATACACCGAGGTCGATTTCCAGCCGGTCGATAACGAGGTGTTCGCCCCGCCGGTCTGCCTCCTGGAAACACGCTTCCAGTACGGGTAGCAGCAGATCGCGGTGGAAATCCGCCGTTGAGCGGTCCCACTCCCAGGCCGGATGCCCGGTTTGGGCCGTCAGCTCGAACAGCTGCCGGTGGATCATATGACGGAGCTTACTCATTTTCCGCTGCGGCGATGATATCGTTTAAAGTAAGTACAAGCGCATTTCTTGAGCCCTGCAACTGCGCGGCGTCGGTTTCGTCTTGCAGCCAGTCGCTTTGCCAGCTGTGCCATAATCCCTCGAAGCGCGTCAGCCCGGGGGAACCCGCGGGCGCGGCGGGTAATTCCCTGTCCACCCAGAAAATCCTCGGCAGGATGTGCGCCGGGCAAGCCGTGCGCGCCTGTTTCTCGGCGAAACGGCGGAACTCGGGGTCCCTGTATTTGGCGGGCATCA
>NZ_CALNBI010000455.1 GCF_937874145.1 uncultured Chitinophaga sp. | reverse complement strand
CCCAGGTGGGACCACTTCCACTAAAAAAGCGCCGTTACTCCGGCGCTTTTTTTCATTATCACGATCCTGGAATCAATTACTGCGGACTATTCTTCCAATCATTCCTGATCTTCAACATCTTCCATAAATACAATCCCAGTAAAACCAACTCCAGCCGGATTGTCAGGTTTCCATCCCAAACCCCGGCAACCATGGTCGTCAGACAAACGATTATACCCAGCACAGCGTCTGCCAACGCGAGCTCCACCGCCCACTTCTGCATGCCCAACAGCCCGATAGACACTATTGCTTTCAGCAAAAACATAGAAATAACGATCAGTCCTGTCGGCGATAGCCCGTCTGTCGTTTCCAACCCGAAAACAGATAAACTGACCGGTACGCCCAATGCCGCCAGGAAAAGGCACAACAGCGACAACAATCCGACAAACACGAATATCCAACTGAAAATTTTAATCCAAAGCGGGAGTAATTGCCGGCGGGTCACGGATGGAATATCGAACTCTTCGCCGAGTTGGGACACTTGTTCGTTCATAGGTAAGGAATTTTTAGAATGCTAAGATAACAATTCCGGCATGCCGCACCTGCTGAATATCGGCTGCCCGCACATGCGGGTCACCATTTTTTAACACGCATTTCCTTGCCCTTCCCCGCTCATTTTCCTATATTTGCCGGATACGCTTCAATCCATCAGATTGGCATAACTAATATGCAGGACGGATATTTTCAGCAATGTCCCCTGCGCACCAAGCGGTAATATTCCTATTGCGGCCATTCGTAAACCGGTTTTCCACCACAAAAAGAAAGAAATGGAAAATGTATTACACCAGACATGGGCAGGCAATTCCATTGCCTCCTGGATCACCGCATCCATTATCATCCTCGTTTCCTTCCTCGCCATCCGCGTCCTCCGGTCCATCGTGCTGAAGAAACTCCTCCAGTGGACCGCCAATACCGAACGCACCTGGGACGATTTCATTATCCGCCTCGCCGGACGCACCATCGTGCCCGCATTATACGTGCTGGCCGTATGGTCCGCACTGCAATCGCTCAGCCTCCACGACAAACTCGCCAACGTCATCCGCGTGGCCTTCCTCGCCGCGATGACCTTCTTCGTGCTCCGCGGCATCAGCGCCCTTTTCCGCCGGTTCGTGTTCGGTTACATTAAAAGGCAGGACAACAGCGAAACCAAAGAGAAACAAGCCAACGGCCTCATCCTGATCGTTAATTTCTTCATCTGGACCCTCGGCATCCTGTCCCTCATCTCCAACCTGGGTTACAACGTCACCACACTCATCGCCGGCCTCGGGATCGGCGGTATCGCCATCGCCCTCGCCGCGCAAACCATCCTGGGCGACCTCTTCAGCTATTTCGTCATCTTCTTCGACCGGCCCTTCGAAATCGGGGATTTTATCCTGGTCGATGATAAACTCGGCGTCATCGAATACATCGGTATCAAAACCACGCGCATCCGCACCCTCAACGGCGAACAACTCGTCTGCTCCAATACCGACCTCACCAATTCCCGCATCCACAACTACAAGAGAATGGAAAGAAGAAGGGTAGTTGCGCAGCTGCGGGTCACTTACCAGACCTCGGAAGAAAACCTCTCCATCATCCCCGCCATCCTGCGCGGCGCCGTGGAAAGCCAGGACAACGTGCAATTCGACCGCGCGCATTTCGCGGGCTTCGGCGAATCCAGCCTCAATTTCGAGCTGGTATATTACATCCTCAGCCCCGACTATGTGCTGTTCATGGATAAACAGCAGGCCATCAACCTCGATATCTACGCTGCTTTCCGGAAAGAAGGAATTCACTTCGCGCATCCCACGCAAACGCTCTACCTGCGGCAAACGGCACCGCCGTCGCTGTCGTAACGCACATAAAAAAACCGGCCGGCCGGTTTTTCTTTTCTACCGGGATGTGAAAATTTAAAAGTTGATCGCCCCACGGCCGGACGCCGCCAGGTAAGCATCTTTGAGCGTTTCGGAGAACGTGGGGTGGGCGTAGGAGATCTTGCCCAATTCCATGTCCGTCAGCTCGAATTCCATGGCGGTAACGGCCTGCGCGATGAGGTCCGCCGCGCGGGCGCCGATGATATGCACGCCCAGGATTTCACCGTATTTGGGATCGGACAGCACTTTGGAAAAACCCTCCGTATCGTCCGACGCGCGGGCCCTGCCGCTCGCCATGAACGGGAACTTGCCTTTGTTGTAGGGAATGTTTTTTTCTTTGAGCTGTTCTTCCGTATACCCCACACCCGCTACTTCCGGCCAGGTGTACACGACGGAAGGAATGCAGTTGTAGTTGATATGATGCGACTTCCCGTGAATGGTCTCCGCCACCATCACGCCTTCGTCTTCCGCTTTATGCGCCAGCATGGCGCCTTTCACCACATCGCCGATGGCATAAATACCAGGGTCGGCGGTTTGCAGGTGATCGTCGGTCTGGATGCGGCCGCGCTCGTCGGTTTTGACGGCGGTGTTTTCGAGGCCGAGGCCTTCGGTATACGGGCGGCGCCCCACCGCCACCAGGCAGTATTCGGCGGCAACGGTGACTTCCCTGCCGGAGGGGTCCGCATACGTGGTGGTCACGTCTTTCCCGTTATTGACGGCCCCTTTCACGGCGCAGCCCGTCAGAATTTCGATGCCCGATTTCGACAGGATCTTCTGCAGCTCTTTACCCAGTTCGGCATCCATCGTGGGGATGAGGCTTTTCGCGTATTCGACGATCGTCACTTTTACGCCGATGCGGTGGAAGATGGAAGCCATTTCCACCCCGATCACGCCGCCGCCGATGATGGTCATCGTTTTGGGCATTTCTTTCAGGTAGAGCGCTTCGGTAGAAGTGATGATCCGTTGCTTGTCGATCGTGATACCCGGCAGGGCAGAGGGTTTGGAGCCGGTGGCGATGATAATGTGCTTGCCCGTCAGCTCCACCGTTTTGCCGTCGGCCTGTTTCACCGTTACTTTCTTCCCTTTGCCGAGGGTTCCCAGTCCGTAGAAAGCCTGGATTTTATTCTTTTTCATGAGGAAGACAAGCCCGTCGTTATTCTGCTTCACCACGCCGCGGTTGCGCGCCACCATCTCCCCGAAATTGATTTCCGTTCCGCTCACATGAATGCCCTGTTTGGCCACTTTATGCCGGATGATATCGTAGTTTTCGGAGCTGTCGAGCATGGCTTTGGAAGGGATGCAGCCCACGTTGGTGCAGGTGCCCCCCAGCACGGGATACTTTTCAATAATGGCACAGGTGCTGCCCAGCTGGGCGGCGCGGATGGCGGCCGTATAGCCGCCCGGTCCGGAACCGATGACAATAACGTCGAAATTGTTCTCCATGGTTTTCGGTTTTGCGTTCAAATATTACAAACGAACGAATCTATTGTTTTACACCATCCCCGACAATGGACAACTCCCGGCAACTAGCGCACAAATCACGGATAAAAAAAGGGCGCCCCCAAGAGGGCGCCCCACGCTGCGGCAGTCGTTTCCAACAGCGTATGGTTATTTTTTTGCTCCCAGCAGGGGGAATATCGGCGATTCTACATGCGCTTCGGCCATCTTTTCGCTCATTACTTTCGTGATTTCCGGGTGCGCTGCGGCGATGTTGTGCTGCTCCGCCGGGTCTTTCTCCAGGTCGTACAGTTCCACCGTTGAGCCGGGATCTTTCTTCACCTGGTAACGTACGCCTTTCCATTTGCCCATCCGCACCGCCTGGCGGCCGCCGCCTTCATGGAATTCCCAGTACAGGTAATCGTGCTGCCGTTGACGGCCCTTGCCGCTCAGTGCCGGCAGGAACGAAATGCCGTCGGTGTACCGCGGCGCGGGGGCGCCGGTGATATCCACGAAGGTAGGCAGTACGTCCCAGAACGCACCGATATAATCCGAGGTAGATCCCGCTTTCACCTTGCCGTTCCACTGCACGATGAAAGGCGTCCTGATACCGCCTTCGTACAGGTCGCGCTTGGTGCCGCGCAGGCCGCCGTTGCTGTTGAAGAACGGCACATCGGCCCCGCCTTCGGTATGCGCACCATTATCGCTCGTAAAAATGATGATGGTATTATCGAGGAGCTTCAGTTCGGTCAGTTTCGCGATCACCTGTCCCAAGTAAGCATCCATCCGCGACACCATGCCCGCATACGTAGCGTGCGGCTTGTCGACCGAAGCATATCCGGCGATGGTGGCGCCCGGACCGTACCCGTTGCCTTTATGCGGTGTTTCGGGGAATTTGCCGTCGTACATCTTAAACCACTCATCCTCCGGCCCCTGCAGTTCCGCATGCGGCAGCACGACAGGGATAAAAAGGAAAAACGGCTTCGCCTGGTTCTCTTCGATAAACGCCAGCGCTTTCCGCTGGATCAGTTCCGGAGCATAATGCACTTTCTGCGTGAGGTCATTCCCTTCCAGGATCACTTTCCGGTCGTTATCCCACAGATGCGTGGGGTAGTAGCGGTGCGACTGGCGCTGGCAGTTGTAGCCGAAGAACTGGTCGAAACCTTTTTTGTCGGGTGCGCCGGAGGTGCCTACCATGCCGAGGCCCCACTTCCCGAAAGCGCCCGTCACATAACCCGCCTGCTGCAGGAGCGTGGCCATGCCCTGGACCGTATCTCCCAGCGGCTCCTGGCCTTCCGGCTGTATCTCCTTATTGCCGCGGACGTACGTGTGGCCCGTGTGCTGCCCCGTAATGAGGCTGGAGCGCGAAGGCGCACACACCGATGTGCCGGCATAAAACGAAGTAAAACGCATACCGTTTTTGGCCATTTTGTCGATATGCGGAGTTTTGATTTTCTGTTGCCCGTAGGCCCCGAGGTCGCCGTACCCGAGATCGTCGGCGAGGATGAAAACAATGTTAGGCTTACGCTGTTGCGCCATGCCGAGGGTTGCGAGTAGCAGCAATCCGGCCGTCAAAAGGTGCTTATTCATGTTGAAAAGATATAAAAAGCCACGCTGAAACAAAATTCATTTTGATAAACGAAAATCCCGCACGGCTGCCGTCGTCATAAACCGGGTTATTATTAAAAAGTATCGATTTGGGTGAAAATCCACGCGCCGCTATGAACAAGCGCCGCGAATGATTAATTTAGGCAGACTATGATCATACTTATTCAATCGGTGGACCGGGTGGGACTGGTGGCCGATGTGTCGGCGATCCTGGCGAAGTCGGGGTTGAATATCGTTTCGCTCCGCGAATTCGTGGACAAATCCGATAATCGTTTTTTCATGCGTATAGCGGCGGAGAATGAAACGGACCCGGTTGCCCTGGAGTCCGCCATCCGGGAAGTGCTGCCGGCCGACGCGCTGGTGAGCATCAACCCGCGGCCCGACAAAAAGATCGTGGTGCTGGTGACGCGCGAGTACCACTGCCTGGCGGATATACTGGTCCGCAACCAGTTCAACACCCTGGGCGCCACGGTGCAATGCGTGATCGGCAACCACCCTCACCTGGAGAATATCTGCAAGCGATTCAATATTCCGTTCCACCTCGTTTCCCACGAGGAGGGCGACAAAACGTATTTCGAGGGGCGGATACGGGAGCTGATCGCGGGAAACGGGCCGGATTATATCGTGCTGGCCAAGTTCATGCGTATCCTCAGCCCGGATTTCGTGGCGGCTTACCCGGAGCGGATCATCAATATCCACCATTCATTCCTGCCGGCATTCGCCGGTGGGCACCCCTACCGCCAGGCCTTCGAGCGGGGGGTGAAGCTGATCGGGGCTACTTCCCATTTCGTGACCAACGAGCTCGACGAGGGGCCTATCATCGCGCAGCAGGTCATCCCCGTCAACCATACTTACACGGCTACCGACATGATGAAAGCGGGGAAGGAAATCGAGACTTCCGTGCTGGCGCGCGCCCTTCAGCTGGTGTTCAGTGACCGGGTGTTCGTGTACCGGAACAAGACCGTCGTGTTTGAGTGATCCGCATAAAAAAGGCCGGATCGCTCCGGCCTGCCGGCGATGGCGGGCGCCGTAAATGCTGTTAAAAAGATGCCCCGCCTCACCCATCCCTCCCGCAGCGATGGCGGCTACTGCGGGCAGGACGGGGGCAGGGATGGAAAGGGATGATGTTTTCAGGTTCAGGGAAGCGGTTATCCCTTCTTTTTCTGTGCGTCGCGTTCCCGGTCGGGGCTCGGCGGCGGGGGAGGGGGCGGTCCGTCGGTCACTTGTTTACCGTTTTCATCAAGCAGCTTCCATTTGCCGGAGGGGTCGGTTACCACTTTCACTTTCTTCGTTCTGGGCGATACCGTTTCGGTGATGTCTTTGTTATTGGCATCGTACAACCTGGCTTCGCCGGTTTTTTCATTCACTTTTACCTTCCGGATGGGCTTTTTCTGCTGCTTTTGCCGGTCGCGCTCAATTTCCTCGGCGGTTTTCAGGCGGGGAGGCGCGAAATACACCTTTTTCGCTGCTGCCTTTTTATTGTCGCGCTCGATTTCCTCGGGCGTTTTCAGGCGGGGAGGCGCGAATTGTTCGTCTTTCCGCACTACAGGCGGTGCTTTTTTCTTTTCCTGGTCGATGGATGCTGCGGCGGTCACCTGCGCAACGCGTACTTCGCGCATCTCGGCGTCGCGGGTGAGCGCGGCGAGATCTTTTTCCGATTGGGTGGCCGGGGCGCAGGCGATGAGCATGCCGGCCATGATCACAGGAATATGTATTTGCATAACGGGGGAGGATTTAACAGGAAGATGCTCCCGGCCCCGGATTCCATAAAATCCGGCAGGGAATTTTTGTCCGGCGTTCGTTATCTTTGTCGGCTATGGAGCCAATCGTGCAGCAAATAGAAGCTTATAAACAGGAAATTGCCGCTTTCCGCCCCGAAAACGCGGAACAGCTGGAGCAATACCGCATCAAATTCCTCGGTACCAAAGGGATCGTAAAGGCCCTTTTCGGGGAAATGAAAAATGTCCCGAACGATCAGAAAAAGGAATTCGGGCAAGTCCTGAATGCTTTCAAGTTGGCGGCTGAAGAAAAGTACGCCGAATTCGGGCACCTGAAAGATGCCGGCGGCAACGTGGCCGACCAGCTCGACCTCACCCTGCCCGGCGAGCCGCACCGCCTGGGCACCCGCCACCCTATCAGCATCGTCCGCAACAAAGCCATCCGCATCTTCGAACGGCTGGGCTTCACGATCGCGGAAGGGCCCGAGA
The DNA here is from genome assembly GCF_937874145.1 of uncultured Chitinophaga sp. Classification (GTDB taxonomy): domain Bacteria; phylum Bacteroidota; class Bacteroidia; order Chitinophagales; family Chitinophagaceae; genus Chitinophaga. The sequence goes on along the minus strand of NZ_CALNBI010000455.1, from coordinate 7,432 downwards.
TCGAAAACGACTGGCACAACTTCACCGCCCTCAACCTCGACGAAAACCACCCTGCCCGCGACATGCAGGACACCTTTTATGTACACAACAATCCCGACTGGCTGTTGCGCACCCACACCTCCTCCGTTCAGGTTCGGGTGATGGAAGAAGGCAAGCTCCCCATCCGCATCATCTGCCCGGGCCGTGTATACCGTAACGAAACCATCAGCGCCCGTGCGCACTGCTTCTTCCACCAGATCGAAGGGCTGTATGTAGCCGAGAACGTTTCGTTCGCCGACCTGAAGCAGACGCTGTATTACTTCGTGCAGGAGTTCTTCGGCGAAAACTTCAAGATCCGCTTCCGCCCTTCTTACTTCCCGTTCACGGAGCCCAGCGCGGAAATGGATATCTCCTGCCTCATCTGCGGCGGCGAAGGCTGCAACGTGTGCAAGCACAGCGGCTGGGTGGAGATCCTCGGTTGCGGCATGGTGCACCCCCAGGTGCTTGAAAACTGCGGCATCGATTCTTCGAAATACACCGGCTTCGCATTCGGCATGGGCATCGAAAGGCTCACCATGCTGAAGTACCAGATCAAAGACCTCCGTCTTTTCTCCGAAAACGACCAGCGCTTCCTGAAACAGTTCCAGGGCGCACGTTAAACATATCACGCACGGCCGTCCTCACCGGGACGGCCGTTTTTCTTTCCCCCTACGCTCCGCCAAAACGATCTTCCTTATGTTAACATCCGTTTCCGACATCCGACAGATCGCCGTTTGCGGCGCCGGCACCATGGGCGCCGGGATTGCACAGGTTTCCGCCGCGGCGGGATTCCCCACCCTGTTGTTCGACGTGAAGCCCGAGGCCGTGGCCGCAGGCCTGGAGATGATCCGTAAAAACCTCGACAAATCGGTGGAAAAAGGCAAGATGAACCCCGAAGACCGCGAGGCCACCCTGCAACGCCTTCAGCCCTGCCTCCAGGTTAGTGATTGCAAGGCCGACCTGGTCATAGAAGCCATCGTGGAAAAGATCCCCGTGAAAACGGCCCTCTTTAGCGAATTGGCACAACACAATCCCGCTACCACCATCTTCGCTACCAATACTTCTTCGCTGTCCGTTTCCGCCATCGCGGCAGCGATACCGCATCCCGAAAGGGTGGCCGGCATGCACTTCTTCAACCCCGCGCACCTCATGGCGCTGGTGGAAGTGGTGAGCGGCGCGCAAACTGCGGAAAGCGTTACGCAACTCTTATACGCCGTTGTGCAGCATATGGGCAAAACGCCCGTGCATGTGAAAGACGCGCCCGGGTTTATCGTCAACCGCGTGGCCCGGCATTACTACCTCGAAGCCATGGAGATCGCAGCTTCCGGTGTGGCGGACCTTGCCGTGATCGACCGACTGCTGGAGTCCGCAGGTTTTCGCATGGGGCCCTTCGCGCTGATGGACCTTATCGGCAACGACGTCAACTACGCCGTTACGCGCTCGCTCTACGAAGCCTTCGATGAAGCGCCCCGTTTCCGGCCCGGAGCCATGCAGGCCGCACTGGTGGAAAAAGGCGAACTGGGCCGCAAAACCGGGAAAGGTTTTTACAAGTATTGATTTACATTTGTGGCTTCATCTCAATTCATTAGCAATGATCCTTGTCACAGGCGGAACGGGTTTTTTGGGTAGTTATCTGCTGCGGGCGCTGGTGAAGGCCGGCAAGCCGGTACGCGCCCTCTATCGCAGCCGCATACCCGACGCCGTGAAAGATGTGGCCGACAGGATCGAATGGGTGCAGGGCGACGTGCTCGATGTTACCTCCCTCGAAGCGGCATTCGCCGGCATTAACGAAGTATACCACTGCGCCGCCGTCGTTTCCTTCCAGCCGGACGCACGGGAGGCTATGATGAAGATCAACATCGAAGGCACCGCCAACGTCGTGAACATGGCGATCGACGCGAACATCCGCAAGCTGGTGCACGTCAGCTCCGTAGCCTCGCTGGGGCGCGCGAAGCAAAACGATCAGCTGAACGAAAAATCACAGTGGGAAGAAAGCAAAAACAACAGCCAGTATGCCGTCAGCAAACATCTGAGCGAGATGGAAATCTGGCGCGGCATCGCCGAAGGGCTCGACGCCGTGATCGTGAACCCTTCCATTATACTCGGAAGTGGTTTCTGGCACGACGGGTCGGGGATGCTGTTGAAGAATGCCTGGAAAGAGTTTCCGTATTACACAGAGGGCGTCAACGGTTTCGTGGATGTGGAAGATGTGGTGGAAGCGATGATCCGGCTGATGGAAAGCCCCATTTCGGGCGAGCGCTTTATCCTCAACGGCGACAACTGGCCCTACCGCCAGCTGTTCAACGAAATGGCCCTCCACCTCGGCAAGAAGCCCCCGCACATCGCCGCCAAACCCTGGATGGCGGCCATCGTATGGCGGATAGAGAAAATCCGCGGCATGATCACAGGCAAGCGCCCTTTGCTTACCCGCGAAACGGCCCGCACGGCACAACTGAAAGTCTACTACAACAACGGCAAGATCCTGGAAGCGCTCCCCGGTTTCCGGTTCCGCCCGCTCGCCGATACCATTGGCGAAATATCGCGCAACTTCCTCCGCGAACAACAGCAACGCGCTTCCTGAATCCCATCCTTTACTGCGGCCTGAACAACAGGCCGAGCATCACTGCCGCCAGCGTTTCGCGCGTGGCGGGGTCGAGTTCCTTTTGCAGCCAGGCGCGCTGGTCTTTCCCCGTGAGCACAGCGGCTACAGGGATGCCCTTCAGCTGGAATTCATAACAAATCCGGTCAGCGCTGTTCACCGCACCGTAGCGGTTGTGCGCCGTCACCTTCAGTTCGTCGGTATTGGAACGGAGGATGCCGACCGCTTTATTGTCGTTCAGCTCCAGGAACGCGATGTTCCTTTTCACGATCATCTCCCAGCTTTTGAGCGGATCTGCGGCGGTGGCGCCGGCGTGGATGTACCAGAGCGGCGCATCGTTCCCCATCACCGGGAACCAACCGGGAAAGGTGCGTGCGGAGAAGGTAATGCGCGGCGTGCTGAGCACCTGCACGGGCAGTTGCGAACTGCCGTTCTTTACGGTGAAGTAAAAAGCGTCGGAGGTGTTCTTCCATTGCTTCGCGGGCGCGCCGGAAGGGATGCCGTTGGTGCGGGAAGTGGTGGCGTAATCGCCGAGGGAGATCGTTTTGGCCGAGAACCATCCGTCGTCGGTCTTAACGGTTACTTCGTTGGCGGCGGTATAGAGCCCGGTTTGGGTTGCGTTCTTCGAAACGCCGCAGCCGGCGAGGAGGAGGCAGGCTGCAGCGAACCCGGAAAGGGATTTTATCATGACTTGAATATTAACCTTTGATTTTGTTCCACATCTCGGGGATCCTTTTGATCCAGGCGAGTTCTTTCATTTTGGTGCGTGCTTCTTCCACGGGCGAACCGAAGTAGTTTTTACCGCCTTCGATGGAGTCTTTCACCCCGCTGCCGGCAAACACGACGGCGCCTTTCCCGATGGTGAGGTCTTTGTTGACGCCTACCTGTCCCCAGAGCACCACATTGTCTTCGATAATGGCTTTGCCGCCTACGCCTACCTGTGCGGCGAAGAGGCAGTTGCGGCCGATAACGGTGCCGTGGCCGATGTGGATCATGTTGTCGAACTTGGTGCCGCGCCCGATGATGGTATCGCCGCTTACGCCTTTGTCGATGGTGCAGAGCGCGCCGATTTCCACGTCGCTTTCGATGATGACGCGGCCGCAGCTCATGAGTTTATCCCACATGACCTCGCGGGTAGCCCGTTTTTTGAAATAGAATGCATCTGCCCCGATGACGCTGCCGGAATGGATGATCACGTTATCACCGATTTCGGTATGGTCGTAGATCACGACATTGGGGTGGATGATGCAGTTGCGGCCGATGGTAACGTGATGGCCTACAACGGCGCCGTGGGAAATAACGGTGCCTTCGCCGATCACCGCGCTGTCGCTCACCGCCTTGTTCTGCGGCTCATAGGGGCGGAAGCGTTTTACCAATCCCACGTATGCGGAGAACGGATCGTCGGTAACGAGGATCGCTTTGCCCGGGGGCACTTCCACATCCTTGTTGATGATGATGATGGTGGCCGCCGAGTTGAGGCAGGCGTTGTAATACTTCTCGAAATCCACGAACGAGATGTCGCCGGGCGTCACCTTGTGAATCTCGTTGATGCCCGTCGCCATCAGCGACGCATTGCCTTTAAGCGTTGCGCCGGTGAGCGCTGCTATTTCTGTAACCGGTATCGGTGAGTCAAACTTCATATGTACATCGTTAAATCGAAGCAAAGTTAGGGGGCGTTATCCACAATTTTTTTTTGCTTGTGAATAAAATTTCTTGTAAAATTTTTCTTTTGTGATGAAATTCTTTTTAATATTGTGTAGGGAAATTTATTTCCCTGTACTTACTAACCCATTCACATACTAAGAAAGTCTGATTGTTCACGCAGTCAGACTTTTTTAATTCCAGCCCAAACCCTTTCCAACACTACGTTTCATCACACATATCGTCGCACGTGCATAGCACTGCATCGCCATGCTAGGCTTTAAATTTCGCGTTTCTGACGGTAATGGGTAGTTAGCCGGCCAAACGGTTCTCTGTTCGGATTTGGGTTTTAGATGGCTTAATCCTGGAGATTGGCCATTTTGATAAGTTGCTGCAGGCGGAGAATGCGGATTTTTTTGCCGGAGAGATCAATCACTTTCTCTTTCCTGAATTCCGACAACAACCGGATGGCCGATTCCGTAGCGGTACCCACCAGGTTGGCGATCTCCTCCCGGGAAAGCATCACGTTGATCGTTTCCTCATCCGCTTCCAGTCCATAAGTTTCCTTCAGGGTAAGCAACGTTTCGGCGAGGCGCTCGCGGACTGGCTTCTGCGCCAGGTGCGTGATCTTCTGTTCCGCCCTTCTCAGCTCGCTCGACAGGATCTGCATCATGCGCAGCGCAAGGGTGGGATCTTTCTGCAAAAGGCCGAGGAATACTTCCCGGGGGATGAAACAAACCGCACTGTCTTCCAGCACGGTAGCGGTAGCGGTGTATGGTTCGTTGCTAATGAGCGCCTTATAACCGATGAGGTCGCCCGGCTTCACAAGGCGGATGATTTGCTCGCGGCCTTCGTCGCCGCTGTGCGACAACTTCACTTTCCCGGAGTTGACGAACCAGATGCCGTAAGGATGCGCGCCTTCCTGGAATATGTCTTGCCCTTTACGGTAGATCTTGCAGGTTTTGGCGTTGGCGATCTCTTCCACATGTTCAGGCGTGGCGGCGGAAAATATTTCGCCCAGGTATTTGCCGCAGTACGGGCAGGGAGACGGATCGCTTAACATGTCAGGTGCCATAAAATCGCTAAGGATGCGGCAAAATTACTAATTTACAGGCCCTTAACCAAAGCAGTGAGCGTGAACCTTCGCTATTTTACCATTTACAAGCCATACCAGGTATTGACCCGGTTCGGGAAGGAAGGGGATAAAGCCGTTTTATCCGACTTCTTCGATGTGCCGAAAGACGTGTACCCGGTAGGCAGGCTGGATTACGACAGCGAAGGGTTATTGATCCTCACGAACGACAAATCCGTCAACCACCGCCTGCTGCAACCGGCACAGGCGCACGAACGGGAATACTGGGTGCAGGTGGATGGCGCGGTAACGCCCGAAGCGATCCGCATGCTGGAAACCGGCGTAACGATTACGGTCGACGGGAAGCCTTTCCGCACCCAACCCGCAAAGGCATCTTTGTTCGACGCTCCGCCGGAAGTGCCCGACCGCCATCCGCCCATCCGCTTCCGCCAGCACATACCCGCGCCCTGGATACGGCTGGTGCTCACCGAAGGCAAAAACCGGCAGGTGAGGAAGATGACGGCAGCCGTAGGCTTCCCCACGTTGAGGCTCATCCGTTACCGCATCGGCCGCCTCGATATACGGGGCATGCAGCCGGGGGATATGACCGTCCTCGACAAGAAAGCGTTCGAAGCCGCCCTCTTCCGCTAACACGCTGGTAGCCCGCGCCGAAATATGACAATAATTGACTAGGTTTGTCACATAAACAGATAATATGCTGAAATCCATGACCGGCTTCGGCCGTGCGGAGGTAACCCGGGGAGAAACGACCATTGTGGCCGAGATCAAATCGCTCAATGGGAAACAGTTTGAAGTGAATCTCAAAATGTCCCCCTTACTGAAACCCTACGAATTCGACATCCGCAACATCCTTCAATCGGAGTTGCAGCGCGGCACCCTCGATGCCACGATCAACATCAAACAGAACGGCGCCAACCGCCCCGTAGTCATCAACACCGAGCTCGCCCGTTACTATTACGAAGCCATCTCCGGCATGGCCCGCGACCTCGCCATCCCGCAGGAAGATATGCTCAACGTGCTCATGAAGCTCCCTGAAGTCGTATCCCCCGCTTCCGAACAAATCTCCGAAAACGAATGGAACGAAGTAGCCGCCATCGTCCGCAAAGCCGTTGCAGAAATGGATGCACACCGCGTCGATGAAGGGCAGATGCTGGAGAAAGACCTCCTGCTTCGTATCGATAACATCCTGCTTTACACCGAAAAAGTCCGCGAACTGGACCCGCTCCGCAAAGAGAAAGTGCGCACCCGCCTCGAAACGCTCCTGGCCGAATACGTAGGCAAAGAAAACGTCGACGGCAACCGCATGGAACAGGAGCTTATTTTCTATTTGGAGAAGCTCGACATCTCCGAGGAACTGGTGCGCCTGCAGAACCACTGCCGCTATTTCAAAGAGATACTCAACGAAGCCGAGCCCGCCAAAGGCAAGAAACTGGGCTTCGTACTCCAGGAGATCGGCCGCGAAATCAACACCACCGGCTCCAAAGCAAACGACGCCGGCATCCAGCAATGGGTAGTGATGATGAAAGACGAGCTGGAAAAAGCCAAAGAGCAGGTGCTCAACGTACTCTAAACAAGCATATGATCCGCACGACGATATCACGCTCCGCCTGCTTCGCCATCAGCCTGCTCGCTTTCGCCTGCTCGCCGCCGAAGCTGGATACCTTCGAGAAAAACAGGGACATCCCGCAATCCAACTGGGATGCTTCCTTCAAACCAGCATATGAAGTCACGCTCGCCGCGGAAGACACGGCGTTCTTTTACAACCTGTACGTTAACGTCCGCCATACGGACGCCTATCCGTACAACAATCTCTGGCTGATCGTGAGCACGCAGATGCCCGGCGACAGCCTGCCGCAAACCCGGAGGGTGGAACTGCCCCTGGCCGACAGCTACGGCAAATGGCTGGGCAGCGGCCTCGACGATATCTTCGAGCACCGCATTCCCATCCAGCAGAACGCGATCCTTCCCAGGGCCGGCACCTATCGTTTCACATTCGAGCAGAACATGCGCCAGAACCCCTTGCCCGATATGCTCAGCGTGGGCCTGCGCATGGAAAAAACCGCTCCGCGTAAATAGGGATG
>NZ_CALNBI010000454.1 GCF_937874145.1 uncultured Chitinophaga sp. | reverse complement strand
AGCAGATAACAGTGGCGCGAAAGAAGTGCTCTGCATCCGCGTACTCGGCAACTCCGGCCAGGACTACGCAGGTGTGGGCGACAAGATTGTGGTGACTGTGAAAGACGCGATCCCCGGTGGCGGTATGAAAAAAGGTACCGTAACCAAAGCTGTTATTGTTAGGACGAAGAAGAAGCTCCGTCGCCGCGACGGTTCTTACATCCGCTTCGACGACAACGCCGTAGTATTGCTGAACAACTCTGACGAGCCCCGCGGTACCCGTATTTTCGGTCCGGTTGCCCGTGAGCTTCGCGATAAAGGATACATGAAGATCATCTCCCTGGCGCCCGAGGTGCTTTAAGGAGTCGACATAGGATTTCGGATACAGGATTCAAGTAGTTAGGCATAAGGAGGTTATATATTGTGACAGTCTTTATGTGAATAACTGAATTCAGTATCCGAAATCTTTGCATATCTTTGCGACCCGTTTCATAAAACGACATATATTTTAATCAAGCGAGACCCAAGTTTTGCTTGGCGTATAAACAAACAAACAGATGAAAACTAGATTTAAGCCTAAGTTCAACATTAAGAAAGGCGACCTGGTTGTGGTTATCTCCGGTGAGGACAAGGACCGTACCAAAGCGCGCAAGGTGTTGGAAGTCATCGTTGACGCAACCAACCCGAAAGTGCTGGTAGAGGGCGTGAACATCATCACCAAGCACACGAAACCGACTGCCCAGAATACCAAAGGTGGTATCGTTAAGCAGGAGGCTCCGATCTCCCTTTCCAACGTAATGTTGTGGGACGCTAAGGCTGGTAAAGCTACCCGTGTTAGCCGTCAGCGGGAAAACGGTAAAGTAGTTCGTATCGCTAAAAAATCAGGGGAGGTAATCAAATAATGGCAAACACATCATATCAGCCCAGACTGCAGACCAAATACCGCAACGAAGTGGTATCTGCACTCCACAAGAAATTCAACTATAAGAGCGTGATGCAGGTTCCCCGCCTGACCAAGATCTGCCTGAACCAGGGGATCAACGGTGCCGTAGGTGACAAGAAACTGGTAGACATCGCGGTAGACGAGATGACCCGCATCGCAGGTCAGAAAGCCATCGCTACCCTGTCCAAAAAGGACATCTCTAACTTTAAGCTGCGTAAGCACATGCCCATCGGCGCGCGTGTGACCCTGCGCGGTGTAACCATGTACGAATTCCTCGATCGCCTGATCGCTGTTTCCCTGCCCCGCGTACGCGACTTCAAGGGTATCAACGAGAAAGCATTCGATGGCCGCGGTAACTATACCCTGGGTGTGACCGAGCAGATCATCTTCCCGGAGATCGACATCGACAAGGTGACCAAAATCACCGGTATGGATATCACTTTCGTAACCACTGCCCAAACCAACGAAGAAGCTTACGAGCTCCTGAAAGAACTGGGTATGCCGTTCAAGAACATCAAAAAAGATCAACAATAATATCACATGGCAAAAGAATCCGTAAAAGCCAGACAAAGAAAGAGAGAAGCCATGGTGGCTAAGTTCGCTGAGAAACGCGCACAGCTGAAAGCTGAAGGCGACTACGCAGCGCTCGACAAACTGCCCAAAAACGCTTCTCCCGTTCGCCTGCACAACCGTTGCCAGCTGACCGGTCGCCCCAAAGGCTACATGCGTCAATTCGGCATTTGCCGTAACATGTTCCGCGACATGGCACTGGCAGGTAAAATCCCTGGCGTAAGAAAAGCTTCCTGGTAATTATCACCGGGGGCTCCCGAAGTAGTTTTTTGATTCCTATCTATATCGATTGGATATCGCATTGTACACATTTTCAACTTTAACTAACAATGGTTACTGATCCAATAGCAGATTTTCTGACACGCATCCGCAATGCCCAGATGGCAAACCACAGGATCGTGGAAATTCCGGCTTCCAAACTGAAGAAACGCATTACCGAGATCCTGTACGACAAAGGTTATATCCTGAAGTACAAGTTCGAGGAAGACAACAAGCAGGGCCTCATTAAGATCGCCCTGAAATACGATCCCCAGACCAAAGTTCCTGCTATCCAGGACCTGCAAAGGATTTCCCGTCCCGGTCTGCGCCAGTACTCCAAACCTGAAGACTTCAAACGTATCAAGAACGGTCTCGGCGTGGCGATCATCTCCACTTCCAAAGGTGTAATGACCGACAAGGAAGCAAAAGCACAAAACGTAGGTGGCGAAGTAGTTTGCTACGTATATTAATCATATTCTGATCCCGTCCTTTACCAGGGCGGGATCAACGGCATTTTCGTTTATTAAGCCTTCTATACGGGCTGAACCCGGGATGCCGCCTCACAACAACATAAACTGACGAATCATGTCACGTATAGGCAGAAGTCCGATTAAACTGGCGAGCGGTGTAACAGTAACTGTTAGCGCTACCAACGAGGTGACTGTAAAAGGTCCCAAAGGCGAACTGAAAAAAGCGATCGACCGCGATATTAAAGTGGAAGTGAAAGACGGGGAGATCCTGATCACCCGCCCGACCGACCAGATCCGCCACCGCGCACTGCACGGTCTGTACCGCGCCCTCATCGCCAATATGGTGACCGGCGTAACCGAAGGTTTCAAGAAACAACTGGAACTGGTAGGTGTGGGTTACAAGGCTGCGCACAACGGTCAGCTGATCGACCTGGCACTGGGTTACTCCCACAACATCATCTTCGAGATTCCGAAGGAACTGAAGGTGAACACCGTAACTGAAAAAGGTAAGAACCCGCTGATCCAGCTGGAAGGTATCGACAACCAGCTCCTGGGCCAGGTTGCCGCTAAAATCCGCAGCCTCCGCAAACCCGAGCCGTACAAAGGTAAAGGTGTACGTTACAGCGACGAAGTTGTACGTAAGAAAGCTGGTAAATCCGCCGGTAAATAATCCCCGGCTCTTTCTCCTCGCGGCGTAAGCCACTGAAGGGCAGGAGCAGGAACATTTCAAAACTTTGAAGTAAACATTGGAACCCGGTTCCGGTGTTTACTTTACAAATAAAGTCCCGGCAGCATCGGGAGATCAAATACTTAAAGTAATGATTACAAAAGCAAACAGAAGACAGAATATCCGCTTCCGTATCCGTAAGAAGATCAGCGGAACTGCACAGAAGCCCAGACTGTCCGTATTTCGCAGCAACTCGGAGATCTATCTCCAGCTGATCGACGATACCACCGGTACTACCCTGGCATCTGCATCTTCCCGCGATAAAGCGCTGGCAGGTGTGACTGGCAACAAAACCGAGAAAGCCAAGCAAGTGGGCGCTGCCCTGGCGGCTAAGGCGACTGCACTGGGTGTTACCAGCTGCGTGTTCGACCGTTCCGGTTATCTCTACCATGGCCGCGTGAAGGCAACTGCCGAAGGCGCGCGCGAAGGCGGTCTGCAATTCTAATCAAACTGATATCGTAATTCTTATTAAATAAAAATGGCAAAGAATTCATTCAATAAAGTAAAAGCCGGCGATCTGGAACTGAAAGAGAAGGTTGTAGCTATCAACAGGGTTACAAAGACTACCAAAGGTGGTCGTACTTTCAGCTTTTCCGCGCTGGTGGTTGTGGGTAACGAAAATGGCGTGGTAGGTCACGGTCTTGGTAAAGCCAAGGAAGTGCAGGAAGCGATCACCAAAGGTATCGACGATGCAAAGAAGAATCTGATCAAAGTTCCCATTCACCACGGTACGATCCCTCACGATCAGCTGGCTAAGGAAGGCGCTGCCAAGGTGCTGGTGAAGCCTGCTGCTCATGGTACGGGTGTAATCGCCGGTGGTTCCATGCGCGCCGTTCTGGAAAGCGCCGGTATCACCGACGTGCTGGCGAAGTCCCTCGGCTCCGCTAACCCCCACAACGTGGTGAAAGCCACCTTCAAGGCACTCGGCATGCTGCGCGAACCCATCCAGGTTGCCAGGACCCGCAACGTGTCCATGAAGAAAGTTTTCAACGGATAATAATCCCGGGCGGATATAACCCCGGTTCCGGAGGGCTTGCCCTTTTGGATACCGGAATTCTTCAAAGGAAATATATCATAGTAAAAATGGCAAAGATTAAGATCACCCAGGTAAAAAGCGGTATCGATCGTCCTGAACGTCAGAAACTGACCCTGAAGGCACTCGGGCTGAAAAAAATGAACAATACCGTTGAGGTTGAAGCCACCCCCCAGATCCTGGGCATGGTTCGCGCCGTGCACCACCTGGTGAAAGTGGAAGAAGTGAATGCATAATGTAAAATTTTCATTTTTACATTTGGCTTTCTGTTTTTTTGAATTATCATTGTAAAAGCGAGCGGTTGATTTCCGCGCAAGTAAAACAATTACACAAATGAGCTTACATCAACTCCGCCCTGCACAAGGCGCGGTACATAAAGAAAAACGCCTCGGTCGCGGCGAAGCTTCCGGTAAAGGTGGCACTTCTACGAAAGGTAACAAAGGTGCGCAATCCAACACCGGTTATTCCAGCAAACGCGGTCACGAAGGTGGCCAGATGCCTATCCAGCGCCGTTTGCCGAAACGCGGTTTCCACCCGATCAGCCGCGTAGAATATAAAGTATTCAACCTCGGCCAGCTGGACACGATCATCGAGAAATACGGTATCCAGGAATTCAGCCTCGAGAACCTCTACATGAACGGCCTTATCAGCAAAACCGACCAGGTGAAAGTGCTGGGCCACGGTGAGCTGAAGAGCAAAGTAACGCTGAAAGTGAACGCAATCAGCGAGAAAGCCAAAGCAGCCATCGAAGCAGCTGGTGGTTCTGTGGAACTGGTTTAAGAAATTACGATAGAGAAGGCGCCTACGGAGTAGTGCGTCTTTTCGAATTTTTGCACGCGTTATTAAACTCTTATCTTCCTGTGAAGAAATTTATCGAAACCATAAAGAACATCTGGAGTATCGAGGACCTGCGCAAGCGCATCCTCACAACGCTGCTCCTGGTACTGGTATACCGTGTTGGTTCCTATATCACCCTTCCCGGTCTCGATCCCAACGAGCTGGCCAAATTCTCCGAGACTTCCCAGCAAGGTATCCTTGGGCTGTTCAACATGTTTGCCGGTGGTTCATTCTCCCGCGCATCCATCTTCGCCCTCGGCATCATGCCCTATATCTCTGCGTCTATCGCCATTCAGCTCCTGACGATCGCTGTTCCCTATTTCCAGAAACTCCAGAAAGAAGGAGACAGCGGCCGGAAGAAGATCAACCAATACACCCGCCTGCTCACCGTAATCGTGACGGCTTTCCAGGCCAGCGCATACGTTGCATACCTGAGGACGCAATCCGGTGGAGCGCTTGTTCCCGGATACGGCGACGTCATGTTCTGGCTTTCCACCACCGTGGTGCTGACCGCCGGAACGCTGTTCGTTATGTGGCTGGGTGAAAAAATCACGGATAAGGGCATCGGTAACGGTACTTCCATCATCATCATGGTGGGCATCCTCGCCCGCCTCCCGGAATCCCTCCTGCAGGAATTCTCCCTGAAAATCACAGGCGCGGGCGGTGGTCTTCTCGTATTCCTCGTGGAAATTGCCATGTTCATCGTGATCACCATCGGGCTCATCCTGCTGGTGCAGGGAACGCGCAAAATCCCCGTGAACTACGCCAAACGAATCGTCGGTAACAAACAATACGGCGGCGTCCGCCAGTTCATTCCCCTCAAGGTGAATGCTGCAGGCGTTATGCCCATCATCTTCGCCCAGGCCATTATGTTCATCCCGGCCACGGCGATCGGTTTTGCCACCCAGAGCGAGAGCGCTTCGGGCTTCATCCGCATATTCAGCGACCACACCAACCCCTGGTACAATGTGATCTATGCCGTGCTGGTGATCGTCTTTACGTTCTTCTACACCGCGCTCATCTTCAACCCCACCCAAATGGCGGATGAAATGAAACGCAACAACGGGTTCATCCCCGGTGTGAAACCCGGTAAATCCACCGCTGATTACATCGGCGCCGTGATGGACCGGATCACCCTCCCCGGTTCGATGTTCCTGGCACTGGTGGGCGTATTGCCCGGCATCGCTGCCGCACTCGGGATCAACAGCCAGTTCGCAACCTTCTTCGGCGGTACTTCCCTGCTGATTATGGTAGGCGTAATCCTGGATACCCTGCAGCAGATCGAAAGCCAGCTGCTCATGCGTCACTACGACGGCCTCATGAGCTCCGGCCGCATCAAAGGCAGAACATCTCCCGCCAACGCGTAACCGCCAGGCGAAACATATTAGCAGCCATCCTGAACCAATGGGCAGGATGGCTGTTTAGTTTACGGCACGGCCGTCTCGTCATTTTTAGTTAATTTTGCATGTTATGGTTCATTATAAAACGAAAGAAGAAATTGAGCTGATGCGCGAAAGCGCCCAGCTGGTGAGCGCTACCCTCGCGGAAGTGGCCCGTCAGCTGAAGCCCGGCATGAGCACGCTGGACATCGACGCAATTGCGGAACAATTCATCCGCGACCACGGCGCGGTGCCTTCCTTCAAAAATTATAAAGGTTTTCCCAATACCTGCTGCATTTCCGTGAACGAAGCGGTGGTGCACGGCATTCCCAACAGCTACATCATCCGCGAGGGCGACCTCGTATCGGTAGACGTGGGCGTGTATAAGAACGATTTCCATGGCGACAGCGCCTATACATTTGCGATCGGCGAAGTGCCGGCGCATGTGCGGAAGCTGATGGCCGCAACCAAGACCGCCCTGAACAAGGGCATCGAGAAGGCGGTGGTGGGCAACCGCGTGGGCGATATTGCATATGCCATCCAGGACTACCTGGAGCGGGAACGGGGTTACGGCGTTGTCAGGGAGCTCGTAGGGCACGGTTTGGGCCGCAACCTGCATGAGGACCCGCAGGTGCCGAATTACGGCCGCAGGGGCAGCGGAGCGGTGCTGAAAGAGGGGCTTGTGATCGCGATCGAGCCGATGGTGAATCTGGGCACCCGGGATGTGGAGTACCTGGAGGACGGGTGGACGGTGGTGACCAGGGACCGGAAGGTGTCTGTCCACTACGAACACACGGTTTCGGTACAGAAAGGCAAGGCGGATGTGCTGTCCACTTTTGTGGAAATCGAGGCTGCGGAGCAGCAAAACCCGGTTTTGGCGGGAGCGGTAGCGCAATAAGACAAAAGGTTACGATAATATTTCCACATACATATACTTCTGTTTAGCAGGCTGTTATTAACTTATGCACAACAGGGGAGGGGACTTTATCCACAAACCGGATATTTATAAATATAATTTGCCCTAAATTTTTCTGATTCAGAACTTTTTATGGTATCTTTGCATTCCTAAAAATTTTTATGGCGAAACAGGCACTGATTAAACAGGATGGTATTATTCTCGAAGCCTTATCAAATGCGATGTTCCGGGTAAAACTGGAGAATGGGCATGAGATTTTGGCGACCATTTCTGGAAAAATGAGGATGCACTATATTCGCATCCTGCCGGGCGATAAGGTTGGAGTAGAGATGAGCCCTTATGATTTGAGCAGGGGTCGTATAATTTTCAGGTATAAGTAAGTAAAATACACTAGTAGATTTATAACTATTGACTCATGAAAGTAAGAGCTTCCATCAAGAAAAGAAGTGCAGACTGCAAAATCGTTCGCCGCAAGGGTAAATTGCTGGTGATCAACAAAAAGAATCCCCGTTTTAAGCAACGTCAGGGATAATCGCATCTGTTACTCATTATAAAGAATAATAAACTAAACAATTAATATGGCACGTATAGCCGGTATTGATCTTCCTAAAAACAAAAGGGGTGAAATTGGACTGACCTACATCTTCGGAATCGGTCACTCCACCGCAGTATATATCCTGAACAAGGCGGAAATTGATTTGAACAAGAAAGTAAAGGATTGGAATGACGATGAGCAGGCTGCGATTCGTAACATCATCAATGCTGAGCTGAAAGTTGAAGGTCAACTGCGTTCTGAAGTTCAGATGAACATCAAGCGCCTGCTGGATATCGCCTGCTACCGCGGGCTGCGTCACCGTAAAGGTCTGCCGGTTAGAGGCCAGCGCACCCGTACTAACAGCCGTACCCGTAAAGGTAAGCGTAAGACGGTTGCTGGTAAGAAGAAGGCGACGAAGAAATAGTGATAGGATCCCTGGTCTGCTGGTCCTCCGTCCAAATCCGGGAGGCGGCGGCATAAAGGGTTTTTATAGACAACCGGATTTGGAGTTTCATAGTTGGAATTATAACGAATTATGGCAAAAGCAACGAATACTAAAGCTGCCGCTAAAAAGAGGGTAGTAAAAGTGGATAACTTCGGCGATGTACACATCTCTGCAAGTTTCAACAACATCATCGTGAGCATCACCAACAAGCAGGGTCAGGTTATCTCCTGGTCTTCTGCGGGTAAGATGGGCTTCAAGGGTTCTAAGAAGAACACTCCGTATGCTGCCCAGCTGGCTGCTTCCGATGCCGCCAAAACTGCTATCGACGCCGGCCTGAAAAGAGCTGACGTGTTTGTGAAAGGACCCGGCGCCGGCCGTGAAAGCGCTATCCGCGCCATCGCGAATTCCGGTATCGAGGTAACCCTGATCAAAGACGTTACGCCGCTGCCGCACAACGGTTGCCGTCCTCCGAAAAAGAGAAGGGTATAGTCATCAGATATTCCGATACGAATTATCCGGTACAATTGAACTTTTGTACCGGTTAATTCGTATTCGTAATTCATATTTTATTATATTTATTCATTCACCAGTGGGTGCACGATCGGATTTTAAGATTTTTAAATGAGCGTGCACCGTAACTAAAAATCTGCACAACAGAACATGGCAAGGTACACAGGACCAAAGACCAAGATCTCCAGGATTTTTGGAGAGCCCATTTTAGGAAATGGCAAGTATTTAGGCAAGAACAGCAACCCTCCCGGTCAGCACGGCGCACAGCGCAAGCGCAAACAACTGGGTGAGTACGCTCAACAGCTGAGAGAGAAACAAAAAGCGAAGTACACTTACGGCGTACTGGAAAAACAGTTCCGTAACCTCTTCGAAGAAGCAAACCGTCGTAAAGGCGTTACTGGTGAAGTACTGATCAAACTGCTGGAAGCACGTCTGGACAACACCGTGTTCCGCATGGGCATCGCGCCTTCCCGCCCGGCCGCCCGCCAGCTCGTTTCCCACAAACACGTTACCGTTAACGGCGTGGTGGTAAACGTTCCTTCCTACCAGCTGAAACCCGGCGACGTTGTAGGCCTGGAAGCCAAATCCGCAGGCAACACCGCTGTTACCAGCCAGGTACGCGGCAAGAACCCCAAATTCAACTGGGTAGACTTCAACGAGAAAGAACTGAGAGGTACTTTCATCGCTTATCCTGAAAGGGAATCTGTTCCTGAGAACATCAAGGAGCAACTGATCGTGGAATTGTACAGCAAGTAATAACGATATAGCCATCCCGGAACCCGGGGTGGCTATAGCCGTATAACATACCTTAAAAACATAAATCAAGCATATCAATGGCAATTCTTAATTTCCAAAAGCCTGACAAGATCGTTTTGCAGAAGTCAACCGACTTTGAAGCTCAATTCGAATTCCGTCCGTTAGAACCGGGTTATGGTGTGACAATTGGTAACGCGCTCCGCCGCGTGCTGTTGTCGTCTTTGGAGGGCTATGCCATTGTGGGTATCAAGATCGAAGGCGCTGATCACGAGTTTGCCACTTTGAAAGGTATCACGGAAGACGTTACTGAAATCATCCTCAACCTGAAACAGGTTCGTTTCAAGAAAATCGTTGAGAATGAAGTAAGCAGCGAAAAAATCCAGATCTCCATCAAAGGCAAAACCGAGTTCCGGGCAGATATGATCGAGAAAGCGACCAACTCTTTCCAGATCATGAACCCCGAACTGCTGATCTGCACCCTGGATCCTTCCGCCAAGCTGGATATCGAACTGACCATCGGCAAAGGCCGCGGTTATGTTCCGGCTGAGGAAAACAGACCCAAAGATGCAGTGTTTGGTTATATCGCGATCGATTCCGTATTCACGCCCATCAAAAACGTGAAATACAGCATCGAGAACACCCGTGTGGAACAAAAGACCGACTACGAGAAACTGATCATGGAAGTTGTGACAGACGGTACCATCCACCCGGAAGAAGCGGTAAAACAAGCTTCCCGCATTCTCATTCAGCACCTGATGATCATCACCGATGAAAACATCAGCTTCGATACGAAAGACGCTGAAAAAGAAGACGTGGTAGACGAACAAACCCTGCAGCTGCGCAAGATCCTGAAAACTCCCCTGGAAGACCTGGATCTCAGCGTACGCGCATTCAACTGCCTGAAAGCGGCGAAAATCAACTCCCTGAGCGAACTGGTACAGTACGAGCAGGAAGAACTGATGAAATTCCGCAACTTCGGTCAGAAATCCCTCAGCGAAATCGAACAGGTGCTGGGCGAAAGAGGCCTGCACTTCGGTATGGACCTGTCCAAACTGAAGCTCGACGAAGAATAGTATTCAAGCGTAAATCACGCCGCCGCTATGGAGGGCGTGATTTGCATTTTATAACAAGTACCTTGCAATTCCTGACACGGTGCGAGGGAAACCAAATATCAAATAGTCATGCGTCACGGAAAGAAATTGAACAAACTGAGCCGCACAGCCGCTCACCGGAAAAGCCTCATGAGCAACCTGGCTTGCGAACTCATTGCTCACAAACGTATCACCACCACCCTGGCCAAAGCCAAAGCGCTCCGCGTTTACGTTGAGCCCCTGCTGACCCGCGGTAAAACCGACGACACCCACAACCGTCGTATCGTGTTCTCCTACCTGCAGGACAAAGAAGCTATCCAGGAACTGTTCGGTACCGTTAGCGAGAAAATCGCCAGCCGCCCCGGTGGTTACACCCGTATCATCAAGCTCGGCAAACGTATCGGTGACAACGCCGAAACTGCGCTGATCGAGCTGGTTGATTTCAACGAAATCTACGGCAAAACTGCCGCTGCTGATAAAGCCCCCGCCAAGAAAACCCGTCGTGCCGGCGGTAAGAAAAAAGCGGAAGGCGAAGCCGAAGCACCCGCTGCTGAAGCTCCTGCTGCTGAGTAGTTTTTCGATAAAGCTATACCCAAGGGATAAGGTCTGTACCTTATCCCTTTTTTATGCCCCTATCTATTGTATATATATAAAAAAAACGTAATTTAGATGCACCGGCAACTAACGCCCCTTCCTATGAACTACATGAAATGCCTACACTGCAGCGAACACAGCGCGCTGAAATCCGAATACCTCACCTTCTGCGACGCCTGCGGCAAAAAATTTCCTGTTATTTATAAAGACTGGCTCGCCCAGCATCCCGGCGGCTCGCTCGAAGCCTTCGGGCGGGAATATGGTATTTCCGAGGCGGAGTTTACCGCCCTGGAGCGCCGGAAAGCGCGGAAGGCCGGGTTTACCGGGCGAAAGAAACTCACGCTCGCGGCTGCTATCGCCGTGTTTGTCGTTTGCACCGGGCTGAGTTTCCTGTACGGACCGTACCTGATGGCCGTATTCCGCGAGCCCCGCGTATCGGCCGGCCTCCTGGAAGAGGCCCAATGGCGCACTTTCCGGGGACACCTCATCCGGATGCAAAGCCCGCTGTCATTGAAGCCCGAATCCCCGGAAGACCGCCCCAATATGCGGGTAAAAGCCTTCCAGGCAGGAGGGAAGACCGACGGGATCGTCATCCGTATGGAGGAATCCGTCTATCTCTCCCAATCCAGCATCCTGCTCGAAACGGCCGCACAACAAACCGCCCGCAGCATGGAAACCCGCTCCGGCGTGTCCCGGTTCAGTTATACTTCCAGGGAATTGCAGATCGACGGGCAGCCGGCCCTGCTCCAGCAAGGTTCTTACGTTTTGCGGGAAACCGCTCCCATGGCTTTTCAAAGCCTGATATTCGTCCGCGGCGGCAGCCAGGTACAGCTGTTAGTGACCCACGCAGCGGACGACGCCACCGGCAAACAGGCGGCTGACAAAATCATGACTTCCATTCATTTGAATTGATCTGAAAAACCTGCGCGAAATTCAAAATCATGCCCTAACTTTGCAAAGTTTTAATCGTCCCTAACGGGGCATAAAAAAGAAAGGGTAAGAAGAAATGCCGCAGACTATCAGATCTACACAGCCTGCCATGCTGTTGCTCGAAGATGGCACCGTTTTCCACGGAAAAGCGTTCGGTAAAGTAGGGACCGCATCCGGGGAGCTTTGTTTCAATACCGGGATGACCGGCTACCAGGAGGTGTTCACCGACCCTTCCTACAAAGGACAGGTGCTGATCATGAACAACTGCTACGTAGGGAACTACGGCACCAAGAAGGAAGACGTGGAATCCAGCGCTGTGAAAATCAGCGGACTGATCTGCAAGAACATCGCTTCCAACTATTCCCGCAAGATGGCGGACCAGTCGCTCGCCCAGTTCCTGGAAGAGAACAACCTGGTAGCCATCCATGAGGTAGACACCCGCGCGCTGGTGGCCCACATTCGCAACAAGGGCGCCATGAACTGCATTATCTCCTCCGAGATCCTCGATGAGCAGGAACTGGCCAAACGCCTGAAAGAAGTGCCCTCGATGGAAGGTCTCGCCCTTTGCGAGGCGGTTTCCACCAAGGAGCCCTACTTCGTGGGCGACCCCAACGCAGAAATCCGCATCGCGGTGCTCGACAACGGGGTGAAGCGCAATATGCTCAAATGCCTCTCCGAAAAAGGCGCGTACCTGAAAGTACACCCTACCAAAACCACTTTCGAAGAGTGCGAGGAGTTTAAGCCGCATGCTTATTTCATTTCCAACGGCCCCGGCGACCCCGCTCCGCTGACCTACGCCGTGGACACCATTAAGAAAGTACTGGCCGCCGAGCGCCCGCTCTTCGGCATCTGCCTCGGGCACCAGCTGCTGGCCATGGCCAACGGCATCCCGACCTATAAAATGCACCACGGCCACCGCGGGCTAAACCACCCGGTGAAGAACCTGCTGACCGGCAGGAGCGAGATTACGACGCAGAACCACGGTTTTGCGATCGACGCGAAGGCGGTGGCAGCTTCCGACAATGTGGAAGTGACGCACATCAACCTGAACGACAATTCCGTGGAAGGCATCCGTATCAAGAACAAACCGGCGTTTTCGGTGCAATATCACCCGGAAAGCACACCGGGCCCGCACGATTCGCGTTACCTGTTCGACGATTTCTTTACGATGATCCGCAACCACACCAAATAATTTGGTGTATGTAGTAAGATAGGAAGGGCCTCCGCACTGGGGGCCTTTTTTTATGCGGGTAAGTGCCGGAAAATAGGATCAGGAGAAAAATAGACGGTCCTGAGGAGTCAGGACCGTTGCATTTTAAAATTCCACGTTATGAAAACTAGCGAAAGGTACCATGCGGTTAGGCACGATACCCACCTTGTCTTTTCATTACATGACAATAATAGGAAAAATTCGGGTAGTGTATGTTTTTAAAAGACGGTAAGTTTTCTTGAAATAGAGGATTTCAAAATGCAATCGGTTGGAAGTGGTGGAAACTATATAGAAAAAAAATACGGCTCTGTGATCAGAGCCGTTTGCCTTTATAAATTCCACGTTATGAAAAACTGATACAAAAATATGTTGTTTAGCTAAAACGTTTTAGTTCTTCGCCGATTTTTTACATAATGTTGATAATGCAAAGGTCGGGCCATTTTCCCATTTGTCAAAATTATACAAGTTAATTTTTTGCAAAGCAGGTTTAGAAATTTGTCTAACATGTATATTAAATTTTGTCATTTAATTCTATTGCACCTTTGCGTCCCGATTACACAGTAAAAGTAGGCATAAAAATCAAATTTCAAAACTTTAAATTGCAAAAATTTAAACGAAAAGAATAAAAAACGCTATATAGAATTATTTATAATGTGAAATTAGCCTTCTGGCAGGCTTTCCAGGCCCTTCATTTCGAAAACATGATTTTTGTCAGGTTTTCAGATTTGATGGTTTTTTAACACAAACTGGCAGTATATGCTGACAGTTTAGCGGCGGCCAGGGTATACCTCCAGCGCCTTCGCCAAAGCAGTCATCGCCTTATCGATGGAAGACAGGTTCAAAACATACGCCAGGCGCACTTCCTGCTTGCCCAAACCCGCAGTGGCGTAAAAGCCGGTGCCGGGAGACAGCATGACAGTCTGCTTTTCATAGCTGAAATCCTCCAACAGCCACTGGCAGAACCTGTCGGCATCATCGATCGGCAGTTTCGCCATGGCGTAGAAAGCACCGCCCGGATTGGGGCAAAATACCCCCGGGATCTCGTTCAGGCGTTTCACCAGCAGGTCGCGGCGGCTTTTGTACTCCGCCTTAATGCCGTCAAAGTAATCCAGGGGCAGGTCCACGGCTGCTTCAGCGGCAATCTGCGCGAAGCTCGGGGGGCTCAGGCGGGCCTGTGCGAACTTCATCACGGAGTCGAGCAGGGTTTTATTGCGGGTCACCAGCGCGCCGATACGGCCGCCGCAGGCGCTGTAACGCTTGGAAATGGTGTCGAACACCACTACGTTGTCTTCCAGTCCTTCGAGCTGCAGGGCGGAAAGGGTATTGCCGTCGTACGCGAATTCGCGGTAAGCTTCGTCGGAGAACAGGTAGAGGTTATATTTTTTGCAGATATCCCGCAGCACGTTCAGTTCCTCGGGACTGTAGAGGTAACCGGTCGGGTTATTGGGATTGCAGATGAGGATGGCTTTGGTTTTGGGCGTGATTTTCTTTTCGAAATCAGCAATGGGGGGCAACGCAAAGCCGGATTCGATGCCGGAGGTAACGGGCACCACTTTCACTTCCGCTTCCACGGCGAAGCCGTTGTAGTTGGCGTAGAAAGGTTCGGGGATGATCACTTCGTCGCCCGGATCGAGGCAGGCCATGAAACCGAAGATAATCGCTTCGGAGCCACCGGTGGTAACGATGATCTGGTTGTGGTCCAGCTGGATGCCGAAACGGTCATAATACGTGGTGAGTTTGCGGCGGTAGGATTCGTTGCCTGCGCTGTGGCTGTATTCAAGGATTTTGAAGTCGGAATGGCGCACGGCGTCGAGTACGGGTTGCGGCGTTTCGATATCGGGCTGGCCGATGTTGAGGTGGTAAACCGTAACTCCTTTCTTTTTGGCTGCTTCTGCGAAGGGAACCAGTTTGCGGATAGGAGAGGGCGGCATGATCTGGCCGCGCTGACTGATGTTCGGCATTTGGTGTTGGTTTTTTGCGAGGCAAAGGTAAGGCAACTCGCCATGTTATAAATGATATAAAACAAAAATGCCTCCCGTTTGGATCGGGAGGCATCTATTTGCGTTTGTTTCTCTTAGTTTTCGACGGTTCCTGTGAGGAACAGTTCCTTCTCCTGGTCAACTCCCTTTAACTTCAGGTAGATGGTTTTCATCGGCTTACCTGCCGCATTGGCGTTGTAGGTGGCCGTGATGGTACCTGCCTTTCCGGGAAGGATAGGCTCTACTGTCCACTTCGGGGTGGTGCAGCCGCAGCTGGGCTTGGCGGCTTCGATCAGCACGGGTTCCTTGGAGATATTGGTGAATTCGAAAGTAACGGTAACGGGTTTGTTCAGCTTGGTTTTGCCGAAGTCCATCGTTTCTTTCTTGAATTTCAATTTGGCGTCCACTGCATTAGCCGTTCCGCCTCCGTTCTGTGCCTGCGCCCACAGTGATGTGGTTACCAGTAAAGTTGCAAATAGGGATACAACGAATTTTTTCATGATAACATTGGTTTTTAAACGATTTGGTTAGACATTTACGTTTCTACCAGTTTCCAGTTCAAATTTACGGCCAAAAACTGAACCATGCATATCAAGATATTAAAAATTTCTTAAAAATTTAATTTTAGCACGATGCACCGGGACATTTACCCATTCATCAAATTCCCCTACATTTGTGCTTTAACAAGGATGGCATGATCGAAAACAACGAATTAGCTATGAATATGCAAAGCCAGTTATCGTTTGAAGAGTTCCGCAGGGAAGTTTTGAATGATTACCGGCTGGCATGTATCAGCAGGGAAGTGAGCCTTCTGGGGCGCCGCGAGGTGCTGACCGGGAAGGCCAAATTCGGGATATTTGGCGATGGCAAGGAAATAGCCCAGATTGCGATGTCCAAGTATTTCAAACCGGGCGATTTCCGTTCCGGTTATTACCGCGATCAGACCTGGGCGTTTGCCACCGGCGTCGCCAATGTAGAGCAGTTTTTCTCCCAGCTCTACGCCGATCCGGACCTGGAGAACGATCCGTTTTCCGCCGGCCGCCAGATGAACTCACATTTCGCCACCCCTAATATTGATGCAGACGGGAACTGGCTGCCGCTCACCGCGCAGAAGAACACCGCCGCCGATATGGCGCCCACCGCCGGCCAGATGCCGCGCGCTTTAGGGCTGGCCTATGCTTCCAAGCTGTTCCGCGAAGTACCGGAACTGGAAGGGCTCACGCATCTTTCGCACCAGGGCAACGAGGTTTGCTTCGCCACCATCGGCGATGCCTCCACCAGCGAAGGCCATTTCTGGGAAACCGTAAATGCCGCCGGCGTGCTCCAGGTGCCGTTATGTATTTTCGTGTGGGACGATGGCTACGGTATCTCCGTTCCGCGCAAGCTGCAAACCACCAAAGGCTCCATCAGCGCCGCGCTGGAAGGGTTCCGCAAAGGCGAGGAAACCAACGGTCTGGAGATTTATAATGTAAAAGGATGGGATTACGCCGGACTCTGCGAAGCCTTTGAAGAAGGTATCCGCAAAGCCCGCGAAACCCACGTTCCCGTGCTCTTCCACGTAGAAGAAATCACCCAGCCCCAGGGGCACTCCACCTCCGGCTCCCACGAGCGCTACAAAAGCAAGGACCGCCTGGCATGGGAGAAAGAGTTCGACTGCAACACCAAAATGCGCCACTGGCTCGTCGATAACGCGCTGGCCGACGAAGGCTCGCTCCAGGAAATCGAAGCCGAAGCCAAAGTGCTGGCCCACGAAGGCCGCAAACGCGCATGGGAAAAGTATATCGCGCCCATCCGCAGCCAGGTGCAGGAACTGGCTGGCATCTGCCGCCAGGTAATTGAAGAAGGCCGCGCCGATACTGAGTTTGTACAACATTCCATCCAGGAGCTGACCGCCAACCGCGAGCCCCTGCGCAGGGATGTCCTCAAAACCGCCGCGCATATCCTCTTCCGCCACCCGCGCGACTTCTCGCCCGCCATCAGCGAACTGCAGCTGTTCTACGACAACCAGCTCGTTACCGAAAAAGAAAATTACAACACCCTGCTGTACGCCACCGGCGCCAATTCGGCGCTCAACGTACCGGAGGTGCCCGCATTATATGCCGACGACGCTCCCGTGATCAACGGCTATGAAGTGCTGAATAAATACTTCGATCAGCTGTTCCACAACAACCCGCTGGTATTCGCCTTCGGGGAAGATGTGGGCAAGATCGGCGACGTGAACCAGGGCTTTGCCGGCCTCCAGGCCGTGCATGGCAAGACCCGCATCGCCGACACCGGCATCCGTGAGCTCACAATTATGGGCCAGGGCATCGGTATGGCCCTCCGCGGACTGCGCCCCATCGCGGAAATCCAATACCTGGATTACCTGCTGTACGGCCTGCAGCCCCTCAGCGACGATGTGGCTTCCCTGCAATACCGCACCCGCGGCACGCAGTTCTGCCCCATTATCGTCCGCACCCGCGGCCACCGGCTGGAAGGCATCTGGCACTCGGGCAGCCCCATGGGGATGATCGTCAACTCCCTGCGCGGTTTCTACGTTTGCGTACCCCGCAACATGGTGCAGGCGGCCGGGATGTACAACACCCTCCTGAGCGCCCATGAACCCGCCATCGTGATCGAATCGCTGAACGGCTACCGCCTGAAAGAGAAAATGCCGGAGAACATCGGGGAATTCACCGTGCCTATGGGCGTTCCGGAAATCCTCCACGAAGGCTCCGACATCACCATCGTTTCCTACGGCAGTACCCTGCGCGTGATCGAGGAAGCCATGCAAACCCTCTCCGGGCTCGGCGTTTCCTGCGAACTGATCGACGTGCAGACGCTCCTGCCCTTCGATACCGGCCATTCTATCCTGGAATCGCTGAAGAAGACCAACCGCATCCTGTTCGTGGACGAAGACGTTCCCGGCGGCGGCACCGCTTACATGTTCCAGCAAGTGATGGAACAACAGGGCGGATACCGCTGGCTCGACGTGGCGCCCCGCACCCTTTCGGCCCAGGCGCACCGCCCGGCTTACGGGTCCGATGGCGACTACTTCTCCAAACCCAATGCGGAAGATGTCGTAAAAGTTGTCATGGACATGATCAGGGAGTAGCGAACCTGCCACCATATTATCGTGAATGTGAGCGCCCCCTGTATGCTGCAGGGGGCGCTTTTTTTGTCAAACTGGCTGCCCAACAAGGCCGGCGCAAGAATTGTTATAACTGAAGATATGGAATACAAAGACTATTACAAGATACTGGGCGTGGACAAGAAAGCGGGCGCCGACGAGATAAAGAAGGCGTATCGCAAATTGGCGGTCAAGTATCACCCGGACAAAAATCCCGACGACAAGCTCGCGGAGGAGAAGTTCAAGGAGCTGAACGAAGCGTATGAAGTGCTGGGAGATGCGGAGAAGCGGAAGAAGTACGACGAATTCGGGGAGAACTGGAAATATTATGAACAGGCGGGCCAGCAGCAGGGCGACTTTGACTGGAGCCGGTGGCGTTCCCGGCAGGGCGGGGGCGGGCAGTACAGTGCGGAGGATATGTTTGGCGACGGCGGCCAGTTTTCGGACTTCTTCGAGCACCTGTTCGGAGGTGGTTTCCGGAGCAGGGCGCAGCAGGGCAGGGCGCGTACGCGCCGTGGCGGCGATCTGCAGGCTTCGATGGATATCGGGATAGAAGAGGTGTATACCGGCGGTACGCGGCAGATCAACGTGAACGGGCAGAAGCTGAACCTGAAGATAAAGAAAGGGATGACCGACGGGCAGGTGTTGCGGTTGAAGGGCAAGGGCAACCCGGGCATGAACGGTGGTGAGCCAGGGGATTTGCTGATTGAAGTGAGCATTGCACCGGGAGCGGGGTATGAGCTGAAGGGTCGGGATGTGTACCTGGAGGTGCCGGTAGATGTGTATACGGCGGTGTTGGGCGGTAAGGTGCAGGTGCCGGTGCCGGGGAGCGCGGTGCAGCTGACGATCCCGGAGGGTTCGGATAGCGGGCGGTTGTTCCGGTTGAAGGGGAAAGGGTTGCCGGAGGCGGAAGGAGGGAACGGTGTGCCGGGGGATTTTTATGTGAGGATCAGGATTACCGTGCCGCAGCAGCTGACGGAAGAGGAGAAGGAGCTGTTCCGGAAGCTGGCGAAACGCGAATAGTAAATCTGTAAAAAATGAAAGCTTATGTTACAGACAATCGATTACCTGGAGGCGATCCTGGAGCAGCAGCACCGGGTGGAGGCGGATGCGGCGCCTGATTTTTACGCCAGTGAGTTGCGGGAAATGCTGGGGTATACGGCGGATGGCCTGCGGATGGCGCTGGACCGTGCAATGCAGGCCTGTGCGGCATTGCGGATGCCGGTGACGTTGAATTTCCGGCGAATTTACTGCTGGCAGGGAGGTGAGATGGCGGAGGATTGGCAATTGAGCCGGCTGGCGGGGTATTTATTAATCGTTAACAGCGATCCCCGCAATCCTGCGGTCGCGCAGGCCCAGTGGATGCTGTTTAAGAAAAGTTATTCATTTTAATTCATATCTATCTTATTATCAAATACTTGCTTGTTCATTTTCGTCAGGAATGTTCATTGTCTGTTCATTATTCTGTTTGCTATTCATTGGTTAATGGAATGAGATAAATTGCAGTCACGATCAACAATGAAATTGCTTAGACGGTTCAAATAGGCTGAAAAAGGGGGCCGTTCTGTAAGGGGCGGCCTTCTTTATTCAGCGGGTTGCGGGAAGCCGTGGCGCCAGATCCAACAATGATTTCACCCATATCCTTTGAAATTGTTTGCTACGAACCTGGCCTGGTTTTTAAAAGCATTTTTAACCATGATCCAAACATTGCCGGAGTAACCTCCCGGAAAAAACAGGCTCAGGTTTTCTTCTTCTTTTAACCCTCTGCAACATTTTTCTCCTCTTTAGACTATACAAACACATGAGCTGTTTGTTACCCGTGCTATTTTTTACGCTCAAGGAAGACTTGCGTTAGACAACCAAAATTTGTAACAAACAAACGTAACTGAACTATGGAAGCAAGATGTATTAGATGCAGTACCATTGTATACTCTCACAAGAAGCTTTCTGAAATCAAATGCCGTTGCGGCGGCCAATTACAACGGATGCGGTTTACGGGCCTGGTTGAAGGGATGCACCCGCTGGGCAAAGAGCACAATATGGAAGTCAGCGGTAAAACCTGCTATGGCACATACCGGTCGATTTATGGCAATTTCGTGATCGACAAGCTCAACAATGTTTTTCATAAAGTGCAATTGTTACGCTAAGGAAAACAAGCACCTGTTGCCGCCCGGGTATCTTATCCCCCTTCATCCCATTGCTGGCCCGATACCCTGAAACCACTGCCCGCCCCGGTTATAGCCGTCCCCGTGAGTCGAAGGCATAAAGATGCAGCCTTACCGATGCAAACAGGGTTAGAGCATGCTGCAGGTAATCCACTGCCCGCCCCGGTTATAGCCATCCCCGTGAGGAGAAGGCAAAATGATGCAGCCTACGGATGCAAGCTGGAGAAGAAGCATGTAGCAGGTAATCCACTGCCCGCCCCGGTTATAGCCGTCCCCGTGAGTCGAAGGCATAATGATGCATCCTTACCGATGCAAGCAGGGAATGGAGCACGTAACAGGTAATGAAGTTTTGGGGTTGGCCGCGCATGAAACATGGCAGGACCTGTGAAAGAAGTGCAGATACTCCGGCTCACCTGGAAAACCGGTATCAGCAGGGTGCATTGCGCCGCATCGGCACGCAAGCAGTCATAAACGGGTTTTTTCCACCCTCCAAATTGGTGTTCAGCATGCCGATGCAAGGCAGGCAAGCAATCATAAACTGGACTTTTCCAAAAGGATTTAATCGTTAAATAGCTAATGGGTGATGTTGTTTGTTAACCACATCATTTGATTGCCGCCAGGGATGTTGCACTGCAGCATCGTCACATTGACGGGCAATTTTTTTACATCCATTGCAGTCAATAGCAACCCGCCGTATAACCAGGTCGTCAAGCATGAACCTGGATCATTTTTGTTGATTTTTGCAACCGGGATCAGAAAAGCTGCCTTCACGGCAACCAGACTGATCCCATTTTTATGACCGGGAAACACCAGGAAGACATGCACGTTTGCGGATTGCTTTTCTTATTTTAGTCCTTCACCAAAAATAAGCGCAAATGAAGATCGTAGTTCTGGATGGATATGCCCTGCAGCCCGGAGATCTGTCGTGGAGCGCATTGGAAGCCCTCGGCACCGTAACCGTCCACGACAGGACGGCACCCGGCGCCGTAGCCGATCGCGCCCGCGGAGCCAACATCCTCCTCACCAATAAATCCCTCATCCCCGCGTCCGTCATCCAACAACTGCCGGACCTCCGATACATCGGCGTCATGGCCACCGGGTACAACGTAGTGGACGTAGCCGCCGCCCGCGCGCAAGGCATCACCGTCTCCAACGTGCCCGCCTACAGCTCCGCCTCCGTTGCACAGCTCACTTTCGCCCTTATCCTCGAACTCTGCCAGGGGGTAGGCCTGCACGCCGCTTCCGTCCGCAACGGCGACTGGACCGCCAGCCCCGATTTCAGCTACTGGAAAATGCCCCTCATGGAGCTCGCCGGCAAAACGCTGGCCATCATCGGATTCGGGCAGATCGGCCAGTCGGTGGCCCGCATCGCCATGGCATTCGGTATGCGCGTGATCGTGAGCCACAAACATCCCGAGCGCGACAAAATGCAAGGCGTCACCTTCACCGACCAGGCCACCTGTTTCCGGGAGGCCGACGTGGTCTCGCTCCATTGCCCGCTGAACGACGCCAACAAAGAATTCGTGAACGCCGCCCTGCTCGCCACCATGAAACCTTCCGCGTTCCTTATCAATACCAGCCGCGGCCCCCTTATTCATGAAGCCGACCTGGCGGATGCACTGAACAAAGGCGTCATCGCGGGGGCGGGACTGGATGTTTTATCGGCCGAGCCCCCTCCGGCAGGCAATCCCCTGCTATCGGCCCGCAACTGCTACATCACGCCGCACATCGCCTGGGCTACCCGGGAAGCGCGTTCGCGGCTCATGGATAAAACGGTGGAAAATGTGAAAGCTTTCCTGGACGGGAAGCCGCAAAATGTCATCGGCGGATAGTCCCGGACCTGCACAATATTAAAAAGCCTGCTGCCTGAAGGCTTTTTGTATGCGGGTGACCCGTCCTGAAATATGTTGACACCAAATTTATCAAAATGAGTAAATCTAAGTCACTATCAGGAGTTCATCGAAGTCAACGGGATTATACCCTTGCTTTTAAATTACAAGTAGTTGGAGAGGTTGAAAAAGGCGCATTGAGTTACAAGCAGGCACAAAACGTTATGGTATTCAGGGGCGGAGCACTGTTTTGGTGTGGTTGAGAAAACATAAATCCTGTTTCCGGTTTACAGGTCGACTTTTCGTCCTGCCTTCATTTTACAGGCTTCCTTGAGGGCGGCTTCCAGTGTTTTTTTAAATTCTCCGGTGGCTTTCCGGTAGGTTTGTTCGGGGGGCAGATAATCGCAACTGGAATGGCGTCTCAACAAACCCGATCCGCGCCTTATTCCGGGTGGGCTTAATAAAAAGGCCCGCCGGTTGGGCGGGCCTTTGCGAATATATCGTGGGGGCGATTATTTCAGGTTGTGGAAAACCTGCTGAACGTCTTCGTCCTGCTCGAGGCGGTCGATCAGCTGGAGCACTTCCTTGGCTTGTTCTTCGTTGAGTTCCACGGTGTTGGCGGGGATGCGCTTCAGCTCGGAGGCGATCACTTCCAGGCCTTTTTCTTCCAGCGCTTTGGCCATGTTGCCGAATTCGGTGAAAGTGGCGCGCACGATGATGTTGCCTTCGCTGTCTTCCCCGATTTCTTCCAGTCCGAAATCGATCAGTTCCAGTTCGAGGTCTTCCAGGTTCTGGCCGTTGTTCTTGATTTTGAATTCGCCCAGGCGGTTGAACATAAAGGCTACGGATCCGCTGTTGCCGAGGCTGCCGCCTTCTTTGTTGAAGTGCATGCGCACGTTGGCAACGGTACGGGTGGTGTTGTCGGTAGCGGTTTCCACCATCACGGCAATGCCATGGGGGGCATATCCTTCGTATACAACTTCTTCATAATCAGTCTTATCTTTCCCCATCGCGCGTTTGATGGCGGCTTCCACACGGTCTTTCGGCATGTTTACGCCCTTGGCGTTCAGGAAGCAGCGGCGGAGTGCGGGGTTGTTGTCAGGGTCCGGACCGCCTTGTTTCACCGCCATGGCGATTTCCTTACCGATGCGGGTAAATTGTTTGGCCATGCGGTCCCAGCGGGCGAACATGGTCGCTTTTCTTACTTCAAAAATACGTCCCATAGTGTTTGAAAGAGTTTGCTTATGTGCCGGCGGACCGGCGAATAAGGAGGCTGCAAAAATATTAAATTCCGGGCAAATCCGGGATTCGGGGAAATAAAAATCCCGCCATTGCGGCGGGATTTTGTATGGATAGATGCGATTTTACGGTTTGTTGTTGCCCAGTTTGCTGTTATGACGGCTGTAGGTGAAATAAATCAGCAGGCCGAGGCCCAGCCAGATGGCGAGGCGGCCCCAGCTTTCGGGGGGCAGGGAGTACATGAGGTAAGTGCATACCAGGATACCCATGATGGGCACGAAGGGTACCAGCGGCGTTTTGAATGCGCGGGGTATTTCCGGCATTTTCTTGCGCATGATCAATACGCCCACGCACACCAGCGAGAAGGCGAAGAGGGTACCGATGCTCACCATGTGGCCGAGGTCGCTCACCGGAACGAGGCCGGAGAACAGGCTGACGAACACCATGAAGAACGCATTCGTTTTCCAGGGGGTGCGGAATTTGGGATGTACGTCGCTGAAGAATTTGGGCAGCAGGCCGTCGCGGCTCATGGAGTAGAACACGCGGGACTGGCCCAGCATCATCACCAGGATCACGGAGGTATAACCAGCGAGGATCGCGATGATCAGGCCGGTTTGCAGGAAGTCGTACCCGGTTTGCGCGAAGGCGGTGGCAGCGGGTTTGGCGTCGCCGGCGAATTCTTTATAGTTCAGCAGCCCGGTCATAACGTGGGCGAAGAGCACATATAATATGGTGCAGATCAGGAGGGAACCGAGGATGCCGATGGGCATGCCTTTCTGGGGGTTCTTGGCTTCCTGGGCGGCGGTGGACACGGCGTCGAAGCCGATGAAGGCGAAGAACACCACGGCGGCCCCGGTGGCGATGCCCGTCCACCCGAAGTTTTCGTATTTACCGGTATTAGTGGGGATGTAAGGATCGTAGTTGGCGGGGTCGATGTGGCTCCAGCCGAGAACGATAAATACGATCACCACGGTTACTTTCAGGATCACGAGGAAGTTGTTCATCCCTGCGGATTCGCGGGTACCCTTGATGAGGAGCAGCGAAAGGAGGCAGACGATGATAACGGCGGGAAGGTTGAACCAGCCGCCGCTGATGATGGTCCCATCGCTGAGGTTCACCGTTTCCCAGGGGGAGGCGGCAAACTGGTGGGGGATATGAATACCAAATTTGTGGAGGAGCTCCAGGAGATACTTCGACCAGCTAACGGCCACCGTGGCGGCGCCGAGGGCGTATTCCAGCACCAGGTCCCAACCGATGATCCAGGCGATGAATTCGCCCATCGTGGCATAGGAGTAGGTGTAGGCGCTTCCGGCAACCGGTATCATGGAGGCGAATTCTGCGTAGCAGAGGCCTGCAAAACCGCAACCGACAGCGGCGAGTACGAAGGAGATGGTTACCGCGGGACCGGCATTCTCTGCCGCCGCGATGCCTGTCAGGGAAAAGAGGCCGGCACCAATGATGGCTCCGATACCCAATGCAACGAGCGCCCCTGAACCGAGTGTCCGTTTCAGACCTTTTTCAGAGTCTGCTGCTTCACCGAGCAGGACCGACATCGGTTTCTTGGCAAAAAGGTTACTCATAAATTGAATAGAAGTTGATGGTTGATACTAGAAACTAGCGGTTAGATTTGTTTTCAGATCGTCAAATATAATGTGTTCAGGATAAAACCCATATTTTATTTTATGTACGAGCGGTAGGGGGTATCTGCGGGAATTTCGCCCGAGAACCTTATTTTTGGGCAACTTTTATAGGATCTAAACCAAATAAATCACCGCTATTTCATGATGAATATTAGGAAGGCAGGGATCACCGCATTGATCGTGTTTACGATTGTGGCCATCTTGCATGTCATTGATTACAACTTCACAGGCACTTTCCCTGCCGACCTGCTCATGATCACCCGCTGGATCACCGTGGCCGCTTTTGTCTGGTATGCCATCGCCAAGAAATCCCTCACCACCTGGATCCTCGTGAGTATGCTCGTGGGCGGCGAACTGGGGCACGACTGGCCCGCCATCGCCGTGAACTTCCAGGTGCTCAGTAAAGTCTTCCTGCAACTGATCAAGACCATCATCGCCCCGCTGCTCTTTGCCACGCTCGTGGTGGGCATCGCCGGGCACTCCGATATCAAACAGGTGGGCCGTATGGGTTGGAAATCACTCGTTTATTTCGAGATCGTCACCACCATCGCCCTGTTCATCGGCCTGGCGGCCATCAATATTTCCCAGGCGGGTGTGGGTGTTCCCCAGCCGCCTGTGGGCCACGAAGAGCTGCCGGCCACCAAACCGCAGAACTGGCAGGATATCATCCTGCACATCTTCCCGGAAAACATCGCCAAATCCATCTACCATGGAGAAATCCTTCCCATCGTGGTGTTCAGCGTGATTTTCGGGATCGCGCTGCTCATGGTGAAAGACAAAATGCGCCAGCCCATGCTGGATTTCTGCGGCAGTCTTTCCGAAACCATGTTCAAATTCACCAATATCGTGATGTACTTCGCCCCGGTGGGCGTGGGCGCCGCCATCGCCTACACGGTGGGCCACGGCGGGCTCGACGTATTGGGGAACCTCTTCAAGCTGCTCATTACCCTGTATGCCGCGCTGGCGGTATTCGTATTGGTGGTTTTTGTGCCGGTGGCGCTCATCATCGGCCTGCCCATCAGGCGGTTTATCAAGGAAATTTCAGAGCCGGTGTCCATCGCGTTTGCCACTACCAGTTCGGAATCCGCGCTGCCCAAGGCCATGGAGGCCATGGAGCGGATGGGGGTTCCGCGGAAGATCATCGCGTTCGTAATGCCGACCGGCTATAGCTTCAACCTGGATGGTTCCACCTTGTACCTGGCCCTGGCGTCGGTGTTCGTAGCCCAGGCGGCCGGCACGCCGCTCACCTGGCCCCAGCAGATCCTCATGGTGTTTACCCTGATGCTGACGAGCAAGGGCGTGGCCGGTGTGCCCCGTGCAACCCTGGTGATCATCCTTGGCACGGTAGCCTCCTTCCACCTGCCGGTATGGCCGGTATTCCTGATCCTCGGTATCGACGAGCTTATGGACATGGCGCGGACCTCGGTAAACGTAATAGGCAACTGTTTGGCCACTGCCGTGATCGGAAAGTGGGAAGGAGAAGTCGATTTCAAGAATTTGTCGCCTGAAACCAAAGCCTAAGGCACCTTTCAGGAAATATTAACTTCCTCTTGACATATAAAAGATTATTTTTAGCCGCTTAAAACAGATAGTTTAAACATCAGCATGGACCAGATTATTGATTTTTTCAAGCACATTCTTAACCCTGAGTGGATTATAGCAAACGGAGGTTATTACCTGATCCTGGCGATAATTTTCGCGGAGACGGGCTTGTTTATCGGATTTTTCCTCCCGGGTGATTCCTTGCTTTTTGTGGCAGGTATTTATGCAGAATTGCTGGCCGAAAGCTTTTTCAATATGCCGCTTGTAGTGATGATGACCATCATCGCGATTATGGGCGTGCTCGGAAATATCGTGGGGTATTGGTTCGGCAGAAAAACCGGGCCCATCCTGTTTAAAAGAAAAGATAGCTTCCTGTTCAAGAAAAAGCACCTCTGGCAGGCGAAAGAAGTATATGACAAATATGGCGGCGGCGCAATTTTCGTGGCCCGTTTCCTTCCCATCGTCCGTACGTTCGCCCCCATCATCGCGGGGATCGTGGGGATGGAGCGAAAAAAATTTATGTTCTGGAACATCGTTGGTTCCTTTACCTGGGTATTTTCGCTGATGCTGGCAGGCCACTTCCTCGATAAAGCCTTCCCAACACTGAAAAACCACCTGGAATGGATCATCGTAATCATCGTGGTGATCACAACCCTGCCGGTGGCGTTCAAAATGATTTTCGGGAAATCCGGCATCCACGCCCACTTCGATGAATTCGGCAACCCCATCGAAACGCCGAAGCCTGAAAAGCAGGAAGAAGTAAAACCTTAATAAATTTTGATATTTGAAGAGACGCAATAATTTTGCGTCTCTTTCTTTTTATAGAGAACCTATTTTCCGCATCCACGTATCAACCTAAATCGTCAAGCCCTTTATGAATTCCGCCAACAAGCCCGTCAAATTGCTGAATGCCGCCGTTATCGTGGCTTCCCTGGGTTACTTCGTCGACATTTACGACCTGCTCCTGTTCGGTATCATCCGGATCAAGAGCCTTGCATCACTCGGACTATCCCCCGCCGAAATCGATTCCGTGGGCATGTGGCTGATCAATATCCAGATGGTAGGCATGCTCATCGGGGGGATCATCTGGGGGGTGTTGGGCGATAAACGGGGACGGCTGTCCGTCCTTTTCGGATCCATCCTCCTGTATTCCGTGGCCAATGTCGCCAATGGGATGGTAGGGGGAGAAAATGCCATTTTCTGGTATATGGTCTGGCGTTTCGTGGCGGGCCTGGGCCTGGCGGGAGAACTGGGTGCGGGGATCACCCTCGTTTCGGAAGTGCTGCCGAAGGAGAAGCGCGGCATCGGCACCATGATCGTGGCCAGTGTCGGGATCTCCGGCGCGGTGGCAGCTTATTTCGTATCCGAATACTTCGGCGATAACTGGCGGATCTGTTATTACATCGGCGGCGGGCTGGGCCTGGCGCTCCTCATCCTGCGCATCAGCGTGGTGGAGTCAGGGATGTTCAATAATATAAAGACATCCGGCGTGAGCCGCGGCAATTACTTTAAATTCTTCACCGATAAGGAAAGATTTTTCCGTTACCTGAAATGCATCATGATCGGGTTGCCCACCTGGTTCGTAGTGGGTATCCTGATGACGTTCTCCAACGCTTTTGCGGAAAAAATGGGGGTGAAGGGCCCGATCGACCCGGGCAAGGCGATCATGATCTGTTACGCCGCCCTCACTTTCGGGGACCTGGCGAGCGGCTACCTGAGCCAGGTGCTCCGCAGCAGGAAGAAGGTGCTGTACATCTTCTACGCCCTTTGCCTGGCCAGCGTGATCCTGTATTTCCTCATGTACGACGCGAGCGTTACGATGTTTTACACCGTATGCGGCATTATGGGCTTCAGCGTAGGCTTCTGGGCGATTTTCGTGACGGTGGCGGCGGAACAGTTTGGCACGAACCTGAGGGCTACGGCGGCTACGACCGTACCGAATTACGCGCGGGGCCTGCTGCCGGTGATTTCGCTGGTGTTCGGGGGATTGCAGACCGCGGGGCTGAGCTACCTGCAGAGCGGCCTGGTGACCGGCGTGCTCAGTATCGTGCTGGCGTTTGTTTTTGCGTATTCTATGGAGGAAACGTTCGGGAAAGACCTGGATTATGTAGAGGAGTAGGGAGCAGCGTTATTCGTAGGAGCTGAGGATTTTGTCCAGCAGTTTATTGAGCTGCACCATTTCCTTGTCAGACAGCGAATGTTTGAGGGGTTCTTCCAGTTTGTCGAGTTTTTCATCAATTTCTTTCAGGAGGTCGAGGCCTTTGGCGGAGATTTTCACGTCTACCGCGCGCCGGTCGGCCTCACAGCTTTTCCTTTCCACGAGGTCGGCTTTGCGGAGCCTTTCCACGAGGCGGGACACGTCGCTCATTTTGTCGAGCATGCGCTCCTTGAGGGTGTTGATGCTGGCGGATTTGGGGTGTTGCCCGCGCAGGATGCGCAGTATATTGAACTGCTGCATGGTGATATCGTATTCCTTGAAAAAATTCTGGTGTTTGGAAATAATCCAGTTGCCTACGAAGATGAGGCTGACGAGCCCTTTATGGTGTTCACTGGTGAAGTTCCTGATAGAGATTAATTTTTCAATATTGGACATATGCAGCAAAGATATCTTGCAATATTAACGGATTGGCGGCAAATGGAGCGCAACGGGGGCTCCGGGGTGCGGCCGTTTACTGTTTTACGAATTCCAGTTTGAGCATGATACTGACCATTTTATCGACTACCATGCCGCCTGCTTCGGTGAGTTTGTCCCACTGCAGGTTATAGTCGAACCGGTTGATGTAGGTGGTCGCTTTGAACGTGGCGCTTTGTTTCTTGCCTTCGGAGGTAATTCCGCCGTAGGTGACGTTGAATTTGACGCGGCGGGTGACGTCGCGGATGGTAAGGTCTCCTTCCAGCTGGTACCTGCCTTCGGTGATGCGGCGGAAGGCGGTGCTTTGGAACGAGAGCCTGGGGAACTGTTCCGCGTGGAGGAAATCGCTCGATTTTAGGTGGTTGTCGCGTTTATGGAGGCGTCGGAGAAGTCGGGTTTGGCGGCGGTGATGTTGCCGTCGAACTCCCGGAACCTGCCTTCCACTTTGGAGATCATGAGGTGGGTGACGGAGAATGATACGGACGAGTGATCGCGGTCTGCTTTCCAGACCGGGCTTTGTGCTATCGAGGCCAACGAAGAGCATAACAGTATGGCAAACAGTAGCTTGCTCATGACATGGTTTTTGGGACCGGTGTTGATTTTAGTTGATGTAGTCCGTTACAAATGTACGATAATCAATGATATGAACGGGACGGGGTGCGGTGGAAAAAAGGAAAGCACCCGTTGCCGGGTGCTTTCGGTAAGATGAGGTGCCTTTATCAGGCGGGAGCTTTCATGTTGTCGAGCACGTCCATTACTTCTTTCACGTGTTTGGCGGAAGTGTGGAGGAGGGCTTTTTCGCCTTCGTTCAGGTCGAGTTCGATGATTTTCTCGATACCGTTGGTGCCGAGTACTACGGGAACGCCGAGGTAGATGTCTTTCAGGCCGTATTCGCCGGTGAGCCATGCGCAAACGGGGAAGATGCGTTTTTCGTTTTTCACGATCGCTTCTACCATTTGGGCTGCTGCTGCTCCGGGGGCGTACCAGGCGGAGGTGCCGAGGAGGTTCACGATTTCGCCGCCGCCAACTTTAGTGCGCTGGATGATGGCATCCAGTTTGTCGGCAGCCACCAGCTCCGTTACGGGGATACCGGCAACGGTGGTGTAGCGGGGGAGGGGAACCATGGTATCGCCGTGGCCGCCCATGAGGATGGCCTGGATGTCTTTGGGGGAGCATCCGATCTCGTCCGCCAGGAAGGCGCGGTAACGGGCGGTATCGAGGATACCGGCCATGCCGAACACTTTGGAGCTGTCTTTCTTCGCGGTGAGGAACGCGCAGTACGTCATAACGTCCAGCGGGTTGGAAACTACGATGATGATAGCGTCGGGAGAATATTTGTTGATGTTCTCGGTAACAGATTTAACGATATTGGCATTGGTAGAGATCAGGTCGTCGCGGCTCATACCGGGTTTGCGGGGGAGGCCGGAGGTGATTACCACTACGTCGCTGCCGGCGGTTTTAGCATAATCGTTGGTAACGCCTGTCACTTTGGTGCTGTAGTAATCGATCGGGGCTTGCTGCCAGGTGTCGAGCGCTTTGCCTTCCGCGGTGCCTTCCTTGATGTCGAGCAGCACAACTTCCTGCAGGAAATCTCTGTGGGCCAGCACGTTAGCGCAGGTTGCGCCCACGTTTCCAGCTCCTACAACAGTTACTTTCATCGTATCTGAATATTTAAAAAGGGTGAAGAATTATTTGGGTAACAAAAATAGGATATCGTAACCGTAATTTCGGTGCAAACTGCTAAAATTTCCGGGTTGGAGGGCCCCGGGGGAAATTTTACAAATGCTTTAACACGGTGTCCAGTTTAACCGTACCTTCGTAATCCGCTTCCAGCTGGCCTTTCTTATTATAGAGGTAAACGCCGGGGAAATTCTGCAGGTCGTAGTAATAAACGATCTGCCGGGTGGGCTCGGCGGCCATGATGATGTTCGGGTAGTTGCCGATTTTATATTGGTCGTACCAGGCCTTCATCCGTTCGAGTTTGAAAGGCGTTACCATCAGGATATTGGCTTTTTTGAACTTGTCGATATTTTTCAGGATATCTTCCGTCATGTGTGCGCAATGGTCGCATTCCACACTGAAGAGGAATACCATGGTGGGCTTGCCCTTGGGGAGGTCGTTCTTGGTGAACACCTGCCCGGTGTAGGCGGTCAGCTGGAAAGGGGCGACGAATGTGTACTGTTTGAAAGGCGGAAGCTTTGCGCCGGCCTGCTGGGCCTGGCCATGATTATGCCCGGATTGGGCTTTCAGGATTGTCGGGAGGCATAAGAGCACGAATAACCATGTACGCATCTTTATATTTGTTTAATTGTTAAAGTAATACGGCTGCAGGGCCATTTGGCATCAAATCTATACCGCTTTTGTGGGAAATCCGGCAAGATTTGTTTGTTCATATTCTAAAATTTTTACTTTTGCAATCCTTAATGTAAATTTTTAACTTTAAATCTTTGACCTTTTATGGCTACCACCGCAGATATCAGAACAGGATTAATCATCAAGCTGGATAACAGTTTGTATTCTGTTGTAGAGTTTGGTCAGAACAAAACCGCCCGTGCAGCTGCCAAGGTATGGGCCAAATTGAAGGGGGTTGACAATAGCCGTTCCATCGAACACACCTGGAACTCCGGCGATACCATTTACCCGGTACGCGTAGAGAAAAAAGCATACCAGTTTCTGTACCAGGACGACAGCGGGTACAATTTCATGGATAAAGAAACTTTCGAGCAAATCGTTGTGGCCGAGCAAATGATAGACGCGCCCCAGTTCCTGAAAGACGGAGACGAGGTGGCGATCGCCATCAATACCGAGACGGAGCTTCCCATGAGCGTGGAGCTGCCGGACAAAATCGTGCTGAAAGTAACCTATTCCGAGCCCGGCATGAAGGGCGACACCGCTACCCGCACCCTGAAGCCCGCCACCGTTGAAGGCGGAGCCACCATCATGGTGCCCCTGTTCGTGAACGAAGGCGAGCTCATCCGCATCAACACCAAAACCGGCGAATATATTGAGCGCGTAAAAGAATAGCCATATACTTTTCTCATATCCAATCATTTCGCGAACCAGCAAATTACTAAAACCAAAAACTGTCTACATGGACTTTAAACAGATTCAGGAGCTGATTAAAATGATCAACAAGTCAAACATCAGCGAACTGAGCATTGAACAAGACCAGTTTAAGATTACAATAAAGCAGAAAGATAACGAAGTACAGCAGATCGTAACCGTGCCGGCCGTTACCGCGGTCCAGCCCGTTGCCGTTGCTCCCCAGCCCGTAGCGCAAGCCGCTCCGGCTGCCGCTGCGCCTGCTGCTCCCGCTGCCGCAGCTCCTGCCGCTGCCAGCAACCTCATCACCATCAAATCTCCCATGATCGGTACCTTCTACCGCAGCGCCGGCCCCGGAAAGCCGTCCTTCGTGAACGTGGGCGATGAAGTGGCTCCGGGCAAAGTTGTTTGCATCATCGAAGCCATGAAACTGTTCAATGAAATCGAAAGCGAAGTAAGCGGAAAGATCGTGAAAGTACTGGTGGACGACGCTTCACCCGTAGAATACGACCAGCCGCTTTTCCTTGTAGAGCCGTAACATTGCATAACGGTCGAAGGTTGTAAGGTTGCTTGCAACCTTTTTCCTTTCGCTGTTTTTTATAACACTATTCGCGTAACATGTTCAAAAAGATATTGATCGCCAACCGTGGCGAGATTGCCCTGCGCATCATCCGCACCTGTAAAGAAATGGGGATCAGGACAGTGGCAGTTTATTCAACGGCGGACAAAGACAGCCTTCATGTCCGTTTCGCCGACGAAGCCGTGTGTATCGGAAAGCCGCAGAGCAGCGATTCTTACCTGAATATCCCTCACCTGATGGCTGCTGCCGAGATCACCAACGCAGACGCTATCCACCCCGGCTATGGCTTCCTCGCCGAAAATGCCCGCTTTGCAGAGATCTGCGGCGAGCACGGCATCAAGTTCATCGGCCCCACCCCGGAAATGATCCGCAGGATGGGCGACAAGATGACCGCCAAAGAAACCATGATCGCAGCCGGCGTGCCCGTGATCCCCGGTTCCGAAGGCCTCCTCGAAAGCGTGGAAGAAGCCCAGCAACTGGCAAAGGAAATGGGCCTGCCCGTTATTCTCAAAGCAACCGCCGGCGGCGGTGGTAAAGGGATGCGCGTGGTTTGGGACGACAGCGAGCTCGCCAATGCCTACGAAATGGCCAAAAACGAAGCCCGCGCCGCTTTCAGCAACGACGGCATCTACATGGAGAAATTCGTGGAAGAGCCCCGTCACATCGAGATCCAGATCGCAGGTGACCAGTACGGCAAAGTATGCCACCTCAGCGAGCGCGACTGCTCCATCCAGCGCCGTCACCAGAAGCTGGTGGAAGAGTCTCCTTCTCCCTTCATGACGCCCGAGCTCCGTGAAAAAATGGGTGAAGCCGCCATCAAAGCCGCTTCCGCCATCAATTACGAAAGCGTGGGAACGATCGAGTTCCTGGTAGACAAGCACCGCAACTTCTACTTTATGGAAATGAACACCCGTATCCAGGTGGAGCACGGGGTAACCGAAGAAGTGATCAATTTCGACCTTATCAAGGAACAAATCAAGATCGCCGCCGGTATTCCTATTTCCGGGAAGAACTATACGCCGCAGATGCACGCTATCGAGTGCCGCATCAACGCGGAAGACCCGCATAACGATTTCCGCCCTTCACCGGGTAAAATCACCGTCCTCCATACACCCGGAGGCCATGGCGTGCGCGTGGATTCCCACATCTACGCCGGTTATGTGATCCCGCCGTACTACGATTCCATGGTCGCCAAGGTGATCGCCGTGGCCCAGACCCGCGAAGAAGCCATCAACACCATGGAACGCGCCCTGTCCGAATTCGTGATCGAAGGAGTGAAAACCACCATTCCCTTCCATCAGCAACTCATGCAGGACGAGAACTTCCGGAAAGGCAACTTTACCACCAAGTTCACTGAAACATTCAAACTGCAATAACCGCAGCTACGGAATAAACGAAAGGGCTCCCGGAATCGGGGGCCCTTGTCGTTTTGTCCATTCAAATTAAAATAGCAGGCCGCAAAAGCAGCCCGCTCTCATAAAATTATACGAAGGTTATGGGGCTGCGCGCGTAAGTCCGCGCAGCAATCCCGGCCAGGCAAAACAACCCTGCCGGTGATTAATTTCTTGTTCGATCGGTAAATCGATATGTAAAAGTACCCTGCGCGGCAATGCGCTTCGGGGAAATGGGACGAACCATGAAGATGATGGTACGAATGCATAAAAAAGGGCCATCCCTGCGGACGGCCCCTTGCATTAAACCTTAAAACGTTATCTCATTGTATGTCTGATGAAAATCTTCCGTCCTTGAACCATATTGACGGAGATATCTTTTTTATTTTTTCTCTGTAACGGGCGCAGCGGGTTTTTTCTTGTGCATGCCGTCTTTACGGCTGTGCCTGTGCTGCATTCTTTCTTTCTGGCGCCATTCGTTGTATTGGGAGAATTTCTCATCGCCCAGGGCCAGTTTTACTTTAGCGTCGCGCTCGGTGTGGAGGGATTTGAATTTCTCCCGGCGTTCGGCCTTATCGGCGTCTTTGAGCGCCATCGCTTTGGTCATGTATTCCTTGTTGATGGCTTTCAGGTCGACGCTTTGTTTTTCGGTGAGGCCCAGTGCTTTTACGGCTGCTTCACTGCGGTCGTGGTGGC
The DNA here is from genome assembly GCF_937874145.1 of uncultured Chitinophaga sp. Classification (GTDB taxonomy): domain Bacteria; phylum Bacteroidota; class Bacteroidia; order Chitinophagales; family Chitinophagaceae; genus Chitinophaga. The sequence continues at coordinate 21,877 of NZ_CALNBI010000454.1, read as the reverse complement.
CTTTGCGGCGTTCGCGCATACCTTCTTTTCCGCCTTTGGCAAACTCGCCTTTTTTACCATGCTTGCCGTGGTAGCGGCTTTTCCGTTCTGCGAAGCGTTTTTGATTTTCTTCCCATTTGGCGTATTGGTCTTTATCCAGTACGGATTTCAGCTGGTCTTTGCGGGAATTTGAAAGGGCGTCGTGTTTAGCCTTGCGGTCTTCCTTGCTAAGGGCTTCGTTTTTCCGTAATTCCTTCAGGCCGTCGATATATGTTTTATTAATATCGCGAACCTGGGTCGTTTGCTGTTCAGACAGCTTGAGGTCTGCGTTGGGTGCGGGTTTTTCCTGGGCGTTGGCCAGGGAAACCGTTCCGGAAAGCAGCACCATCCATACAATTTGTTTCATCATGGCGATCATTTTTTATACATCATAGACCGGCATGGGGGAGGGAAGTTTAAAGGAGAGGTCATAAAAGTTTGTTAATGGCTGTTATGAGCTCGGCAGTATGGTGCGGCCGGGGGGCTTTTTGGGTGACTAATTTCCCTTCCTTATCGATCAGCATGTAAGTGGGGAAGCCCTCGTCCAGGTAATCTTTTTCGAATAGTTGCTGCATGGCGGCGGGCAAATTATAATGTACCACGTTTGCGCCGGTGATCCGGTGTTGTTTAATGGTGTTTTTCCATGCTTCCATTGGTGATCTGTTGGCGAGATACAGGAATACGACGTCTTTTCCCGCATATTGTTCTTTTACGGGGGGCATATGCTGCATGGCTTCCCGGCAGGGAATGCACCAGGTGCCCCAGATGTCGAGATAGATCACTTTACCGCGGTAAGGGGCGGTGATGTGCCGGTAGATTTCGGCGCTCGTTTTCAGTTCCGGGAACTCGGTGATGAGACGCGCGCCGGCCAGCAGCGCATTGTCGGCCTGCAACGCTTTCAGGGCATCGTTGCGCTGAGTAAGTTGTTTGATCAGATAGGGTTCTTTCACGCTGGCGCGCAGCGCCGTCATCATGGAATCATCCAGCACGTGCCCCTGCCGCTGGATGATGGAGGCCAGCCATGCCTGCGTCAGCGATCTTTCGACAGGGTGCAGGATGTATTCGTTGTGGAGGGAATCGATATTGCTGCCCGGGAGATTCAGGGCTTTGGTGGATATGTGGGAATGGATGTCACGCAGGACAGTCCGGTAATCCATTGCCAGATAGCCGGTGGTGAGTACCGGGCGGACGATGGAGTCTATAGTGGCGAAATACCGTTTCTCATGTTTCACGCGGTCATTCCACAATACGTAATAGTAACGCTGGGTGAGGACGGAAGCATTACTATAGCGCAAGGTGGTTTCAATAAACTGTAAGGCTCGTGCCTCCAGCGGGGTTCGCCGGTGGTAGTCCTGGAGAAATTGCATCCTGGATCGGAAAATGCCGTGGACGGTATCGCAGAACGCGTCCAGTTTGAATTGTTCGTTCCATTGGCGTGATCCATAACCGGTTTGGTTACTCGAAGCTGCCTGGTGGCGCCAGTAGCGGTAAATATCGTTATGCAATCGGGCATTTGAACCCTCGAAAATGGTGGCCGTATGTTCTTTCCACGCGGTAATGGCGGCGGTATCGCCACGTTTGGGGCCTTCTATTTTGTTCATATCGGCTGACAGGTACATCGTTTCGCCGGGGATGGCTACATTCCATAAGCTGGCGCGGCCGAAATCGATGTGGATCTCACCGGGCGCCGGCATGGGGAACGTCAGCCGGAAATGGCCGTTGGAATCGATAGGGGCGGAATAGGTTGCCTGGTTATTGCTGATCCATTCCGAAACGGCTACTTTAAATGGCGGACCGCCAGTGAAGTTTTTGTATTCCCCGATAATGGTGACGGAATCTTCCCTGAACCGGAGCGGGCCGAAGCGCGCGGGCTGATTCGTGGATTCCATGCGTGGGGGCATTTCGGCTTGCTGGGAAAAGAGGGTTAAGGGGCTGGCCAGGAGCGCCAGGATTTTCAGGGATCTTATCATGACGGGTAGCTTATTTCCGGTAAAATAAGCCATAATACGACGGCTACGGGTTATCCGTAGTTAAAGTTTCCATAAAAACGGGAAGGCTATAAAAAGATAAACCCCCGGTGAATACCGGGGGCCATCATACACCAAAACAATCTTACGGTTTTTATCGCAAGAAAAGCAGTTCTCTGTATTTGGGCAGGCCCCAAATCTTGTCATCCACCAGGAACTCCAGTTTGTCGGAGTGGTAACGGATGGTGTCGAAGAACGGTTCTTTGATCTTCTCGCAGTAGTCGATGGCTTTCTGACGGCTGTCTTCCAGCTTGTTGGCTACTTTGCGTGCTTCGATCATTGCCTGCACGTTTTCGCTGATGACATTGATGTGTTCAGATATCTTGGTTGCGATCTGGCGTTGCGCTTTGGAAGCGTCGTCGCCGAAACCTGCATCTTTCAGTCCTTTGATGTTGGTGAGGAGGTCGTTCTGGTACTTCACAGCTGCGGGCAGGATGTGGTTGGTAGCCAGGTCGCCGATCACGCGGGCTTCGATCTGAACTTTTTTCACGTAATCTTCCAGGAGGATTTCGTGACGAGCGTGCAGTTCTTTTTCGTTGTACACACCCATTTCGGTGAACAGTTTGGTTGCTTTCGGGGAGATGAAGGCATCCAGAGCTTTCGGGGTGGTTTTTACGTTGGGCAGACCGCGTTTCTCTGCTTCTTTCGCCCAGTCTTCGCTATAACCGTCGCCTTCGAAGAGGATCTTCTCGGAATCAACGATGTATTTGCGGAGGGTTTGCATGATAGCGATTTCTTTCTTCTCGCCTTTTTCGATCAGGCTGTCCACTTCTTTCTTGAACTCAACCAGGGTTTTAGCCATGATGGTGTTCATTACGGTCATAGCGGAAGCGCAGTTTGCGGAAGAACCTACGGCGCGGAACTCGAATTTGTTACCGGTGAACGCGAACGGAGAAGTACGGTTACGGTCGGTGTTGTCGAGCATCAGCTCCGGAATATGACGGTGGAGGTCCAGTTTCAGGATAGCCTCGTCTTGTTCGTCGAACTTGTTGTTCACGCGGGATTTAACTTCCTGCAGAACTTCGTAGAGGTATTTACCGGTGAAAACGGAGATGATGGCCGGGGGAGCTTCGTTGGCGCCCAGACGGAAGTCGTTGCTGGGAGTTGCGATGGAAGCGCGCATCAGGTCGGCGTAGTCATGTACCGCTTTGATGGTGTTCACGAAGAAGGTGAGGAACATCAGGTTGGTTTTCGGTGTTTTGCCGGGAGCCAGCAGGTTCACACAGGTATCGGTAGCGAGGGACCAGTTGTTGTGTTTGCCGGAACCGTTGATGCCTGCGAAGGGTTTCTCGTGGAGGAGCACTTTCAGTTTATGGCGTTTGGCCACTTTGCTCATCACGTCCATCAGCAGGGAGTTGTGGTCAACTGCGATGTTTACTTCTTCGTAGATGGGAGCGCACTCGAACTGAGCGGGGGCCACCTCGTTGTGACGGGTTCTCAGGGGAATGCCCAGTTTGTAGGATTCTTCTTCGAAATCGCGCATGTAAGCGTATACACGCTCGGGGATGGCGCCGAAGTAGTGATCTTCCAGCTGCTGGCCTTTAGCGGGCGCGTGGCCTACAACGGTGCGGCCGGTAAGCAGCAGGTCGGGACGGGCATTGGCCAGACCTTCGTCGATCATGAAATATTCCTGTTCCCAGCCGAGGGTGGCGGTAACTTTGGTAACGTTTTTGTCGAAGTAGTTGCACACGTCAACGGCAGCTTTGTCCAGGGAGGAGAGGGCCTTCAGGAGGGGCGCCTTGTAATCCAGGGATTCGCCGGTGTAGGCAACGAAGATGGTGGGGATGCAGAGGGTTCTGCCGGTGCCCTGCTCGATGATGAAAGCGGGGGAGGAAGGATCCCAGGCGGTGTAGCCGCGGGCTTCGAAGGTGGCGCGGATGCCGCCGTTCGGGAAGCTGGATGCATCAGGCTCCTGTTGTACGAGGGCGTCGCCGTCGAAAGTTTCGATGGAAGAACCGTCGCCTTTAATAGTAAAGAAGGAGTCATGTTTTTCGGCGGTAGTGCCGGTGAGGGGCTGGAACCAGTGCGTGTAGTGGGTTACGCCTTTCTTCATTGCCCAGGATTTCAGGCCGGAAGCGATCTGTTCGGCCATTTTGCGCTCGATCTTATTGCCGCCCTTGATGGAATTCATCAGGCTTTTATAAGCCTCGTCGCTGAGGTGTTCCCGCATGGCTTTGCCGGTAAACACGTTGCTGCCGAAAACGTCGGTAATCTTGCCGTTCAGTTCTGGCTTTACTTTGAAGTCAACGCCGGTCAGATTTTCCAGCGCTTGAAAGCGTAACGATTGCATGATGTGAAAAATTTTATACAAAAAAACGCCAGTTTGGTTTAAAATGCAAGCAAATCGTGGAATTGTTACCAAAAAATTGCATTTGCCCGGAAAAAACCTTATATTTTTAAAATTCGGCCAAATATTCCAAGGCTGAAACCCTCAAAACTGATATATTAAAAAATTAATAATTTGTATTTGGGGCTTTCGGGTTCATTCTTGTCTATTGATAGAAAACTATGTAGTTTTGCATCTTCTTTTATAAACCTTCTCAATTCATGCAAACGACCACAGTTGAAACCGCCGAACAGTTAGGACTGACAGCTGACGAATTTGAACGCATAAAATCCATCCTGGGCCGTACACCCAACTTCACCGAGCTGAGCATGTACTCAGTGATGTGGAGCGAGCACTGCAGCTATAAGAACTCCATCGTATGGCTGAAAAGCTTACCCCGGGAAGGCGGCAGGCTGCTCGTGAAAGCTGGTGAGGAAAATGCCGGTTTGGTAGATATTGGCGACGGCTGGGCCTGCGTTTTCAAAATCGAATCGCATAACCACCCCTCCGCCCTCGAACCTTTCCAGGGTGCAGCCACCGGGGTAGGAGGTATCCACCGCGATATCTTCACCATGGGCGCCCGCCCCATCGCGGCCCTCAACTCCCTGCGCTTCGGCAACATTAATGATAAAAAGAACCAGCACCTCCTGAAAGGTGTGGTACACGGCATCGGCCATTACGGCAACTGCTTCGGCGTACCCACTGTGGGCGGTGAAGTATATTTTGAAGACTGCTACGGCACCAACCCCCTCGTGAACGCCATGAGCGTGGGCGTGCTGAAAGTAGGTACCATGGTTTCCGCCACCTCCTACGGAGAAGGTAACCCCGTATTCATCGTGGGCTCCGCCACCGGGAAAGACGGCATCGGCGGCGCTTCCTTCGCTTCCGCAGACATTACCGAAGAATCCGCCAAAGACCTCCCCGCCGTTCAGGTAGGCGACCCCTTCCAGGAAAAGAAACTCCTCGAAGCCTGCCTCGAAGTGGTGAAAACCAATGCCCTCGTCGGCATGCAGGACATGGGCGCCGCAGGTATCACCTGCTCCACCGCCGAAATGTCCGCCAAAGGCGAACACGGCATGATCATCCACCTCGATAAGGTACCCACCCGCCAGGCGAATATGAAAGGCTGGGAAATGCTCCTCTCCGAAAGCCAGGAACGCATGCTCATCGTGGTGCAGAAAGGCCGCGAGAAAGAAGTGCTCGATATCTTCGAGAAATGGGACCTCCACTGCGTACAGATCGGCGAAGTGACCAAAGAGCCCGTCCTCCGCTTCTACATGAACGGCGAACTGGAAGCCGTGCCGGTGGTTGGCTTCACCGCAGTGATGACACTGGTGCTCGGCGGCGGCGCCCCCCAGTACCACCGCGCGTACGTTGAGCCCAAATACTTCGAGAAAATCAATCAGTTCGATATCCAGAACGTTCCCGACGTAGCCGATGCCCGGAAAGTAGCCGAGAGAATCGCGCAACTCCCCAATATCGCTTCCAAACGCTGGGTATATACGCAATACGACAGCATGGTAGGTACCGCCAACGCCAGCACCAACGCCCCCTCCGATGCATCCATCGTAGTGGTGAAAGGTTCCAAAAAGGCGCTCGCCGTTACCACCGACTGTAACTCCCGCTACGTTTACGCCGACCCCCACACCGGCGGACAGATCGCCGTGGCCGAAGCAGCCCGCAATATCGTTTGCTCCGGCGGCGAACCCGTAGCCATCACCAACTGCCTCAACTTCGGCAACCCCTACGATCCGGAAGTTTACTACCAGTTCGTACACGCCATCCAGGGCATGGGCGAAGCCTGCCGCAAGTTCAATACCCCCGTTACCGGCGGTAACGTGAGCTTCTATAACCAGAGCCCCGACGGCCCCGTGTACCCCACGCCCACCATCGGTATGCTCGGCGTGCTCGACAGCATCGAACAACGCATCACCCTCGATTTCAAAAATAACGGCGACCTCATCTACCTCGTAGGCCGCAGCTATAACGATATCAGCAGCTCCGAATACCTCCATAAACTGGTCGGCGTGGAATTCAGCCCCGCCCCGCATTTCAAACTGGAAGAAGAACACCGCCTCCAGCAAGCCATCACCAAACTCAACGCCGCCGGCCTGGTACAGTCCGCCCACGACGTGAGCGAAGGCGGCCTGTTCATCACCCTCCTCGAGAGCGCCATGGCAGGTAAATCCGGTTTCGACATCAACACCAACAAAGACTTCCGTAAAGACGCCTTCCTGTTCGGTGAAGCGCAGTCCCGCGTGGTGGTGACCGTTAACCCGGCCGACAAAGAGAAATTCGAGTCCCTGCTCCATAACCTGGTAGACGCTTCCGCCACTTCCGTTCGCTTCGAACTGCTCGGCACCGTAAAAGGCAACAGCATGATCGTTGACGGCGAAAACTGGGGCAATACCGCCGACTGGAAAGTGAAGTACGATACCGCACTCGAAAGCCATCTGTAATTCAATTAGCCATTGTATACGAAGGGCTGGCCGCATGGTCAGCCCTTTTTCGTAAACCCAATCCCCCCATCCGTTAATTCCCCCGCACCACAGCCGTTCCCCCTTCCTAGCTTGCGTCCAGAAAATCACCCCATAAACCCTTCAACAGTTATGAAGAATATTAAGATTACATTGCTGGCAACGGTTCTTTTAATCGCCCTCGGCGCCTGTAAGAAAGAAGGCCCCGCCGGTCCGGCAGGGAAAGACGGTGCAGACGGCAACGCCAACATCACCGCAAAGAAATTCACCACCATGGCGTCTACCTGGAAATACCCCGGCCACTACGCCCTCGATTACGGCAACAACCAGGTGAAACTGCATTTCAGCAAGTACATCACCATGGAAGCCCCCGAAATCACCAAAGATGTTATCGATAACGGACTGGTACTGGTGTACATGATCCCTAAAGGCGTGCACAACTGGATGCCCCTGCCGCTCTCTTTCCAGGCGGCCAACCCCTCCGACGTCGTGCATAATTTCGCATACGAATACCGCCAGGGAACACTCACCATCCATTACTACTGGACGGCCAATACCACCGGGAAGCAAGTGCCCGACGGACTGGAAACCACCCTCATGCCATTCTATAACTTCCGTTACGTGGTGGCGAGCGGCGTGATGAGCGACAAACTGAAATCTTCCGGTGTGAATATGCAGGATCCCCTGGCCGTTGAGCACGTCTTAAACGGACGCTGATCTTTTACGGGAAGCGGACAACCATTTCCGGCGATACCAGATCAGTATCCCCGACAGTGCGAGCGCACCTGGTGTTAACCCGAGCAAGCTGTAGAGTATTTTAAGCGGTATGCCGCCGTAGTTCCCGAAGTGGAGGGGATTAACGGCGGCGTTCCATTTCGCGGAAGCGGATGCTTCGCTGAAAATGGTCTTCTTGATGACATGGCCGCTGTCGGACGAAAGCGAAACGGTGGTCGACGACTCCCCGAAAATCAACGGTTCCCCCGCGCTGCCGAGAAACAGCACCGGCCCGCCTTCCTTGCGCGGCGGACGGATCCCCCGCAGCGTATACCCCGGAATTTCCGCATGGGCTTTCTGTACAAGAGCGTCGAAATCGATGGACTGCTGAACAGCGATGGACGGAGCCGGTTTCCCCACCCGCGCGCTCACCACTTTCCACTGTATCAGGATCCCGGTGATCACGATCAGGAGGTTGAACACCAGCGACCATACCCCCACGATCCGGTGAAGGTTCCGCCAGCGCCGCCGCCGGAATTTCCACTCGATCTTATCCCGGAAAGTGAGCACTTTCCACAAATGCTTCCGGTAAACGTAGAGTCCCGTCCCGATGGCGATGAGCATGACCACGGCCATGGTGAGGATCACGATGGAGCCGTTGCGCCCGCTCAATAAAGTGAAGTGCAGGAACAGGAGCGCCCCGGTAAAATATTCCTTGTTCCCGCGCTGTTGGAGCACTTCCGCGGTGTAGGGGTTGAGGTAGAGGTATACTTTATCTTCCGCGTTATATTCCGCCCGCATGATGAGCGCTTCTTCGGGCTGTTGCGGAAGGCGGAGGAACGTGAGATAAGGGCGCCCGGGCATGGCGCTGAGGCCTGCGGCATATAATTCGTTCAGGGAAAGGCGTTCCCCGGCCGGCTGAACGGTGAAATGTTGTTTGTTGAGGGCGTGGTCGATCTCGTCGGCGAAAACGAGCAAACTGCCCGTAAAGCTTAATAGCAGGAGGAAGCCCCCTGCTATTAAACCTGTTACCCGGTGCCACCGGAATATCTGTTGCGATAATGCCATTAAAACTTATATGTGTACTGGAGGTTGACGCGCGCGCCGTTCCCTTTCACATAGTTTTCGTCGCGGGCATCCCACTGCGAAAATACGGTATAGTAATCTTTGTTGAACAGGTTCTCCACACCGAGCGTGACGCTGCTGTGGCCGTCGAAGCGGAAGCTGGAGAACAGGCTGAAGATGGCGAAGCTGTTCACCGGCCCCTGCGGGTACACGTACAGGCCTTTGTCGTTAGGCTCGAAGCGGTCGCGTTTCAGGGCCTGGAGCATCTGCAGGCGCAGGCTCAGCGGCGCGATGGGCTCGTACTGCACGAAGGCGGTGATCTTTTGGGGAGCGATGCGGTCGCCGCCCATCCAGGCGTCGGCTGCGTCTTTGTAATTGCCGTTGTTGTCTTTATCGATTTTGCCTTCCACGAAGGAATAGGTGGCGCCGGCCTGGAGGTTTTTCAGCAGGCGGGCGTCTGCCGCGAATTCAAAACCATACACTTTCTCGGGGTTGCGCGCGATCTCGAAACGGCCATCGGTCAGCACGTAGGAAGATCCGAGCTTGGAAGTGCTGATATAATAGGCGGCTTCGAGGTTCACGGGGCCGAGCGTGCTGCTGGCGCCGATTTCGTAGTTATGCGCGATCACCGCTTTGGAATTGATGAGGGAAAGGGTGTTCTCTTTAGCTGAACGGAGCGTGCGGCCCAGGTCGGCGATGGAGAAGCTTTGCGAATAGCTCAGGAAAGGTTTGAAGAACGTCCACTCATTATAACGCAGCCCTGCATTGTACACGAACGCGTTGTAGCTGAGGTTTCCGCCTTTCACGGCTACGCCGCCCACATTGTATTCGCCGGTTGTGTTATTCTTGCTGATGATGGTGGTGTAGTCGGGAACGTCGATGTTGATGTTCTCGAACCGCGCGCCTGCCTTCAGCACCCAGTGGCGGAAGATCGTCGTTTTCAGCTGGGCGTACGGGGCATAGTTCTTCATATCCATTTCGGGCGCCCAGGTGCGGCCGTCTACCAGGTCCTGGTTGGTGATGTCGTTCATGAAATCGAGGCCGTACATGGCTTCGATGTCCACGTTTTTGCCCGCGCGGATGGGGGTGTTGAAATTCACCCTTACCCCTTGTTTCTTGCTGTTGATCTGCGATTGCCCGCCGCCCGGCCAGGAATCCACGAAGCTGTAGATCGTCCGGAAACGCTGCATGTATATGTTCACGTCGAGGTCTGTACCGCCAACGATGCCCTCGCTGCTCCAGTGCAGGCTGGCATTGTGGTTGAAAGGTGTGCCTTCGGGCGAGCCGGGGCGCGTGCCGGGAACGCCGGTAGATGCGGTATCCCCGTATTTGCCTTTTTTAAGGATGTAATCACTTTTCTGGGTGCTCTGGAAGAAGTTGTACGTCAGCTCCAGCCTGTTTTTGGGGTTGATGCTGTAACCGATCTTGCCGAAGCCGTTCCAGAGCTGGGTTTCGCCAAGACTGTATTCCGGCGACAGCACCTGGCCTTTGGCGTCTTTATACACGCCGGTTTGCTCGTACTGGCCGGAAACCACGAAGTCGAACTTCCCTTTGGAGCCCGACAGCAGCTGCCCCACCTTCATGCCGGCGGTGTGTTGCGCGCTCTTCAGCTGGGTGTTGCCGCCGATGGTGGTTTGCCCGCTGAGGGGCTTGCCGGGCTGGCCTTTCTTCGTGATATAGTTGATCAGGCCGCCGTCGGCCCCGTTCCCGTAAATCGCCGTGGCGCCTTTGATGACTTCGATGCGCTCGATGGCGGAGGGGTCGATGGAACGGATATCGCGACCGCCGGCCCGCAGGGGAGTGGATTGCGGGATGCCGTCCACCATCACCAGGAGGTTGCGCCCGCGGAGGGTTTGGCCGGTATTGCTGGTCTGGTTGGTGCTGAAGCCCAGGCCGGGTACCGCCATGGCCATGATATCGCCGAGGTTGTTGTTGATGCTTTTCTGCGTCTCCAGCTCGCGGGGCCCTACGATGGTGATGGAAGAGGGCACTTCATCGAGCGTTTCCCGGCGCCGACTGGCGGAAACCACCACTTCGTTGAGGTCGCCGTTGGATTGCAGGGTGATATCGGTAATGGTGGTGTCTGCACTGAAGCGGGCGGCCTGTTCCAGGCTTTTCTGGCCCACGCCCGAAATGCGGATGGTATGTTCGCCCTGGGGCGCGGCGAGTACGAAATTGCCGCCGGCCGAAGCGATGGTCCCCTTTTTCAGGGAAGGAATGCTTACGTTAACGAAAGGAACGGGCTGGCCCTGCTCATTGCGGACGGTGCCGCGGATCACGCCCTGCTGCGCGTAGGCGCCCTGGGCGCCGGCAAGCAAAAAGGCCGCAATTATCACTGTTCTCATGCAAAATATAGTTAAGGAAAATGCAGCGCAAAGGTACGGCCGTTGCTTCCCCGGCTGTTTACGAGATCGGGAAAAATATTGTTCGAACCCGGAAAAACAGCAGGAGCGGGGATTACAACACTTTATTGCCCTGAACGGACGTTTTAACAGCTCCTTAACGAAATACAACGTTTGTGTAATAGTCGCATAGCTGTAGGAATGCTATTTTTGGAAAGCTTGTGAATGTTCAATTAACCATGCCCGGCACAAGGCAACCGAAAGGTTCTCAACTCTTTGCATAAACTGACTTGATTATATTTTATAGCCAGGGCGTTCACCGTCCCTGATCTATGCCAGCCCGAAGATTTTTTATTACCATGTCCTACTGAACGATCGATTCTTGGAAGATCATGTATTACACCTAGTGAAAGAACGATTTGTTTGCATGGGGCTGACTAACCATCAGCCCCCTTTTTTTGCCTCCCCCCGCGTCACTCCCTGCCTCCGCAAAGCAAAGCCTGGCATCGCTTCCGGGCATAAAAAAAGCGCTCCTTGCGGGAGCGCCTTTCTGCCTGGGCATAAAAAATTATACTACCGGGATTTCCGCTACTGCGTAAGCCTTCGCGTCGAGCTTGGCTTTGGTTTCCGTGAAGGCTTTGAGCGTCAGCTCAATATCTTCGTCGGAATGCGCCGCGGTGGGGATGAGGCGGTAGATGATCTGTCCTTTCGGGATAACGGGATATACCACGATGGAGCAGAAGATGTTATAGTTCTCGCGGAGGTCGAGGCACATGGCCGTGGCTTCCGGAATATCGCCCTGCAGGTAGATCGGCGTAACGGGGGAATCGGTTTTGCCGATATTGAACCCGCGGTCGCGCAGGCCCTGCTGCAGTTTGTTCACATTGCTCCAGAGTTTCGCTTTCATTTCAGGATGCGCGCGCATGAGCTGTACGCGCTTGAGATGACCGATCACCAAAGGTAAGGGAATGGATTTGGCGAAGATCTGCGAACGCATGTTATAGCGCAGGTAGTTGATGATGGCTTTGTCGCCGCTCATGAACGCTCCGATGGAAGCGCCGGATTTCGCGAAGGTGTTGAACAGCAGGTCGATCTTGTCCTGAACCCCCTGCTCTTCGCCGGTGCCGGCGCCGGTTTTACCCATAGTGCCGAAGCCGTGTGCGTCGTCTACCATCAACCGGAATTCAAAACTGTCTTTCAGCGCCGCGATTTCCTTCAGTTTACCCTGATCGCCGGCCATGCCGAATACGCCTTCGGTAACTACGAGGATGCCGCCGCCGCTGGTTTTGATGTATTCCGTGGCGCGGCGCAGCTGTTTTTCGAGGTCTTCGATATCATTATGCTTGAACACATAGCGGTGCCCCTGGTGCAGGCGCAGGCCGTCGATGATGGAAGCGTGGCACTCCGCGTCGTACACGATCACGTCGCGGCGGTTGCAAATCGCGTCGATAGCGCTCATGATGCCCTGGTAGCCGTAGTTGAGGAGGGTCGTGTCTTCCTTGCCCATGTACTCGCTCAGCTCTTTTTCCAGCTGTTCGTGGTAATTGGTGTTACCGCTCATCATGCGGGCGCCCATAGGGGAGGCCAGACCGAAATCCGCCGCAGCTTTGGCATCCGTAGCCCTCACCTCCGGGTGGTTGGCCAGGCCCAGGTAGTTGTTGAGGCTCCAAACGATCTTGTCCTTGCCCCGGAATTTCATACGGGGGCCGATCTCGCCTTCCAGCTTGGGGAAAGCAAAGTATCCATGGGCGCGCTCGGAGTGCTCCCCGATCGGACCCATATGCTTCAGCAGTTTCTCGAATATGTCCATGTGATGATTAAAATGAAATTAAAATTTGACCACAAAGGTATTAAAATATTATTTTTTGTAAACTTAGGTTACTTTTACACCCTATTTTTTCCACGTCAGAACGGACCATCGTTAAAAGGAACTAATTATAAGCGTTATATGAGCCGTATTAAAATGCTAGCCGTATTCCTGTTGATGTCGGCCCCGGTTGCTTTTGGTCAAAAGGCTACGTCGCCTGCCAAAGGCTTCCCGCCCAACTACGGGAAAAAAGCAGAAAATCATGTAGCCCGCCCGAAACTCGTGGTGGGGATGGTAGTGGATCAAATGAGATGGGATTTCCTCTACCGGTATTACGACCGCTATACGAACGACGGCTTCCGGCGCCTCATCAGCGAAGGATTCTCCTGCGAGAACACGCTGATCCCCTATACGCCGACCATCACCGCCTGCGGCCACACCTGCGCCTACACCGGATCCGTTCCCGCCATCCATGGCATCATCGGCAATAACTGGTACGGCCGCGAAGTGAAACGCTCCGTGTACTGCACCGAAGATACCGCCGCTACAGCCGTTGGAGGCAGCGCCGCCGCCGGCGCCATGAGCCCCAAAAACATGCGGACCACCACCATCACCGACGAGCTCCGCCTGGCTACCAACTTCCGCAGCAAAACGGTAGGCATCGCCATCAAAGACCGCGGCGCCATCCTCCCCGCAGGCCATACCGCCACCGCGGCGTACTGGTACGACGGCGTTACCGGCAACATGATGACCTCCAACTTCTACATGAACGAACTGCCGGCATGGGCCAACGCCTTCAACCGCCGCCAGCTCCCCCGCGAATACATCTCCAAACCCTGGACCACGCTGTACCCGGTAGACACGTACATCCAGAGCACGGCCGACGAAAAGCCCTACGAAGGCAAGTTCAAAGGGCAGGATAACACCTCCTTCCCCCACGAACTGGCAGGCTCCGCCGGCAACGCCTTCGGCATCCTTTCTTCCACGCCCTTCGGCAACACCTACACCCTGGAGTTCGCCAAAGCCGCCATGGAAGGCCATCAGCTCGGGAAAGGCCCCGTGACCGACTTCCTCGCCGTGAGCCTTTCGTCCACCGACTACATCGGCCACCAGCACGGCCCCAATTCCGTGGAAACCGAAGATGCTTACCTGCGCCTCGACAAAGACCTGGGCGATTTCTTCAAATACCTCGACCAGAAAGTAGGTAAGGGCCAGTGGCTCTTCTTCATCACCGCCGACCATGGCGTGGCGCACGTTCCCGGATTCATGCAGGAAAACCACATGCACGCCGGCCTGTTCGACGACGGCGCCATGATGAAATCCCTGAACGCCGGCATCGAGAAGGAGTTCGGTTTCAAAAAAGCCATCATCGCTTCGTATAACTACCAGTTCTGGCTCGATAACGATGGTTTGCGCGCGGCAGGCAAGCTCGAAGAAGCGAAGGCCTACATCCTCCGCGAAGGGCTGAAATTCAACGGCGTAGCCAACATGATCGATCACCACGCCCTGGGTACCACTGCGCTCCCCGAGCCGCAGAAACCCATGGTTACCAACGGTTACAACGTACTGCGCTCCGGCGATATCATGGTGCTGCTGCAACCCGGTTATTTCGATGGCGGTAAAACCGGCACTACTCATGGCCAATGGAACCCCTACGACGCCCACATTCCCCTGGTATGGATGGGCTGGGGCGTAAAACCCGGCAAAACCAACCGCACCACGCATATGACCGACATCGCGCCCACCGTGGCGGCCATGCTCCGGATCCAGATGCCGAACGGCAACGTAGGCCACCCGATCACAGAAGTATCGCACTAAGCGGATTACCGATAAAATTCACTGCGCCCCGGCTGTTCAACAGTTGGGGCGCTTTGTTTTTCATATAGTTACACATGGGTTTAAAACGTTAAAAATAATTCCTGTACATTTGGTTCATGTCAGGTATAACCTATACGGTGGCAGGGAGAATTGCCACGATTACGCTGAACCGCCCGGAGAAGCGGAACGCGCTCAACGGGGCCGTGGTGCGGGAATTGCGGGAAGCGTTCGCGCAGGCGGAGGCAGACGAAAAAGTGAAAGTGGTTATACTGGCCGCCAACGGCAAGGCATTCTGCGCGGGGGCCGACCTGGATTACCTGCGGCAATTGCAGCAAAACGATTTTGAAGAGAATTATGCCGACTCCCGGGAGCTGATGCAGCTGTTCCGGGAAATATATGACTTGAAGAAGGTGGTGATCGCCCAGATAGAGGGAGATGCCCTGGCAGGAGGCTGCGGGCTGGCCACGGTGGCCGATCTCAGCTATGCCGTACCGGAAGCGCGGTTTGGGTATACAGAAGTGAAGATCGGGTTTGTGCCGGCGCTGGTGAGCGTGTTCCTCGTCCGCAAGATCGGGGAGGGCAGGGCCAGGGAACTGATGCTGACCGGCAAACTTGTAGATGCCGCCACGGCGGAAAGATATGGCATGATCACCGGCCTGGTGCCGGCAGATCAAATTGCCGGGCACGTACAGTCGATAGCGGAGGGCCTCTGCGCGGAGGCTTCCTCTAACTCGCTGACGGTCACCAAACAACTGATAGCCAACGTATTTGACGGCTCCCTGGAAAGCGGGCTCGAAGCAGCGGCCCGCACCAACGCCGAAACCCGGCGCCATCCCGATTGCCAGAAAGGGATCGCCGCTTTTCTTGACAAACAGAAACCTGAATGGTAGCGGAAAACAGCCGTTTGGCACAGATTTTTCATTTACCTGAATAACAATCATTCTATATGCGAAAAATGTCACCTCTCCGCCTGCTGGTGCCGGTCCTTATCCTGGCCGCATCCCTGCCGGTTTCGGCGCAGCGGACCATTTCGGACGCCAGGATTACCTACAAAGTGGAAATGCCGCCGGAACAGCTCCAGATGGAGGCCATGTTTGCCGGGAGCTCCATGACGCAGTACATTCGGGGGAACCTGAGCAGGGTGGATATGAACTTCAACGTAGTGAACTATATTTACCTCATCAATTCCCAGCAGGAACATGTGATCACGCTGATGGACAACCACGGCGACAAATACCTGATCCGAACGGATAAAAAGACTTACGAGGCCGATGTGAAGCGGTTTGCTTCCATACAGTTCGCGGACCAGTCCGAAACCCGGGAGATTGCGGGCTACAAATGCCGGAAAACGATCGGCACCATGGCCGACGGCGCCACCTTCGAGGTTTTCTACACAACCGACATTGTGCCCGAAAACCCCTATTACAACCGCCGTTTTCAGAATCTGAAGGGTATACCCCTGGAATACGAGATCCTCACGAAATCAGGCTCTAAAATGCGGGCAATCGCTACTAATGTGGACCTCAGTCCCGTTCCCGCGTCGATTTTCGATGTGCCAAAAGGTTACCGGGAGATTACGGCGGAGGAACTGAAGAAAATCAGGGGATAACACCAACTTACTTGCACATACAGGCCGCGGATCGCTCCGCGGCTTTTTTTATGCGGAATCGCAGGGAGTGATGCGCTGTCCCGGCGCGTATGCCCGGCTGGCTGAGGAGGTATTCCCGGGCATCTGGCTGGAAAGGCGGGTTCTCCGCCTCGTATCAACTCCATTTGCAGGCAGGGTGCCTCCAGGGAAAAGGTCCGATAAAGTATAAAAAAGAGGCCTTTGCCATGCTTTTACCATGCTTGTATCCTGCCTATATCCTGCCTCTTATAAAGGGCAGGATATAGGCAGGGCAGACCCAGGTCAAAGGCAGGATAAAGGCAGGACATATATACGGAAAGCCGGTGGTAGCGGGGGGATAACTTTACTTTAGCGGGGAGATTGACGGAAAGCATATGGAAAGGGACCCCGGATGATGCGGGTAGTTGTGTGCTGGCAATACGAAATCAGGTTGGGATATACGGGGAAATTGTGCCGTATTGCGCAGGAGGCGGGGCCGGACAGGCAGCCGGGAATGGGTGGAAATGAAAAAGGCCGCCCTGCGGCAGCCTTTTCATAAAATCTCTTTCAAAAAAAACCTTATCCCTTTCTGAACGGCAGCTTAACCTGCAGGTGATGGTACTGCATTTCGGGCAGCGGAGTCACTTGCGGCGCCACTTTAACAGTGTAGGGGAGGATATAGGTAACGTTGCCCTTCCGGATCGTCATGGTAGACTTCACGTTCACGGCATTGTCAGAGCTCAGGTTGAAGGTTTGCTTCAGAAAGCCGCTCGCGCGGGAGCTGGCGTCGAGGCTGAGGCTGGTTTTCGGCATCGCAAAGCGATGCGGGGTTTCAGTCTTCTTCGTTTTGTCGTTGTTGTCGTCGAAGTATTCCGGTTCTGCTACGCCAAGATCATGGGCGTGCACCCGGATGCCAACAAGGAACAACGCGCTCACCAGAAGGCAAGACATTGAAACTGTGCGCATTATGATTTTGATCGTTTTCATTGTACTGCAAATATACGAATTATTTATCTATCATAAGGTAATCCTAACGCAAGATAAGCAGAAACCTTAATAAAATGTTAAAAAATACACGAGTGGTAGCCGGAGGCGGGTTTTGGCGGGTTGGTAAAATCGCATATATTTACATTAATGAATCACGACTTCCCATCATTTAACGAGTTTAACGAGGATTTTGAAGATTTGAGGGACTTGCTTCAGCAATTTGAAAATCTTAAGGAAGGGCGCTCCCACGCCTTTCTGGACGAAGATTCCTTTGAGCAGATCATTGATTATTACGATGAGCACGACGAGCTCAACAACGCCATGCAGGCCGTAGAGATCGCCATCGAGCAGTTCCCCTTCTCCTCCGCACTGCTCCTGAAAAAATCAGCACTCCTGATCGAAACGAAAAAATACCGCGAAGCGCTCCAGCTGCTCGAAAAAGCCGCCCTTCTCGATTCCAACGATATCAACCTGTACATCCTCAAGACCGACGTCTATCTCGCCATGAACCAACACGAGAAAGCCGCCGCCCTGCTGGAAGAACAGATACAACACTTCGAAGGGGAAGACCGTACCGATCTCCTCCTCGAACTGGCCGATGTATACGACGACTGGGAAGAATTCGAAAAAGTGTTCGACTGCCTCAAAATGCTCCTCGAATACGATCCCAACAATGAGGAAGCGCTTCATAAAATCTGCTTCTGGACCGAGTTTACGGGCCGTAACGAAGAGAGCATCCGTCTTCATACCAACATCATCAACGAGCACCCTTACAACCAGCTCGCCTGGTTCAACCTCGGCACCGCTTACCAGGGGCTCAAACTCTACGAAAAATCCATCGACGCCTACCAGTACGCCGTCGTAATCGATGAAAAATTCGATTACGCGTACCGCAACATGGGCGACGCATATATCCGTCTCCGTAAATACAACGACGCCATCGAAGTGCTCCAGAAACACCTCGAGATCGCCAAGCCGGAAGACGTCATCTATGAAGCCATCGGCCATTGCTACGAGAAAATGCGCAAATACACGCAGGCGCGTTATTACTACCGCAAGGCCGTGCATCTCAGTCCGAGCGACGATAAACTGTATCTCAAAATCGCCAAATGCTACATGACGGAGGAAAACTGGGAAAACGCCGTGCGCGCCCTGCAATCCGCCCTCCGCATCAACAAGCAAAGCGCCGAATACAATATCACCCTGGGCCAATGTTACCTGCAGCTGGGGATGGACAAGGAAGCGCTCGTCCAGTTCCTCAACGCAGTGCGCCTCCGGCCCTCGAACACTTCCGCCTGGAAGGAGTTCATCCGCGGGTTGTACCTGGCCGGGCATACCGACGAAGCCATGCACCAGCTCGATAATGCAGAAGCGAAAGTAGGCCGCAAGCCCGTTTTCCTCTACTACCGGGCCGCCATCCTCATCGCCATGGGCCGCACGAAAGACGGGCTCCTGCACCTGGAGAACGCCCTGCAACATTTCCCGCGCCAGGTCAAAAGGTTCCTCGAACTGGACCCTTCCATACTGCAGCACCCGATTATCGTGGAACTGATAGGGCGGTACAGGCGTAAACGGTGATCCTCGTCATTTTTTGCCCCGCAATCCGTATTACTTCTTATTTTTGCCGCGGTTTTTTTATTTTGTTACGATTTAAAAGCCAACTGACCAATCCAGTTTAGAGCAGGCACCGCTCTGTAAGGGGGATTGTAAAAGACACATTTCCTGATACTTATGAGAGTGGTGATGACCATTCAGAAGAATATAAACCGTGAAAAATGAATTTTAATCTTTCGCAAATTCCGGAAAGAACCAGCAAACCGCGCAGCCATGGCCTGACCATGGTGATGGACAAAGGCCTGAGCGTAGAAGAAGTGAAGAATTTCCTGTCCGCCGCGGGCCCGCATGTGGATATCGTGAAACTCGGCTTCGGTACCTCTTTCGTTACGCCCAACCTGCGCACCAAGATTGAATTGTATCAGTCCGCCAATATACCCATCTACTTCGGTGGCACCCTGTTCGAGGCATTCCTGATCCGCAACCAGTTCGACGAATACGTTCGCGTGATCAAAGATTACGGCATCAGCTACATGGAAGTATCTGACGGCTCGATCACGATCCCGCATGCGGAGAAATGCGGTTATATTGAAAAACTCACAAAACACGGCCTCGTGCTGAGCGAAGTGGGCAGCAAGGACGCCGAGCATATCATTCCTCCCTACAAATGGATCGAGCTGATGCGGGCCGAACTGGAAGCCGGTTCCAGCTACGTGATAGCGGAAGCGCGCGAAGGTGGCAACGTGGGCATCTACCGCGGCAGCGGCGAGGTGCGCGAAGGCCTGGTGCAGGAAATCCTGACCCAGATCCCCGCTGAGAAAATCATCTGGGAAGCGCCGCAGAAAGACCAGCAGCTCTACTTCCTGGAGCTCGTGGGCTGCAACGCCAACCTGGGCAACCTGGCCCCGAATGAAGTGATTCCCCTGGAAGCCATGCGCGTCGGGCTCCGTGGAGATACCTTCCACCTGTTCCTTGACAAAGAATAAGCAACATAACGCATCGAAGGCCAGGACCACAGTGCCCTGGCCTTTTTTTATCTGACGAAATCCCCTGAAACGTGCGATTATTCGGCCTTATCGGCTTTCCGCTCAGCCATTCCTTCTCGAAAGGATTTTTCACGGAAAAGTTTTCCCGTGAACAGATCCCCGGCTGCACCTACGAGAACTTTCCCATTCCCGATATTTCCGCTTTCCCCGCATTGTGGGAAGAGAATCCCGCGCTCGAAGGGCTGAACGTCACCATCCCGTATAAACAGGCTGTGATCCCGTATCTCGACGAGTTGTCGGATGCCGCGAAGGCCATCGGCGCTGTGAATTGCATCCGCCGCGAAGGCAAGCGCCTGGTCGGGCATAACACCGATGTGCTGGGGTTCGGAAGATCGCTGAAACCCTTGCTGAAAGCGCATCATACGCAAGCACTGGTGCTCGGTACCGGGGGGGCGGCATTGGCGGTGAAATATGTATTGAAAGATTTTAATATCGCATTTTCGGAGATCAGCCGGAGCGGACCGCTTACTTACGAAGCGGTAACTCCCGGAATGATGGCCTCGCACACATTGATCGTGAACACTACCCCGCTGGGTATGTACCCCAACGTGGACGCGGCTCCGCCTTTGCCATACGAGGTTGCGGGACCGGAACACCTGTTTTATGACCTGGTTTATAACCCTCCCGAAACGCTTTTCATGCAGAAAGGAATGGCGCAGGGAGCGGTTGCAAAAAATGGTCACGAGATGCTGATCCTCCAGGCCGAGGCTTCCTGGGAAATCTGGAACCGATAGGCATACGTATTTCGAAATAACCTGATTTAATAACGAACCTCCGAAAAAGCGAGATGCTTTTTTAGGAGGTTTTCTTTTTCCCGTTTACATTCGCTGAAATCATTGTTAACCCGCGGCCACTCAACTGGCCTGCCATTGTTTGTGTATGAAGAACCTGCTTCGGGCATGCTGTGCCCTGTTATTTTTCATCATTTCCGATACCGCCGGGCAAGTCCCGGAAGCCACGCCACCGCCGCGTTTGCAGGTGCCTGCTTTACCTGTAGCTTATCCGGCCGGAGTTCCGTTGAATTATATACGAACATGGCAGCCATCCCGCGCTGTGCGCGATGTACAGGCCCTGCAGCAGGATGGAAGGGAATTGTGGGAGACGCGTTATTTCGATGGACTGGGCAGGTCCCTGCAAACCGTCGATAAAGGGAAAAGCCCGCTGCGCGGAGATATCGTCACCATCGCCATTCCTGAAACACGGGGAGGGCAGGGACGGGAATACCTGCCCTTTACTTTCGAAGGCGGCAACGGGCGCTTCAGGCATCTTGCATTTGCGGACCAATACCGATACTGGAGTACCGCGCAACCGCAGGAGCAGGTGTTTTTCGGCAGCAAATCTCACGATCCTTCACCCGGGAGACAAGTGAGGAAAATATGCGCGCCGGGAAATAGCTGGCAGGGGAACGGCCGGGGACAATCGTTTTTATTTCCCGCACATACGAAGCCGGATGAGGTAGCATGCTGGAATACCGGTTTGCAGGAAGGCGCGCTCCCCATGTTTGCGGGTATGTACGAAACAGGTGCGTTGCAGAAAGAAGTTTCGGTGGATGAAAACCAACGGCAACAGGTTGCCTACAAGGATAAAGAAGGGCGGGTCGTCATGCGGAAAGTACCGGTGGCGGCGGGTGCCGGGAACGGGCATAACGGGTATGCATGCACGTATTTTCTCTTCGATCCGCTGGGACGGTTGCGATATATTTTTCCGCCCGAACTGGTGGCGGTGTTGGTGGCAAACGGCTGGAAACTGAGCGCGGCGCTCGCTGCTGACCTGGCTTTTCGTTTCGAATACGACGCCCGCGGCAGAAAGGTCACCGCGCGGACGCCTGGCATTCCGGAAACGGAATATGTATACGACGCCCGCGACAGGCTGGTGTTGCAGCGAAGCGGGAACCTCCGTGCCACAGGGCGGTGGATGGCCACGGGATACGATGCGCTGAACCGGCCGGTGTTGACCGGCGTGTTGACTACGGTTTTATCGGGCGCGGCATTGCGGGACTGGGCGGGAAAAAATACCATCCTGCCACCCGGAAAACTGGATACGCTCACGCAAACCTTTTATGATCACTATCGTTTCCCGGGAGCGGCGGG
>NZ_CALNBI010000453.1 GCF_937874145.1 uncultured Chitinophaga sp. | reverse complement strand
GGGGAAAGTAAGGATCGGTTTCGAGGATGTTGAGCAGCGACTGCGCCTCGTCGTGCTTGTTCTGCTCGATGAGGGTACGCGCCTGCCAGAGGAATGCGTCGTTCCGCGCCACGGTATGCCTGAACTGGCGGGCGTACCAGGTTTTTTCCTTTTCGCGGCTGGAAATCGACAGCAGGTCGTTCTGATTGCTGCCCACCACGGCATTATAATCGGATTTCTTCCTGGGTGCGAACTTGGTATTGATGAACTGGAAAGTGGTGAAGGCGTTTTCCCAGTCGCCTTTGTAATAATAAGCCTTTCCTACGAGCAGGTAACAATCGTCGATCCAGCGGCCACGCGGGTCGTGGATCTGCACGGCAACGGACGCTTTGTGGATCACGGAGTCCAGCTCGTTGACGTCGAGATT
Organism: uncultured Chitinophaga sp.; assembly: GCF_937874145.1. Classification (GTDB taxonomy): domain Bacteria; phylum Bacteroidota; class Bacteroidia; order Chitinophagales; family Chitinophagaceae; genus Chitinophaga. Next base: position 3,407 of record NZ_CALNBI010000453.1, on the reverse strand, counting down.
GAGTTTTTCGACGGTGTAGGGGTAGAAGGGAAGGAATATATTATAATTATCCTGCCGCTGGCTGTTGATGCCGGTGAGGACTTTTTCCAGTTTGAGCTTGGCGTGATAGTAATAATTATACCGGGTCACGGTATTTTGTACCACCCTGCGGGTGAAGGTGTAGGGCTTGGAAGCCATCTTTTCTGACGGAGGGCGCCGGTCTTCCACCTTAAGGGGCTTCTCGGGCCTGGCCGGGGGCTGTGTGGCAGGTTTATCCTGTCCGAAAACCGTGGCGGAGGCGGCGAATACGATGATCCATCCCACCAATCCGGCACGTAATAGAGATATTTTAGAACAATGCATGTAAAGCCAGGTCGGTAAATACTTCTTTATTAACTTTTTTATGGGAAAAAATATTTTAAAGATAGGATAATTTTTTTCTCGTCTGTGCGTAATAGGGGCTAACTTGGGGCTTTTCGTAATTCGTTTTTACAAATTATGAATTTTTGATGGATATTTCGGTAAAATCGTCAATCTTTACATCTTTGCAGACATATGGCTACTGAAGACAAAAATAAGGGGAGGAGCCTCGACCGGTTAAACCATAAATACCGCCTGGTGATCATGAACGACGATACCTATGAGGAAGTGACGGCTTTCCGCCTCTCCCGCATGAGCGTATACGTGGCCCTGAGCACCCTGTTCGTGCTCCTGGTGGCGATCACGGTGGCAACGGTGGTGTTCACGCCCCTGCGGTATTACATCCCGGGATATGGAGACCTGAAGCAGCGCAAGGAGTTCCTGCAGCTCAAAATGCGCACCGATTCCCTCGAGCGCGCCATTTCCACGCGCGACCGATACCTCCAGAACCTGAAAAATGTCATCGGGGGCAATATCCAGCTGGATACCACCATGCTGAAGGTCCCGAAAGTCGAAAACAGCACCTATTAAATATTTTTTCACTATCTTACACCATCTTTATTAAAACGAAAAACCTTCTGACCTATGTTTAACCAAAGTAAGAAAAGTGAAGGCAAGAGCATAATGCCTTCGTCTAACATCAACCTTATCGGGAACGGAACCACTATTCAGGGGGATATTGTGTGTGAAGGGGATATCCGTATCGATGGACAGGTAACAGGCTTGGTTTCTACCAAAGCGAAAATCGTGGTAGGGCCGGAAGGGGAGATCCTGGGAGATCTGATCTGCAACAGCGCCGATATCCTTGGTAAAGTGACCGGGATCATCAAGGTCGACGATTTACTGTTCCTGAAAGGCAACGCCTACATCAAAGGCGATATCTATACCGCGCATTTCGAAATGGAGCCCACCGTGAAGTTCAACGGCCGCTGCTATATGGATCCGGCCGACGCTCCGCCGGCGCGCTCCGAGTCAGCCACCACCGCAGATTCCAAACATGGAAGACCCGTCATCCAGGAAGAAACAGAAACAGAAGCCGTCTAACCTGCTGTTGCGGTATGCCGGGCTGGCCTTCCAGATGATGGCCGGGATCGGTGTGGCGCTTTGGCTGGGTTACCTGCTGGACCAAAAAGTGGACATGGGATTCCCTTTGTTCATGATCATTTTTTCTTTACTCGCATTAGCCCTACTTTTGTGGCAAATTGTAAAAGATACCAGCAGGCATGACCGATAAATTTATTTTCTGGCTGGCGGCAGTGTTCGCAGCGATCACGGGTTTGTTATTTATTCTGGAGAAAGGGTGGCTCGCCTCCCTGGGCGTTCATTTTCCCGTTCTCATCATCGGTAACATCGTGCTCGCGCTCATTACCCTGGTTGGATATTCCCGCAGCAAGAAAGGCCTTTCTGCGGCGAACCCGAACGTTTTCGTAAGGTCTGTCTATGCCTCCACGCTGAGCAAGCTTGTGCTCTGCGTGGCGGGCATCGGCGCGTATGTATTCGCCAACCGCGACCACGTCAGCAAGGCCACCATCTTCATCCTGCTGTTCTTTTACCTCGTGTATACCGTGCTGGAAACCTGGCAGCTCTTCCGCGCCAGCATCCGGCAGAAGAAACCAGAGTAGCCGTTGAAGCAAGAACATCCTTTACAAGCATTGGCAGCGTACATGCCGGAAGGCACTTTCGAGCAGGTAATCGCCTATATTACTGAATACCGGGTCCACTTAACCATCACCCGTGAACGCCAGAGCGTACTCGGCGACTATCGCCATCCCTTCCAGGGAAAAGGCCACCGCATCAGCATCAACGGCGGCCTGAATAAATACGCTTTTCTCCTCACCCTCCTCCACGAAATCGCCCACCTCACCACTTTCAATATCTACGGCAATTCCGTTTCCGCCCACGGCCGCGAATGGAAAAATGAATACGGTAAGATCCTGAAAGAATTCATCGGCAAAGGGTACATGCCCATCGACGTGGAAACCGCTGTCCGCAAAAGCCTCCACAATCCCGGCGCCACTTCCTGTTCCGACGAAGAGCTGATGCGCGTACTCATGCGGTACGACCGCAAAAAGGAAAACCATTACCTGGTGGAACAACTCCCCGCAGGCCAGCTCTTCAGAACGAAAGACGGCCGCATTTTCCGCAAGGGAGAAAAAATCCGGAAGCGCATCCGCTGCGAGGAAATCGAGTCGCGGAGAGTATATCTTTTTAGCCCCGTGTACGAAGTAGAGCTTATTAGCGAGTAATAACGTCAATCATGATTGAAGTCCTGCCGGAATAACTTCCAGGTTCTGTTTTCATCTTTATTCCACAGATTCACGCTCTTCCCGCCGCCGGTATCACCCGCCGGATCGGCCTTCGCATACCAGCGGATGGTATAAAAACCGTTCTCCACCGCCATTCCGCCGCCCAGGTCGGTCAAATTCCAATAACGGCGCACAGCGGCGCTCAGCCCTTGCGCACGTCGATCGAATTGAGTTTCACCGGCGTGCCTGCGCGGAGCGACTGCGGGATATCGGCTGCCTGGTCTACACTGCGGATCAGCGCTTCCACGTCGTCGCGGGGCGCGGAGGATTCCAGCGTAATGTCGTAGCGGATGTTGCGCGCCTGCACGGGATCGCCGCCCCAGTCGCCGTTCACCACGATCTCCACGTGCGCCACGGGAATGCCTCTTTCCGCGGCCTCGCGGTATAGGCTGTTGCAGACGCTGGCGGCGATCGACATCATGAACAATTCTTCCCCGCTGAACCCGATACCCAGTCCGCCGGCGCGCGGGGTTCGGTCGATGACGAGACTGCGCGGGCCCGCCCAGCCAGCCGCCGCACTCGTTTCATGGATGGTTTTGAGATGTACCTGCATAGTTTATTTAATGTACGCAATCTTCGGGTGATTAGCAAATGCGCCGGTTACACGTATGCGGTTTCTGCTTCGGCTTTCCGGATGCGGGCGTCGGTCTGCATTTGGAGAATGGCTTTTTTTTCCTTGCGGTGCATGGCGAAAGTGAATTC
>NZ_CALNBI010000452.1 GCF_937874145.1 uncultured Chitinophaga sp. | reverse complement strand
ATGAAAACGGCTGGCCCGAAGTCCGCAAGAGCATCCTGGACGCGGGCATTCACGACATGCAGATTTACCGCACCGGTAACCGCTTGTTCATGATCATGGAAACGGCCGACGATTTCCGGAACGAAGAAAAAGCCGCCCTCGACGCCGCCAACCCTAAAGTCCAGGAATGGGAAACGCTCATGTGGAAATACCAGCAGCCCCTGCCCTGGGCCACCGGCAACGAGAAATGGGTGGGCATGGAACAGATTTACCAGCTTTAGTAACGTGGATACGATAACGTCCGAAAGTGAAACCCCCTCACCGGTTCCGGACGAGGGGCTTTATTTCTTCCGCTGAATGGACCAATGGTGTGCCTGGAAAAGAAAAATCCCCCGGGAGGTGCCGGGGGATTTTTAATTACGGTATGGAGAGGGGCGGGGCCACCCTGTATTTCACTTTAAAATATCCGTGCGAGATGGTGTGGATCGTTCCCAGGTCCATCGACACCGCCGTTCCCAGGAATTCGCCTTCCACCAGGTCGCCCGTTACGCGGTGAACGGTGACGGACCAGGTGCCGGATGTTTCGTCGGCCTTGAGGAATTCCTTCGACGGGAAGCGCTCCATGGTGAAGGCGTTGCCGGGCTGGGCGTTGGTGTAAACGCCGGGCACGAGTTTATCGTCATGCGCCAGCACGTGGATATAGACAACGTCCTTCGTGCCCGTAGCGCCCTGGATGAGCAGCTGGGCTTTATCGTTCGTGGGGTCGGTGTCGGTTATATCACCGGGCGAGTAATAGGCCAGGTTCGTTTGTTCGGACAGCATGATTTCGTCGTTCATCCGGAAGGAAATGAACCGGCGATCGGGTTCCTCGGTTTCGGAGCTGCATCCCGCGCTGAAAAGCAGTACGGTGAGCAACGCGAGGGTGATGGCACGGAGGGGCATAGGTGGTTAAAATTTATAGTTTATCAATAGAAACCTGTTTCTGGCGGCCGATGCGGTACAGCATATAGCCCATGGCGCCGAAGAACAATACCCCCAGCAGCTGGTACCCGCCTGCGCCGAGCGCCCGCTGGAGCCCTTCGTGCGCGCTCACTTTTGCGAGCACGGAGGAAATATTGTCGTTCACGGAAAGGATCGCAACGATCACGCCGGCTACCGCGCCACCGGCCACGAGCCCTGTGGCAAAGAGGTTGCCCTTGCCCAGTTCTTCCTCTTCCGCGGAAAGCTGGATACCGGAGCGTTTCTGCCTCCAATCCACCAGCCCGCGGATGGCGCCGCCGATAAAGATAGGCAACGTGGTGGAAAGCGGCAGGTAAGCACCCACTGCGAAAGAGAGGGATTTTACGCCGCAGAGCTCCAGAGTGATGGCGATGAAAACGCCCACGAGTACAAACTGCCAGTCGAGATCCCCGCCGAGGATGCCTTTGATAAGCGTGGCCATGAGCGTTGCCTGGGGCGCCGCATAAGTGGGCGATCCGATGGCGTGGGTGATGCCCTGGTCCATCATGGCTTTAGTCGGCGTGTCGAGGTAGTGGACGGTCCACCCGATCACCAGCGACGAAACGATCGCGCCAACGAACAGTGCGATCTGTTGGTTGCGCGGCGTAGCGCCCACGATATACCCGGATTTGAGGTCCTGCGAAGTTGCGCCCGCATTGGCCGCAGCGATGCAGATCATACCGCCTACCACGAGGGCCATGGGTTCATAGACTTTCCCTGTCCAGCCTACGGCGATGAAGATGAGGCAGGTACCCATGATGGTGGCGATGGTCATCCCGGAGATGGGGTTGTTGCTGGAGCCGATCAGCCCCACGATGCGGGAGCTCACCGTCACGAAGAACGCGCCGAAGATAACAACCAGCAGGCCTACCAGTAATTTATTGAGAATAGACTCGCCCGGCAGTTGCGGGAGGAACGCCATGAGGAGCACCAATACGATGCTGCCGATGATCACGTATTTGAAGGAGATGTCTTTTTCGGTACGGGGAACCTCGCCGGTTTCGCCTTTTTCTTTCAGGGAGCCGAGGCTGTCTTTGAAAGAAGAAACGATAGTGGGGATGGTTTTGAGCAGGGTGATGAAACCGCCTGCCGCCACGGCGCCCGCGCCGATCTGTTTCACGTAGGCCTGGTAGATGGCCAGCGACCAGTCGTTGAACGAATGCGTGGAAGGATCCCATGCTCCCGGCCCACCTGGTGTCTGGAGATTTGCCAGCATACCGAGTTTCACGAGCTGGGCGGCCACGATATCTCCCGGGATGAGGGATGCCAGCAATGGAATGAGGCACAGCCAGGCCAGCACACCGCCGGCTACCAGCACGCCCGCGATCTTGGGGCCGATGATATAGCCTACGCCCAGGTACTCCGGTGTGATTTCACCGGAAACTTTTGCGGAAGGAAAAATCTTGTTGGCCTGTTTGGTCATGTATGCCGGCGTTTCCGCGATCACGTGCAATACTTTCTGCAACATGGCATATACCAGCGCCACGCCCAGCCCGATGAAGGCCGTTTTGGCAAAGGTGCCGCCCTTTTCGCCTGCCTTCAGTACCGACGCGCACGCCGTTCCCTCCGGATAGGGCAGGGTTTCATGTTCTTTTACGATGAGCGACCGCCGCAAGGGGATCATCATCAACGTCCCCAGCAAGCCGCCGAATATGGCCAGCACGAGTATCGTGAGGTAATCAAAATACTTTTCGCCGCTGCTGATGCCGCCCTCGCCGGCCGACAGGAACAGGAACCCCGGCAGCGTGAACACCACGCCCGCAGCGATTGATTCGCCCGCGGAACCGGTGGTCTGGATAATATTATTCTCCAGGATAGTGGTTTTGAAGAACTTCCGGCCCAGGGTAATAGCGATCACCGCGATGGGGATGGAGGCCGAAACCGTGAGGCCGGCCTTGAGCGCCAGGTAAACGGTGGCCGCGCCGAAGATGATGCCGGCCAGGCATCCAAGCAGGATCGACTTGAGCGTCAGCTCCTTCATCTTCATTTCAGGGGCTACGAAAGGTTTGAATTTCGACGACATAAGCAGTTGTTGGTTATTGCAAAGGCTAAATATAGGATTTTATCGTGTTGTGTAAATAAAAAGCATGCAGGGCCGGAAGGCGCTGCATGCTTTTTTATAAGTTGAAAATGGCACGTTTACGCCGCCGCCATCATTTTTTGCAGTTTTTTGGTCAGCAGGAACAGGATCAGCGCCGCTACGCCCGACATGCCCACAAACAACATGAAGAACTCATACAGGTTGCTCATCTGGTAGCCGAGGAAAACGGTGGTTTTGCCGTCCGGGTACAGTGCGCTGAGCTCGCCGGCCAGTTTATTGGCGATGGCATTAGCCAGGAACCACACGGCCATGAGCAGCGAAGCAAATTTGGCGGGGGCCAGCTTGTTCACCAGCGCCAGGCCGATAGGCGAGAGGCAAAGCTCGCCCCAGGTATGCAGGGCATACATGCCGATCAGGTACATCATGGTCACTTTCACGCCGGGCGCCACATCTTTCACCCCGAAAGCGATTACCAGGTAACCAATGGAAAGCAGCAGCAGGCCGATCGCCATTTTGGTGGGCGACGAAGGCTCGTATTTGCCCAGTTTCAGCCAAAGGAAAGCAAATACCGGTGCGAATGCGACTACAAAAATCGAGTTGAGCGACTGGAAGGTGGAGGCGGGGATCTCGTTCAGGAAAATCGTGGTCTGGCCTGTTACGAAGAATCCGATATTGACATACAGCAGGTACCCGATACAGGCCGCCAGCAGGATGTAAATGATGTACCGCACGCCTGGAGGGTCGTTCTGCAGGTGCTTGCGGGCGCCCAGGTAGGCTTTCGCCAGCAGGTAGATCAGTGCGGCGGAAAGCGCGGAAATAAGCCATACCGGGATGTTCCAGTTCAGCATGCGGTTGGTTTGCTCGTCGGCGAAGAATGTCAGCGAAGCACCCGCCTGCTCGAAGGCTGACCAGAAGAAGATCACGAAGAAGGCTACGATGAAGATCACCAGGATCCTGGTTTTTTCACCCTTGGTAAGTTTCTTGTCGGAGAAAATCATGTAGGCGATCGCCAGAACGGCTATCACCAGCAGGTAGGTGATGAACGGAACGATGCGCGCATCCGTATAAAGCATGCCGATCATGGCGGCAGACAGTACGAACAGGCCGATGTAGGTCAGCACGGCTTTGCCTTCTTTGGCGTCTGCCGGGCGGATACCGAGCGGGGAGCCGTCCGGGCGGCGGATGTAGAAGTCTTTCAGCCACTGGAAGATGATCACGCTGAGCAACATGGCGATGCCGGCGGCAAGGAAGGACCATTTGAAGTCGGTAGGGTCGCCGGTGTCGCCCACAGCGCCGCAGATGGCGGGCCCCAGCGCACCACCCACGTTGATGCCCATGTAGAAGATGGTATAGGCCGCATCGATCCGGCGGTCGCCTTCAGGATACAATTGCCCTACCATGGAAGAGATATTGGGCTTGAAGAACCCGTTGCCTGCGATCATGAAGCCGAGGCCGGAAAAGAAGAGGAAGGTGGAAAGTTGCGGCGAGGAGGTGTAGACGGATGCGCATCCGAACAGCAGGAATTCGCCCAGGGCCATCAGGAGGCCGCCGATAATAATGGATTTGCGGTTCCCCCAGTAGCGGTCGGCCACGAAGCCGCCGATGAGGGGAGTCAGGTACACGAGGCTGGTGTAGCTGCCGTAGAGGCTGGAAGCGAACGCTTTATCGAAGGCCAGCGCTTTGGTCAGGAACAGCACCAGGATGGCGCGCATCCCATAGTAGTTGAACCTTTCCCACATTTCCGTTGCAAACAACACATACAACCCCTTTGGGTGCCCGGTCTGAGGAGCCCGTTGATTCATAAATGGTCAGTTTAGATTTGCTTTCTTGACGATATTACAGTTTCTGAATACAGTTACATTTCAAAAATAGGCGGAAAGATAAAGAAATTCGGCAGAACACGTCCAAAAACCGGTTTTTTTGACCTTACTTTGCAAAAATTTCCGCGCGCAACGCGAACGGATCTCCTCGAATATTTTACGTCTCAATCCATTATGAACATTTTACTGTTAGGTAGCGGTGGCCGGGAGCATGCCCTGGCCTGGAAAATGGCTCAAAGTCCTGCATGTACGAAGCTTTACATCGCCCCGGGCAATGCGGGAACCCCTGCCTATGGCGAAAATGTCAACCTCTCCGTCTCCGATTTCGAAGGTATCAAAGCCTTCTGCATCGATAAAAACATCGACCTGCTGCTGCCCGGCTCCGAAGAGCCCCTGGTACTGGGTGTTTACGATTTCTTCGCAAACGACCCCGCCCTGCAGCACATCCCCGTGATCGGCCCCTCGCAATCGGGCGCCCGGCTCGAAGGCAGCAAAGCCTTCGCCAAGGAGTTCATGCTCCGTCACAACATCCCCACCGCCGCTTACCGCGAGTTCAGCGAAGCCAACTTCGAAGAAGGCCTCGCCTATATCAGCGAACATTCCCTCCCCATCGTGCTCAAGGCCGACGGCCTTGCGCTGGGCAAAGGCGTGGTGATCTCCTCCCTCCACGAGGAAGCTATCGCGGAATACACTGAAATGATCAAATCCGCCAAGTTCGGCGACGCCAGCAAGAAAGTAGTGGTGGAACAGTTCCTCACCGGCATCGAGCTTTCCGTGTTTGCGCTGAGCGACGGCAAGAACTACGTGCTGCTGCCTTCCGCCAAGGATTATAAGCGCATCGGCGAAGGCGATACCGGCCTCAATACCGGCGGTATGGGCGCTATTTCACCCGTTCCCTTTGCAGACGCGGCTTTCATGAAGAAAGTAGAAGACCAGGTAGTGCGCCCCACCGTGGCCGGACTGGCCGCCGAGGGCATCGTTTACCAGGGTTTTATCTTCTTCGGCCTCATCAACGTGGAAGGCGAGCCCTTCGTGATCGAATATAACTGCCGCATGGGCGACCCGGAAACGGAAGTGGTGATGCCCCGCCTGCAAAACGACTTGCTGGAGCTCTTCTCCGCCGTGAAAGGGCAAAACCTCGATAAGGTAAAGGTTTCGGAAGATCCGAGAGCCGCCGCCACCGTGATGCTCGTAAGCGGAGGGTACCCCGAAGCCTACGAGAAAGGCAAGGAAATCAGCGGGATTCCCGCACCCACGGCTGATCAGATCGTGTTCCAGGCAGGTACGAAAGCCGACGGCGGTAAAACGCTGACCAATGGCGGCCGCGTACTCGCCATCACATCTTTGGCAAGCGATTTGCAGCAGGCTTTGGCGCATTCCAGGCAGACTGCCGAAAGCATTTCGTTCGGGGGCAAGTATTATCGTCGTGATATTGGATATGAATTCCGCTAAGTAATTCGTCGTACGGGGTTCACGGATAGTGAAAATATGCATATAGCATTTCTTTTATTTATTTCCGGCCAAACTCTTGAATAATCCAATAATTGCATCGTATATTCGTTAGAATTATTCATTTTTGCATTCAAATATTTTTGACCGTATCAAACAATGGGCTTCTTTAACTTTTTAACTCAGGAGATTGCAATAGACCTCGGCACCGCCAATACGCTGATCATTCACAACGATCAGGTGGTAGTGGACGAACCTTCCATCGTGGCCATCGAAAGGGCCAGTGGCAAGATCGTTGCCGTGGGTAAGAAAGCAATGATGATGCACGAGAAAACGCACGAGTACCTGCGTACGATCCGTCCGCTGAAGGACGGTGTGATCGCAGACTTCAATGCGGCCGAGGGGATGCTCCGCGAGCTGATCAAGATGGTTTATCCCAAGAAGCCGTTGTTCGCCCCGAGCTGGAAGATGGTGATCTGTATCCCGTCCAGCATTACGGAGGTGGAGAAGCGTGCGGTGCGCGACTCTGCCGAGCAGGCGGGCGCCAAGGAAGTGTATCTCATTCATGAACCGATGGCTGCGGCCCTCGGTATCGGTATAGACGTGGAAGAGCCGGTAGGTAACATGATCATCGACATCGGAGGCGGTACCACCGGTATCTCCGTGATCGCACTGGCGGGTATCGTGTGCGACCAGTCGATCCGCATCGCGGGCGACGAGTTCACCGCCGACATCATGGAAGCCCTCCGCCGCTACCACTCGCTGCTGATCGGTGAGCGTACGGCAGAGCAGATCAAGATCCAGATCGGGTCTGCGCTGAAAGAGCTCGATAACCCGCCGGACGACATCCCGGTGAACGGCCGCGACCTTGTGACCGGTATTCCCAAACAAATCATGGTATCGTACCAGGAAATAGCCGAAGCGCTGGACAAATCGATCTTCAAGATCGAGGAAGCCATCCTGAAGGCGCTGGAAACCACACCGCCCGAGCTGGCAGCGGATATCTACCGCCGCGGCCTGTACCTCACCGGCGGCGGGGCCCTGCTCCGCGGGCTGGACAAGCGCCTGAGCCAGAAGATCAAACTGCCCGTTCATGTGGCCGACGATCCGCTGCGCGCCGTGGTAAGAGGCACCGGTATTGCCCTGAAACACATCGGCAAGTATCCTTTCCTGATGCAATAAAACTAACACATCCCGGCCTGCCCATGGCAGGCCGGGATGATATCCGGAATCCTAAGACTCGTATCCAGTGCGCAATCTGATCATTTTCTTACGGCGGTACTTCAACTTCTTTCTGTTTTTGCTGCTGGAAGTGATTTGTTTGATTTTCGTTTTCCGGACCAACAATTTCCAACGATCCGTTTACCTCAATTCCGCTAACGGCGTCTCCGGCAAACTGTACTCCCGCTATAACGACGTTCAATATTATTTCCACCTGGCAGAAACCAACGACAGCCTCGTAGCCGAGAACCTGGCCCTCCGCCAGCAACTGGCCACCAGCTTCGACCAGCGCGACACTTCCGCGGTCATCGTCATGGACACCCTCCGGAAATTCACCAACGATACGGCCCG
>NZ_CALNBI010000451.1 GCF_937874145.1 uncultured Chitinophaga sp. | reverse complement strand
AGAATTCGTTCTCTTGTAAAAGCCGTCCGTTTTCCTGCAAGGTGACGGTCTGGCGCGTATCGTAACCGGTATAATAATACCTGGCGAGCAGCGTTGTCGTTCGGGAAGCCTGTTGGCGGAGGTTCAGCCCGGCGTTGATGTCCTGTTCGCGGAGTTGGTCGTTGAAAGGCTGGGCGCCGTAGGAACGGAACATTTCCGACTGCCGGCCCGCCGCGCGAACGCGCGCCTGCAGGGAGGTGCGATCGTTAAAACGCCACTGGCCGCGCGCCTGGCCGGAAAAGCTCGTGTACGGCGGTGAAGTTTTGCCTTCTTTGAGATATTCGGTGTTGGCATTGAAGCCGTCTGTCTTATAAAAATTACCCGACAAGGAAACGAAGCCTTTGTTGTTTTTGAAGGGAGTTTCCGCGCTGAGGTTGGCGTCGGTGGTTTGATAGGTGCCGAAGCGAAGGCCTGCGGTAGCTTGCGCCCTGCGCACGGCTTGCCGGGTGATGATGTTGATCACGCCTCCCAGTGCTTCAGAGCCGTACAGGCTGCTGGCCGCGCCTTTGATGACTTCGATGCGCTCCACGTCGCCCACCCCGATCCGCGACAGGTCGAAATTCCCGGCGAGGCGGCCGGTCATGGGCTGGCCGTCGATCAGGATGAGTACGTATTCAGAGCTGAATCCCTGCAACTGTATGCCCACGCTGCGGTTGCCGCTCCCCAGGTCCGGGACGATGGCCATGCCGGTTTGCTCGCGCAGCACTTCGTCGAGGCGGCGGCTGCCGGCGAGCTCGATGGATTTACGGGAAATGACGAGCGTGGGGGCGGTTTGCTGTCCGATGGTGATGAGATCGTCGGATTTGCGAAGGGGATTGTCCGTGACTTCATGGGTGCGCAGCGTGCGCACGGCCGGCGTTGTGTCGGCGCGCGGCGCCTGTGCGGATGCGGCAGCGCATACCAGGAGGCACGGAAGCAGAAGGGATCGCTGAATATGCATATCGCGTGCAAAGGTCCGCAGGAATGGCGGCCACTGGCGGAGAAATGCTTACCTGAACCGGAAGAATTCCGCTCAACCCCGGAAAAAAATTTACCATAAACGGAAAAACATATTCGGAAAACAGCGCAACCATGCGGGTTTTCCCGATCCGATCATTTGCCGTTCCCGATTGCGCTGCTAATTGTTGGCATGAAGGTTTAATATTGCCGGGTACAACAATTTCTCCATTTGCCTGCGCAACCCGTACATATCATCCCTTCCTGCCGGTTCGATATCAACAATACCGGCGGATTCCGTGAGCGCCGCCGCGAATTGTCGCAGGACGGGCACACCGGTTCCGTGTACGAAATGCTGAGCCCCGACGGGATCAATTTCGGGTATTACAATCTCCGGTCCAGCAACGCTGGCGAGATCGTCATCCGCAACACCACGCCGTTTTTCCAGATGAGCTACACGGTGAGCGGCAGCAAAAGCTACTCCGCGCAAGGCGGGGCCGACAAGCTGGCATCGCTGGACCGTCATCAATATAATTACCTGTTTTTCCCGGAAGAAGACATCCACATGCAGTGGCCCGCCCATGAGCAGCTGGAAATCTTTGAACTGGGCGTGAGCCCCGAGCTCGTGCTGCAGGCCATGCCGCACGATCATCCGCTGTTCGAGATTTTTTCCGGGAGCATCGCACGGAATGAAGCCGCAGCGATCAGCGCGGTGAACCTGCCATTGCAGTCTTCCATCAGCACGATCCTGTACGACATGCTGCATTGCCCGCTGGAAGGGCGTTACAAGCAATTGTTCCTGAAAGCCAAAACCATCGAGCTGCTGGCGATCCAGCTGGCACAATACGAGCAGATGGCCGGCCTGCGCCCCCGCGAAAGCACGCGCACGCTCAGGAAGGAAGATGTGGAGCGCATGCACATGGCGCGCGATATCATCGCTTCAAATATCCACAGCCCCTGTACCCTCATCGACCTGGCGCACCAGGTAGGCACCAACGACGCCTACCTGAAAAGTCATTTCAAGCAGGTGTTCGGCACTACGGTGTATGGTTATCTGCAGGGGATCAAAATGGCGCATGCCAGGGAATTGCTGGGACAGGGAAAGCAGGTGTCTGAAGTGGCGTACTTGTCGGGATACAAGCACACCGCGCATTTTACGCGGGCTTTTAAAAAGTATTTCGGCTATGCGCCGGGAAGGATAAAAGGCGGAGACTTTTAAATGAAAAACCGCATGGCAGGAGGCGTGAAAGCCCCCGCCACGCGGCGTATTGGCATTTGCGGCAAAGTACCTGGTCAGGTGGCCAGCCAGTAAAATATGGCGAGCCACACAAGGCCTTTTACGAGGAAGAATACAAATCCCCAGAAGCCCAGTCTCTTCAGCCATTTCAGGATGGCCTCCTTTTTGGGTGCTTTCATTTTTTATTCGCTGATGATGCGGTAAATCTTAAAATCGCTCGACATCGGTGCGGGACGGCCTTCCGCTTTGGCTTTGGCCAGTTCGTCGAATCCGCGCTGGTGGCCGGCGGTGAAGGCGGGCGACTTCATCCAGTCGCGGAATGCGTTTTCCGATTCCCAGTAGCTGACGATCAGGTATGCGTCCCCGGCTTTTTCGGGACGCAACACATGCATATTGATAAAACCAGGCATGGTATCGATCGCGTGTGCCCGGGAGGCAAACATCTGCTCGAAGCGGTCTTTAAAGTCGTCGTTGCAAGTGATGTAGTTGATGGCAACATAGTGATTTATCATAGTATTGTCTTTTTTTGATGGAATAAAGGTACGCATGTCATCGAATTGTCATCGACCTTCGGCGGAAATTCGGTTACCCGAAAGGGAAACATTCCATGTTTCCTGAATGGGTTGGTGATTTTCCGGAAGTGGTCAGCGGTTGCACTGAAATTTGCGACGCTAAACCACAGCCCAAATGAAATTACGAATATTGATCATAGCGGTGGCCGTGCTGCTCGCATCCTGCGGGAAAGACAGCGACGATACCCCCGCCCCCACAGGCCCTCCCAGCATCCTGGTCTCCGATCTCCAGGCGGATACCGGCGCTTCCGTCGGCGAGCCCGGCGAAGGCAAAGAGCAACGGCCGTTTTTCTCCCTCATCTTTAGCTTTTCCACCAAGCAGTCGCGCCTCATCAAAACCACGGCCGACTCCGCGCAGTATTTAAAGAACCTCGACTGGGACATTGCCTTCACGCAGGAATACAATTCCTATGTGGTGGTGAATAACGGCACGTACACGGGAACGCCCGGCGCGGGCGGTCCGGGTAAAGGCGCGATGATCATCGTTGAGAAGCCGTATGACCAGGTTACGGAAGCGCCGTCGGACGCGGAGTTCGAGAACAAGGGCGTGCATGGCGTGGGTTGGGACAGCGGTAATGGTTACGGCTGGTTCTTCTATTCGCTCAGCAACCACATTTGCGTACCGATCAAGAACCGCACGTTCGTCCTCAGAACGGCCGACGGCAAATTCGCCAAGCTGGCGCTGCTTAATATCTACAAAGGCAATCCTCCCGTGGTGACGGACCTCTTCTGGCCCGCACCCTTCCTTACTTTCAAATATTTCGTTCAGGCCGACGGAAGCCGGAAGCTGAACACATCCAACTGATTCAACCATGAAAACAAAACTGATTGGCATGCTGGCCATCGTGTTGCTGGCGGCCTGTTCCAAAGATGACGCGCTGGTAACGCCGGAGCCTCCCGAAACCGGTGGCGGCGGTAACGCTGTAAAAACGGGCACCTACCGCGTCGTGAACCTCGTTGCTGATACCAACGCCACTTCCGCCGGGGACGCCGTTTCCCTTTACTACAGCCTGGAGGAGAACAAAGTAATTCCCGCATCACAGCGGCAGACGGGCAACTGGGACATCGTTTTTTACGGGATTTACAACAGCAGCATCTATCCCAATAACGGCAACGCCGTGGGTTCGCCGGGGTTCGGCGGGCCGGGAAAGGCGGAGATCGCGGTGATCGTAGACCGCAAGTTCGACGCGCAATATTATGATACCTCCAATTTCAAGCCTAAAACATTACCCATCCCCAAAGCCCTCTGGAACGAGGCGTACAACAAAGTAACCACCGTGCCCGCGGGCCTGCGCTTCGTAACGCGCGACATCGGGCTCGACCACTTCCTCGGCGGATTCGACGGATGGGGGTATTATGATTTCTACGGCAGCATGTTCCCCGGCAATCCGCTGAAGTCGCACGTAGTGTACACCATGCCGCGCGTGCTGATCGTGAAAACGCATAAGGGCCGGTACGCCAAGCTCATCATGGAGAATATTTACAAAGACAGTCCTGAGAACCCCGACCGTACCAACAAGCCGGGTTACATCACATTCCGTTATGGTTCCACCAACTTAAACATCCCATGAAATATATCTATTCCATCCTCCTGACATGCGGGCTTTTTGCCTGCACCAAAACGGAAACGATCGATGCGGCGCCGGAGCCGGCCAACCGCATTGAGTCGTTCCGCGTCGTGAACGTCCAGGGCGATCCCATCGAGGCCGCTGTTTCCGACAAAGAAAATACCATCACCCTGTATCTGCCTGCTTATCGCCAGTTGACCATCCTGGAACCGGAGATCACGCTGCCGGCGGGTTCCACCGTTACCCCCGCTTCGGGAACTTTGGTGGAAGACGTTTTCGGCGCCATCCGCACCAACCGGGAGATCACCTACACGGTGACCGCCAAAGACGGCAGCAAGCGCGATTACAAACTCCACATCCGGACGCACCAGCCGGACGTGACACTGGAAGAACTCAGTACCGTGGACGATATCAAGGAATACACCATCAACACGAAAGATCAATATTCGAGTTTTACCATTTACATGAAAGGGACCGGATTTTCGGAAAACAATGAATTGATGAAAGTAGCGCTGGTGGATGAAGGCGGGAATGAACTGCCGGCGTTCAATTTGTCGACTACGCATTTGGGCAGTTTATACCAGGTGTCTCCCTACCTGGATATCTCCGAAGCGCAGCAACCCTTGCTGGATAAACTTACTGCAACCGGCCTCTATCGCCTGCGGGTGTACGTCTACGGCCGCGTCAAGACTACGCAATATCCCATCCGAATTATCAAACTGTAATCATGAGAATCGCATATATCCTCTCATTCGGCCTGTTGCTGGCCGCATGCAAGAAAGAAACCGAACAGGCGCCGTCGCCGCACACCCGGATCGCCAGTTTTAAAGTGGAGGCGGGGGAAGAAATGATGATGGCCGCCATGTCCGGCGACAGCATCGTGATGTATTGGCCCTTCCACATTGCCACCCCGGAATCGATCCAGCCGCAGATCGAAGTGTCGGAAGGCGCTACGTTGAGCCCTGCTTCGGGCGCATCCGTTCCTTTCCGGACGGGTACGGCTTACACGGTGAAGGCGCAGAATGGAACGGAGAAGAAGTATTTCCTGAAAGTTGTGCTGAACCAGGCGCCGATCCAGATCAGCGAAACGGGTTCGTATATCGCGGAAAGGGGCGGCGAATTCGTGACCGACATCGGCTCGACGATGCGCTACTTCGTGGCGGACCCTTCCGTAACAAGCTTTTACCTGGTTGATACGCCGGGAACGGCCACTAAAATGGACATCGAATTCTTTACACCGCAAAACGGCATCCCGAACATACGGGTGAAAATTCCCGAAACAGGTTTGAAGCCCGGAGCGTACAGGGTGCGCATCACCTGCGGCGAGCAGTCCAGAACCACCGAGAATTACGTATTCGGCGTTTTGTATAAATGGAGTGAAAGCCCCAAAGTGACGGCGTTAGCCGCTGACGTAACGGTGAAGCGCGGGGAAACGATCACCTTCTCCGGATCGAATTTCTTTGACCTGAAGGATGCGGTCGCATACACATACGATGCGAATTATCTTGAAAAAGAGATCATGCCGCTGCCGTTTGTGAGCAGCACCGCTACCACGGCTACTTATCGCATTCCCGACAATTTCCCTGCCGGCACGTACCAGTTTGGCGACTGGGGCCCCGGCGCGATGGGGATCCGGCTTCGCATCACGGATTTCACCGGCTGGTGGAGCTGGAACGGCAACCGTAAAAACTACGTGGAAGTGACCGGTTTTGTAAAATTCACAGTTGAACCCTAAGTATTTGACATACCATTTCTAATTGTTTCACCCACAAACCCAAATCACACTATGATTACCATGAGGAAAACCCTTCGTCCTTTCGGTGGACTGCTTGCAGCCGCCCTGTTCCTGGCCGCCTGTTCGAAAAACAACGATGTGGCGGCCCCGGATCAAACCCGTATACCCGCCGGCGACCTTGGCATTGCCGTAACCATCCCCGACGGCACGAGCCAGGCGATCACCGGTCCGGGCGTTACTTCCGGCACCATTGCGCGCAGCGGTGCGGTGTATACGGTAACCAATTTCAAACAAGCCTACAGCACTGGCCCGGGCCAGCCTGCGGACGGCAATTTTTACTGGCGTTTCTCTGTAAACGAAGCGGGTACGCCTTCGACCTTTGAGTTGAAGATGACCGGTATCGCCACCGGCGACCTGGTGCCGCGCGATTCCATCAAGATTATCGACAAGTCTTTTGCTACGGTGGTAGCGTCCGACTGGGCGTTGGGAACGCTCCCGGGCACATCGCCTGCAGGCCCCAACGTGATCGGGATGAACACGGTGACCGGAACCGGTATTCCTCCCGCCGTATCCGCGTATGCGAATGGTAAAGGTTGGTATACGTATGCCTGGAGCTCCGGCCATACCGTTACACCCGTAGCTGGCAGAACGATCCTGGTGAAGGTGGGCACTACGCTCTGGAAGATGCAAATAACCTCCATTTACCAGAATGGCGTTACCGGCGGGGCGTTCCCGTACTATAACTTTGTGTACGCGGCGCTGTAAGGTGCCGGTACCTGGTTTGGAAAGTAATATTGAGTTTTGTTTAGTTCGTTGGCCGCGGGGGACCGCGGCCAACTTTTTTTGTGGGAGGAATCGTTACGGAATAGACGAATTTGTATTTTAATGCATGGTTTCTATGAAAGCAGAATCCGTGTATTATAATGAAGACATTCTTTCCCGCAACGCTCATCCTTCTCCTCTTCACCTCCTTCATCCCACGCGAACGCGTTTGGGTTGCCATCGGCGACTCGATCACCTACATGAACGAGCACCCCGAAGAAACCGACCACCGCATCACAAAAGGATATATGACGATGGTGACGGAAAAGCTCCCCCATATCAAATACCACAACCAGGGCCACAATGGCTGGACGGCAGGGCGCATCGCCGAATCCTTCGATAAGCTGGGCATTGGGGAAGCAGATATCTATTCAATTTTCCTGGGAACAAATGATTGGTGGGCAGGCCGGGAACTTGGAGCCATGGCGGATTACAAGGAGAACCGCGGCAACGGGACGGTACACGGTTCTTTCCGCATCATCATAGATAAAATAAAGCAACTCAATCCGGAAGCCCAGATCATTCTCATCGCGCCCCTGCAACGCGGTGACTTCGTATACCTGAAGAATCCCCGCAATAACGCCTGGGGTTCGTACAAACCCAACAAAAACGGCAAAACCCTTGAATCTTTCGTTGCCGCCCTCGATTCCATCGCGCAGCATGAGAACATTGCCTTTGCGGATCTTTATCATGATAGCGGCATCAACCTGCGCAACATGGTGAAGTTCAAATGGCTCAAAGATCCCTCCACCGGAAAACCCCGCGCATTCAGCTGGCCAGCCTGGAAAGACGTTCCCTGGAACCCCGAATCCGACGAGTACCCTTACCCGCCAGAAGCCATCGGCATGACGTACGACGGTCTCCATCCCTCCGATAAGGGATATGCCGCTATCGCAAAAATGCTGGTGAAAGCAATGAAATAATCTGGCTTCTATTACACCAGCTTCCGGTAAACGTCCATCGTCCCCTCCATACACCGCTCCATGGAAAAGCGGCCGAGCCGCTGCGCGCCTTTCGCCCTGAGTTGGCCGGAAAGTTCCTTGCTATTGATCACCGCGTCAATGGATTGCGCCATTTCATCGATTTGATACGGATCGAAGTACACCGCCGCTTCGCCGCCCACTTCCTGGAAACAGCTGGTATTGCTGGTGATGATCGGGCAATTGTTCCGGAAAGCTTCGAGGATGGGCAAACCGAAACCTTCGTACAAAGACGGGTAGATGAACGCGAGGGCGTTTTGATAGAGGGAATTCAGTTGGGTCTCTGTAGCGGAAATCTGTTTCGCCCGGTTTTGAATCCCGGCGCGGTAAAGCATTTCCTTCTCCGCCACACCGAAATCCCCGCCGCCGGCGCACACCAGGTTGATGTCGTAGCGCTCCAGCACAGGTTTTACCGCCTGCACGAACCGCCCGAAATTCTTATATCCCGCGCGATCGCCCACGAACAGCACATACTCCCGGAAAGGCAGGGTGAAAGCAGTGTCTTTATCTGCATGCAACAACGCCGGGTTTTCCTGGTAACCGTGATATACTACGGTGATCTTCTCTTCCGGGATGTTATAAATCCGCTGCAGATCGTTTTTGGTGGATTCGGAAATCGCTATGAGATGGTCCGCCCGGGTGATCGTTTCCCGTTTATATTGCACATAGATTTCGTTCGTCGAGAAGTACTCCGGGAACAGTTCATGGATCATGTCATGAACGGTGATGACGAACGGCTTTTTCAAGCCTTCCAGGAAATAAGGATGGTAATACGTGGGGTGAAGGACGTCGAATTCACTCTTTTGGATATGACGGCGCGCATATTTTTCATTCCACTTCGCCTGCTTGCGGTATTTCTTCAGCAACCGCTCTGCAAGGAACGGCGGCATGGGGAATTGCCGGTCCTGGATGTATTGGTTCCTGCTGTAGAGCACCAGTAATTTGCATTCCGCATCTTCACGCGCCTCCAGGGAATTGCAGATGTTGGCAAAATATCTCGAAATCCCGCCGTAGCGCTGCATGGTAAAAATCTGGTGGTCGAAGCAAACTTTCATATCTCTTTAATGTTCTAAATAGCAGCCCAAGATACTTAAATCGGAACGCTTTGCCGGTTTTAATGCACTCCAGCTGGATAACTTTGCCTTATAAAACAGCACCAATAATGCGGGTACGTGCGGTTATTTTGCCTGTTCGTGCATATTTGTGCGGGAATATGGCGCTTTTTCGGTAAATTCGGTATATCAACCAATCTGCCCCGCTTATGCTGAAGGAAGAACGCCACAACGTTATCCTGCATGAAGTTAATCTCCATAACAAAGTGCTCACGACCTGGCTCGTGGACAGGCTTGGCGTTTCCGAAGACACGATCCGGCGCGATCTGAACGAACTGGCGGAAACGGGCAGGATCATCAAGGTTCACGGCGGCGCGCTCTCGAAGTCTTTCCATAATTCTTTCAGTCCCAGCGACGTATATGCTCCCACGGAAAAGAAAATAATCGCGCAGAAAGCCGCAAGGCTCATCCAGAACGGAATGTTCGTGCTCACGACGGGCGGCACCACCATCCTGGAGATGGCACGTGCGCTGCCACCGGAGCTGCATGCGACGTTTTTCACCGGCAGTCTGCCCGTGGCCTACGAATATTCCCAGCATCCGAACATCGACGTCATCCTCATCGGCGACCGCCTCCTGAAAAGCTCGAAGATCACCGTCGGCGGTGCCGCGATCGAGCAGATCCGGCAGGTGAAGGCAGATTTGTGCTTCCTGGGGACCAACGCCATCGATCTTCATGCCGGCCTAACGGACAACGACCGCGATGTGGTGCAGATCAAAAAGGCGATGATCGAGTCATCAACCCGGGTCATCTCGCTGGCGATCTCGGAGAAGATCAATACCGCGCAACGACTCAAAGTGTGTAATATTAATAGCATCGATACCATCATAACAGAACTGAACCCAGGAAACGATCTCCTGCAACCCTACCGGGCGGCGGGATTGGACATGATCTAAACCCCGACAGGCTTATATCGACAGTGGAACGGGGGCAGCGCTCCCAACGAATCGAACGAAGAACCGGCTTTACCCCATCAGCTTGCATCCGAATCAAACGACGGAAGGCGCAGCCTTTTGCTTTCATGTGAATAGCCCATCAACCAAAATCCTTTCCCAGGTATCAATTTTTTACAGCAAAAATCAGATTCGTCATGACAAATCCACTTCGTAATCAGCAAACAAGATGGAAGATTTGCACGCTGCTGCTCTTCTTCCTGCTAACGGCCGGCGCGCTGAAGGCGCAGGTCCGTTTCAGCGGTACCGTCACCGCTCCCGGCGGTTCGCCGGTGCCCGGCATCACGGTGGTGTTGCGGAACACTTCTTCCGGAGCCACTACCGATGCCAACGGGCAGTACAGCTTTTCGGCTAATGTAACGGGGAACAGCGCCATGCTGGAGTTTTCCGGTATAGGGTTTAAGACCATTTCCCGTTCGGTTATGCCCAGCGGCGGCCAGGCCACGGTGGACGTTGTGATGGAAGAAGACGTGTTGAAGATGGATGAAGTGGTGGTGATCGGTTCCACGCTTCGCCAGTCGCGCAAGCAACTCGGGAATACGGTGAATTCGGTGGATGCGAAGCAACTGCTGAACACGGGCTCCGGCAACCTGAGCGCTTCGTTGCAGGGGAAAATCCCCGGCGCGCAGATTTCCCAGACTTCCGGCGACCCCGCGGGCGGGATATCCGTTCGCATGCGCGGGACCAGCACCATCATGGGTTCTTCGGAACCGCTTTATGTTGTGGATGGCGTGGTGATCAGCAATGCCACCACCAACGTGACCAACCTCAACGTTACCGGCAATCCCAGGGCTGATCTGGGAACCAACCGCCTGGCGGACATCAATCCCAACGACATCGAAAAAATCGACGTGATCCCCGGCGCTTCGGCCTCCGCGATATATGGCGCCCGCGCGAGCAATGGCGTGGTGCTCATCACCACCAAATCCGGCAAAACCGGTCAATTGAAGATCGATGTGGGTACCAGCGTGATCATGAACGAGCTGCGGAAGAAAGTGTACATCTCCACGTACGGCAAGCAATTCGGCACCGCCGCGCTCCGCCTGGGAAATATCAGCGATGCGCCCGCGGGCGTGCCTTTTATCACGTATGTGCGGCCCGACGGACAAACGCGCAAACTCGCGAGTGAGTTGGTAGACGTTACGCGGTACGATTACCAGGATGATATCTTCCAACGGGGAATCGGGACGGATAATTATTTGTCGGTCAGCGGCGGCACGGAGAAAACGAAGTACTATTTCTCCGGCGGATATTACAAGAACGAAGGGATTGTCAGGAACACCGATTTCCAGCGTTTCAACTTCAAGGCGCGTATCGACCAGATGATCAATAAATACATTTCCATTACCGGCGGGGTGGCGTATACGAACAGCTTCTCGAACGAAAAGCCCAATGGTAACGTATTCTGGAGCCCCATCAACTCCATCAACATTACCAATAACATTTTCAATATCCAGGAAAGGGACGTTTACGGGAATCTCAAAGGAGTGGAACCCACGCGCGTGAACCCGTTGAGCGTGATCGAGGATATGTCGCTCACGCAGCAGGTGAGCCGTACGATCAGCGACTTCCAGGTGAAGATCAAGCCGGTGGATGGTTTGAGTATAGATTACATATTGGGGATCGATAATTTCAGCCAGGAAGGAAGGAATTATATCGAGCGGTATCCGTATATCTCCGCCCAGGAAGGCACGGGGTATGCGTCGTCCGCCAATGTGAATACCTTCCTGGTCAACAATGACGTGAACATTTCCTACAACGGTAAGTTCGGGGATTTCTCTTCGCTGACGACCGTGGGTTTCAACCATCAATACCAAAAGATTACGGGGCTGTTTAACGAAGGGCGCGACATGTTGCCCGGTATTACCACGATCAACGGGGCCGCTACCCGCCTCGATCCCCGGTATACTTACGACCAGCGGCAGACGTACGGCGCTTTCCTGCAGGAGACTTTCGGTTACAAGAACATTGCCTTCCTAACGCTGGCCGCCCGTATCGACGGCTCCACCAGCTTTCCGGAGGAAACGCGGAATTACTGGTACCCGAAAGCGAGCGTCGCCTGGAACCTTAGCGAGATGGACTTCTGGAAGAATATGGGTTCCTGGTTTTCATCCGCAAGGCTTAGAGGATCGTGGGGGCTGGCCGGCAACCTGACGGGTATCGGATCGTATGAGCGGTTTACTTCTTATACGAGCGCTTCGCTGAATGGCATTGCGACCTACAACCTGAATCCCGGTTTGGGTAACATGACGGTAGAGCCGGAGCGCGCCAGTGAACTAGAGGGCGGTGTGGACCTGTCGTTCCTGAATAACCGGCTGGGCGTGGTGTTTACGGTGTATAACAAGAAGATCGTCGGCAGTTCGCTCCTTGTGGAACGGACGTTGGCGCCTTCGACGGGTGGTACGGGGCAGATCCAGAACGTGGGTGATTTGACGAATAAAGGTTGGGAACTGGGGATCACAGCTACGCCGGTTGTCAACAAGAACTTCACCTGGAACCTGTTCGGATCGGTGAACCGCAACAAGAACCTGGTGACTTCCTCCAGCCAGGTGACGCCGATTACGCTGGTAAACGCCGCGGGATCGCCGTCGGTGATCCTGGCCGGAGAGCCGGTGGGTGTTTTTTACGGTAATTACTTTGAGCGCGATGCCAATGGTAACTGGGCGGTCGACGACCAGGGCAGGCCTATTGCCGCGATCAACAATCCCACGGCGAA
>NZ_CALNBI010000450.1 GCF_937874145.1 uncultured Chitinophaga sp. | reverse complement strand
GGCGAAGCATGCGCGTAGAAGGCGCTCAGCACCAGCGACCTGCCGGGATTGCCCGACTGCACATGTGCGGCGCAGGAGTCCAGCAGCTGATACGCCGTTGCGGATACCGATTTGCTGAAACGCAGCGCATACGCGGCATAATAGCTTTCCGCCGCGTTTTGGGACGACAGCATATCCTCCAGCCGCGCCATACCATCCGCCGTTCCCTGGTTGGCGATTACCCAGGCGGCCATCGCCCGGAAACCGCCCGTGCCGCTGTCCGCCAGCGAACGGATCGCTGCCGGCGCTTTGCGGTATCCTATCTTCGCCAGGCTTTCGAGCGCCGTGAGCCGGCTGCGGGAGCTGTCGGCATGAAGGAATTCCTGCATGATCACCCGCACCATTTTCCTCCGCTGCCCCAGCCTTGCCCGTACCCGTGCCGACCCCGTTCTTTCGATGGAGCCCAGGCTGTCGTGCAGGGGAAAATGCGCGGCGATGCCTTTGTGGTGCCCGTTGGCGATGAGCGCTTCCGCCGCGTGCATGCGCACCAGGAACTGCGGGCTGTGCGCCATAGCCTGTTGCAGTACGTCCAGGCAAACCCGCTGGTGGTCCTGGCCGCGGAGGCTAACCGTAGCGGAAATGGCGAAGTACAAGGCAAAAAATCGCATCAGCATAGCTTCAAAAGTAATTGTCCGGGCAGGATACTGTTGTTACTATCCTTTACATTCATAATACTTTCTTACACAAATAAAAAAACCTGCATTTTGTATATTGATGACGGGAAACGCAGGCCAGCCAATATAATGAAAAATAATACCACATATCAGCAGGATCGTAACAACTGCGCTACTGCCGGGAAGCTACTTTTGAAACATTTGATATCCAAACCAACGATATGACGAACACCGACGCCTTTTCCATCCGCCAGCCCGCGCTCCGCGCATGGATAACGGTTGCATTACTTTGTGTGGTAGGCTGCCTGAATTATCTCGACCGCATCATGATCACCACCATGCGGGAATCCATCGTATCGGCCATTCCGATCACCGATACGCAGTTCGGCATGCTGACCTCCGTGTTCCTGTGGGTGTATGGATTGCTGAGCCCTTTTGCGGGTTTCCTGGCCGACCGCTTCAAGCGCAGCAGGGCGATCATTATCAGCCTGTTCGTCTGGTCTATCGTTACCTGGATGACGGCGCACGCCACCACGTATGGCGAGTTGCTGGCCACGCGGGCGTTGATGGGCATCAGTGAAGCCTGTTACATCCCCGCTGCGCTGGCGTTGATCACAGATTATCACCGCGGCCCCACGCGTTCGCTGGCCACCGGCATTCATATGGCCGGTATCATGTTCGGGCAGAGTTTAGGATTTTTGGGTGGATGGATTGCCGAGGAATCGGCCTGGACCAACGCATTCAGCACTTTCGGCATTATCGGCGTCGTGTATGCATTCATGCTGTTTTTCTTCCTCCGCGACGCGCCTGCGCGGCAGATCGCCGCGCCGGCCGTATCCTCCATCAGGTTCGGCGACGCCGTGCGCAACCTGTTCAGCAAGCGCGCTTATTGGCTGGCGTTGGCTTTCTGGGGGATGATCGGGGTGGTGAACTGGATGATCGTTTCGTGGTTGCCGACTTATTACAAAGAACAATTCAACCTTTCCCAAAGCATGGCCGGCGTGTATGCCACCGGGTACTTCCACACCGCCAGCCTGCTGGGTGTGCTGGCTGGCGGGGCCTGGGCCGACCGCTGGAGCCGCCGCAACCCGCGCGCCAGGGTGCTGGTGCCCGCCATCGGGCTCTGCATCGCCGCTCCCTGTATTTTGCTGGGCGCCAGCACTGATGCGCTGATACTGGCAATCGGCGGCTTCGTGATGTTTGCCTTTACGCGGACGTTCACCGACGCCAATATGATGCCCATCCTCTGCATGATCGCCGACGAGCGGTACCGCGCCACGGGCTACGGCATTCTCAATCTTGTTAGCTGCCTGATCGGCGGACTTGGTATCTATGCCGGCGGCGCGCTCCGCGATGCGGATGTGAACCTGCGCAGTGTGTTTCAGCTGGCTGCGGGCGCAGCGCTCATCAGTGCGGTGATCCTCCTCACCATCAAAACAAAACACGCGGACAAGGAATTGTAATCCCTGTCCGCGTGCAGCTTTTTCTCTTACAAAATTATTTCAGCCAGCCGTTGCGGTCCCAGGCCGGAAGGTCCAGGAAGGCCGGATCGGGATACGACAACCGTTGCGCGGCGGCAAGCGTTTCCGCATCCA
>NZ_CALNBI010000449.1 GCF_937874145.1 uncultured Chitinophaga sp. | reverse complement strand
GTGAACCAGTTTGTCCCCAACAAGCACCTCAACTTCACGACTTCGCTGGGCGCCACGCTGGAAACCAATTACCTCGACATGATCCTGGCCACGGCCACCAACACCACGCCGCTGCAAACCAACGTGGATATGGCCGCCAATGCCGCGCTGCAGCAATTCAGGACCAAGTACCGCGACAATGGGATTTTCCTGCAGGAAGAAGTGCTGATCATGGACGCGATCACCCTGGGCGCAGGGGTCCGGTTCGACCGGTCGACCAACAACGGCGACTGGAAAAAGTATTTCGTGCTGCCCAAGGGATCGTTTTCCTGGAACATCGCCAAAATGCCGTTCTGGAAGATGCAGCTGATCAACAGCCTCAAGCTCCGTGCGGCGTACGGTCAGTCGGGCAACGTAGCGCCTTATGGTGCGCGGTTCCTGGCGGCGCTGCCGAACAATATCGGCGGGAATGGCGGGGTGCTGGTCGACAATCAGCTCGGCAACCCCGACATCAAGCAGGAAAAACAGACCGAATTCGAAACAGGGGTAGACGTGAGTTTCCTGAACGGGCGCCTCACACTGGAGGCCACGTATTACATCAAGAAAATTTACGACCTCCTCATCCGCCGGAACCTGCAGCCTTCCACGGGCTTCACGGCACAGTGGCTGAATGCGGGCGACCTCCGCAACCAGGGCATCGAGATCGGCATCAGCGCGCTGCCCATCAACAAAAAGAATTTCAGGTGGAACACGCACATCAATTTCTGGAAGAACAAATCCAAGATCACCGAGCTGCTGATCCCTCCTTTCCCCATGGGCGCGTTCGGCAACTCGCTGGGTAATTTCTATATCGAAGAAGGAAAGTCGGCCACCCAGATCATCGGCACCCTCGGCGAAACGCCGGGCATCGGGGTGCTGGGGAATTCGGAACCCGATTTCCAGCTGAGCACCATCAACGAAATCAATTTCCTCAGGAATTTCAGCTTCCGGTTCATGCTGCATTGGAAGAAAGGCGGGGATAACATCAACCTCAGCCAGCTGCTGAACGACCTGAACAAAACATCGGCGGATTACGACGATGATAAAAACGGGAACGGGATCAAAGACGGCATCGACCGCAACACCGCCTTCGGCAAGGGTGAGGCAGCCGGTTTCGTGCAGGACGCTTCTTATGTGAGGGTCCGCGAGATCGGGTTGTACTACCAGGTGCCCGTGCCGCGGAACAAATACATCACCGGCATCAATATCGGCGCGTCTTTGAACAACTGGATCACCTGGACGAAATACAACAGTTACGACCCGGAATCCTCCAACTTCGGTTCCAACACGCTTTCCACGGCCACTTCGCGCGGCAGCAACGGTTTGTCGAGCGGTGTGGAAGTAATGCCTTACCCGGCATCGAAGCGCGCGACCTTCCATTTCGCCGTAACGTTCTGATTGTTTCATCCGAAAATCTTGATCATGAAAAAGCACCTTATCATATGCCTGGGCGCGCTCCTTTTCCTGGCTGCCTGCCAGAAGGGAGAAATCCCCAACCTCAACAGCCCGATCGTGGACGACGCGATCCGTAACGGTACCAAAGTCAAACTCGACAACCTCATGGTGGGGCTCGAATCCGGCACCCGCCAGAGCCTGGCCACGTATTACGACGCCATTGGCGTGATCGGCCGGGAGATTTACCGCTTCTCCGCCTCGGAGCCCCGGTATGTAGGCGAGCTCATGGGCGACGGTACCCTCGACAACAACACGTTCTACATCACCAACCCCTGGGCCGCGCGTTACCGCGTGGTGCGGCAGGGCAATATCATCCACGACGCCGTGGCCAATGCCAATTACATTTCGGATGTGCAGAAGAAAGGTTATACCGGTTACACCAAAACCATCATGGCCTACCAGCTGCTGCTGAACCTGAACATGACGTACACCAACGGTATCCGGACGGACGTGAAAGACCCGAACAACATTGGCCCTTTCCGCAATTACGCCGATGCGCTGTCGGACATTGCCGCCCTGCTCGATGCGGGCAAAACAGAACTGACCGGCGCGGAAATAGCCTTCCCGGTGACGATCGGCGCCACCAATGCCGCGGACCTCATCAAGTTCAACCGGGCCATAGCCGCGCGGGTGGCGATTTACCGGCAACAATGGGCGGCGGCGCTTACTGCGTTGAACGAGTCGTTCTTCAACCTCAACGGTCCCTTCGAAACGGGGTACTTCCATTCATTCAGCAATAAGTCGGGCGACCAGCTCAACCCGCTTTTCCTGCCGCAGAATACCAATTCAGGGGAGTTCCGGCTGGCTTACCCAAGCTTTTCCACGGACATTGTCCCGGGCGACGACCGCCTTGCCAAAGCCACTCTGCGCGACATTCCCATTACCCAGGAAGGCCTGACCGGCACCCGCGACGTCTGGATCCATTTCAACAACGAATCGCCGGTGTATATTATACGG
Organism: uncultured Chitinophaga sp.; assembly: GCF_937874145.1. Classification (GTDB taxonomy): domain Bacteria; phylum Bacteroidota; class Bacteroidia; order Chitinophagales; family Chitinophagaceae; genus Chitinophaga. The sequence goes on along the minus strand of NZ_CALNBI010000449.1, from coordinate 11,399 downwards.
AACGAAGAACTGATCCTGATATATGCCGAAGCGAAGATCCAGCTGAACCAGATCCCCGACGGCATCGTGGCCATCAACCGGCTGCGGGTGGATCATAACATGACGCCCTACGCCGGCGCTGTCACACAGGCCGCATTGCTCAACGAAATGCTGTACCACCGGCGCTATTCCCTGTTCGGCGAAGGCCACCGCTGGATCGATATGCGGCGGTACAACCGCCTGAACCAGCTGCCCAATCCCCGGCCGGGTGATAAAGTATGGACCATGTTCCCCATCCCGCTCACGGAAGGAAGCTGATGCTGGGAGCACCCAGGAAAAGGAGCGGGCGCCCCTGGAAGAGGCGCCCGCTATTCTTTTACATGGCAAAAGAATAAGATGGTTTCCGTTAACGCCGCTGTTAAAAGCGGTTAGATATGTGTAAGACGTACCATATCTCGGGAATGTTACAGGCCCGCCCGGAATAAAACAGCCGCTCCCGGTGGAAGCGGCTGTTTTTTCACGCCAAAATATTTATATCCCCCTGCGTTTCATTTCTTTACGGATCAACCCTAACTCCCGGCCCATTTGTCCGGCGATGGAAGTATTTTCCTGCGCGCGGCGGATCAGGTAAGGCATTACGTCCTTCACGGGGCCGTAGGGCAGGTATTTGGAAACACGGTAGCCGGCGTGGGCCAGGTTGAAAGTAATGTTATCGCTCATGCCGTACAGCTGGGAGAAGCTGACACGGGGGCTGTTGTGCGGAATATTCTTCTCGTCCATCAGGCGGGCGGCGAGCATGCAGCTGTCTTCATTGTGGGTGCCGATGAACACGGCCAGGGAATCCAGGCGGTCGAGGCAGAAGTGCAGTGCGTCGTTGTAATCTTCGTCGGCCGAGGATTTATTGGGCTGGATGGGGGAATCGTAATTATATTCTTCCGCTCTTTTACGTTCTTTTTCCATGTAAGCGCCGCGCACGAGTTTGGCGCCGAGGAGGTAGCCGTTGGCTTTGGCGAGGTCGTAGGATTTTTTGAGATAATCCAGGCGATCGTGGCGGTACAGTTGGAAAGTATTATAAACGAATACGTTGTCTTTGTTGAAAAGGCTCATCATCTCATCGGTGAGATCGTCTACCGGCTGTTGCACCCAGGATTCCTCGGCATCTACCAGCACGGCGATTTTGGCTTTGGCGGCCGCCGCGCAGATGGTACGGATGCGTTCGCGGACGCGGCCGAATTCCGCCTGTTCTTCGGGGCTGAGGGCCTGGTTGGCATGGATTTTCTCCAATAGCCCGAACCTGGCGAAGCCGGTTACCTTGATGGGCAGGAACGGGATGTAGGGTTTGCCGGTGGCGAACTGGATGGCGCGGAGGAACTCGGGCACTGCTTTATCGTAATTATCTTCCCCTTCCAGGGCTTCCACCCCGTAATCGAGCGCTACGCCCACGCCATAACGGCCCAGGGCTTCGGCTGCGCGGACGGCTTCTTCCAGGGATTCGCCACCGCAGAAATGATTGAAAATGGTGGCTTTGATGATGCCTTTAACGGGAAGGCGGAGTTTGAATGCGAGCGGCGTGGCAAAGGCGCCGAATTTAACCAGCCAGGGCTTGCCGATATTGCTGAACAGAAAGTTCGCTCTCTTCAGTTCTTTATCCGACATATGCTCGAAGGCAATGGCTGTATTCTCAAACGATAAGGGTAGCTGTTGTTCCATGGCCCGCAAAGTTAAGGGGAACCATACTGTCTAAAAAAATCTGATTTTTCTTATGATTTTTTTCTGACATACAACAGATAGAACCAGTAAGCGGTTGAGCCGATTTTTTATTATATTGTAGCCGGGACTTACAACAAATCTTTTTATTCCCAACCATGAGTGCACGCATCAAGCAAAACAGACGGCCACGTTTTCCACTGTATATGAAAAAGCGGCGCAACTGGCAACCTACCGCCCTTGCGCTGATCCTTGTCATGCTGATAGTGGGCGGCGTTTTATATTACCTCGCCGGCCGCCACCAGCGCAGTTCCGCCATGTTGCAGCCCGGCATCCGTTACACCATGTACCAGAGCCGCTACGGGGAAAGAAAGGCCGTCCGCCTGCCGGACAGCACGCTTGTCATCCTCAATTCCCGCTCCCGCCTGTACATGCCCGAAGGCTATCCCGGCCGCCGCGAACTGGTGCTCGACGGGGAAGCATTCTTTTCGGTGCCCGAAGGGCCGAAGCTCACGGTTTGGACTGACAAACTCAAGACAGTCACCCCCGGCGCCACCTTCCGCCTGCACAGCCTCGAATCGCAGCAGGGCGCGTTTTGCTACGTGCTGAGCGGTTCCGCCCACGTCCGGAAATCTTACCACTCCCCTTCCGACAACCAGCCGGAAGACCTCCTGGCTGGCCAGAGCGTGCTCGCCAATAAAATGATCGACCTGATGGAAAAGGAAACTTTCGAGCTGGAAGAACAGCGCGATTGTTTGAATAACCGGCTGGTGTTCCACAATACGCCGCTGCCTGCAGCGTTAAAGAAGATGGAAGACTGGTATGGTGTGGAAATGGAAGTGAAAGGCAAACGAAGCGATCCCTCCCGAAATATCTCCGGTGAGTTCAGCAAGGAAACCTTACACGAAATGCTCGACGCCCTGCAGGACAGCATCGGCTTTACCTACCGCATTACCCGCGACAAAGTCGTGATCAAGTTTTAAACAAGTCAAACCCCATATCCTCTGGAAAAATGCTCCGGATGGGGCAAATAGAAAAGGGTGGCGCAAAGCGGGAGCTTTCGTCACCCTTCTGTATTTTTCAGGCCCGGAGTGTTACCACTCGCGCTCTTCCACCGGCAGGTTGCGGATGAAATTATCGAACATATCGCCGTCGTAATCGCTGTAAGCGCCATAAGCGTTGATGATGTACCCCTGGATCCCGTCGTTGTTTTCCAGGAGGTACAGCACAGCGGAATCGTCCGGGTTGGATTCTCCCTCGAACCGGTAGGTACGGATGATCTTCACCCCTTCGGGGCTGAACGTCCGGCCGGAGTCGGAATCGAGGAGGTTCCCGTCTTCCATGAGGCGCAGTTCGTGGTCTACGCCCCTTTCTTTCAGCACTTCCATTACGTCTGCCAGCGTCGTCATATTGTGTCCAGGTTTTGTTATCATATCGCGACAATTTTTATTCCGCTTCTAAACAAAACAAAGGGCGGGGCCAATTGTTTATCAGCTCAGTTCCATGCCCACGCGTTTCAGCAGCTCGAGCGTTTTGCGCACGCCTACGTCTTCCGCGTCTTTCGACCCTTCGTATTCGATGCCGATAAAGCCGGTGTATCCTGCATCTTTCACAATTTGCAGCATTTTCCGGTAATCGGTCGCTGTTTCGTTGCCATTGGCATCAAAATCATGTGTTTTGGCACTTACGCCTTTGGCGAAAGGCATCAGTTCCGTCACGCCTTTGTAACGGTCATATTCCTCGAGGCATTTGGTGGCAGCCCATGCTTCGGCCGTTTGGGCCGTGGGCTCGGTGCGCTTGATGCAGAAGTTGCCGAAGTCGGGCAGGGTGCCGCAACCGGGCTTGTTCACGCCTTTCATCACATCGCTCAGCCAGATGCCGTTGGAGGAAAACCCGCCGTGGTTTTCCACGATCACGCCGATATTGAAATCTTTCGCAAAATCGGTCAGGCGGCCAAGCCCGTCGATCGCTGCTTTCTTCACTTCTTCTTCGCTGCCATGGCCGGCCGCATTCACGCGGATGGAATGGCATCCGAGGAACTGCGCGGCTTCCACCCATTTGTAATGGTTCTCCACTGCCGTGGTGCGCTTCTTCGGATCCAGGTCGCCCAGTTCACCTTCCCCGTCGCACATGATCAGTACGCTGGTAACACCGTTATCGTCGGCCCGTTTCTTCATGTCGGCCAGGTAATTCTTGTCCTTGGCTTTGTCTTTGAAGAACTGGTTCACATATTCCACCCCGGTAATACCATAATCTTTCTTCGCTTTCTCGGCGAAGTCGAGATTGGTCATTTTACCGGACCAGATGGCGTTGTGGAACGACCATTCGGCCAGGGAGATTTTGAAGAACAGGTCTTTCGCCGCTCCGGCGCCACCGGTGCTGTCGGCCATGGCGGAGTCGGCGTTGCCTGCCGTTCCCGCGTTATTGCAGGCGGAAAGGAATGCGGGTCCCAGCGATACGCCGGCGGTGAACATGCCGAGCTGGCGTAGAAAATGTCTGCGATTCGTGGATGATGACATTGTTGAAAAGATTTGAGTAATGAAACAGTAAGGACTACACGTTGAACTGCGTGAACGTGGAAGTATCAAACAATTTAAGCAAAAAATAACAGTAAAACAAACAGCCTGACGGGCTTAAGCCTGTTCCTGGAGCCAGAAGTAGTAGTTGAGCACGGCGCGTATCTCCCCGTAGCCGACTTCGTTGCCGAGCTGTTCCTTCATTTGGGTGAGCCCTTGCCCGCCGGCGTTTTCGATAGCCCGGAGGATCCAGGCGAGGCGGTTGCCGTCGGGCACCACTTCCCGGATGTCGAGCTCGCCTTTGCGGATAAAATCGGCCAGGTGGCTTTCGATGGTGGACACGGCGAGCCCCCGGCGGGCGGCGATCTCTTCAATGGCCAGGCCATCCTGGAAAAACTGCAGGCTGGCGCGCTGGCTGTTGCCGGTTTCGGGTTTGGGTTTGCGGGGCTTCGCCGTTTTGCCGGCTTTGAGATGCACCTGGCTCTGCAGGCCATGCCGCGCGCAATACGATTGCATCACCTCCAGGAAAGGTTCCCCGTATTTGGCGAGCTTCACTTCCCCGAAGCCCGATATGCGGGTGAGGTCGCCCAGGCTCTGGGGGAGCCAGGTACAGAGTTCCGCCAGGGTGGCGTCGGAGAAAATGATGTAAGGCGGCACCCGCTCCTTCTCCGCGAGGCTTTTGCGCAGCTGCTTCAGTTCCGCCAGCAGCAGGGGTTGCGGGATATCGCCGGTATTGCGGCCGGAGCCGGATGTGGCGGTGGTGGCCGAAGCAGCGGCGGGTGCGGTGAGCTGCACCTGCACTTCGCCCTTGAGGACCGTCCAGCTGGTATCGGTAAGCTTCAGCACAGGGTATTCCCCGGCCGACTGCTCCAGGAACCCGAGTTGCATGAGCTCGCGGGCGTACTGTTTCCATTGGTCTTTCCCGATGTCTTTACCGATGCCGTAGGTCTTGATTTCCTGGTGGGCATCGCGCACGCCGGCGCTTCCCCGCAGGAAATCCACTACGTAATTCAGCCCGAACCGCTCCTGGAGCCGGTAGACGGCGCTGAGGAGCTTCTGCGCGGCAACGGTGCCGTCGGCTTTTTCGTACTGGCCCTGGCAGATGTCGCAATTGCCGCAGGCATCGGGCGCATCTTCACCGAAATAGCGCAAAAGATACTGGCGGCGGCAGGTGATGGTTTCGCAGAGGCCGGCCATCTGCTCCAGCTTGCGGAGCATCACGGCGGATTGTTCTTCGTTGCCTTCCACGCTGGCGAAGCGTTTCAATTTAAACACATCCCCCGCCCCATAAAAGAGAATGGCTTCGGAAGGCAGCCCGTCGCGGCCGGCGCGGCCGGTTTCCTGGTAATAGCCTTCGATATTCTTGGGCAGGTCCGCATGCACGACGAACCGGACGTTGCTTTTATTGATCCCCATGCCGAAGGCGATGGTGGCGACCATGATGCGGACGTCATCGCGCAGGAAGCGTTCCTGGCGTTCTTCACGTACCGATCTTTCGAGGCCGGCGTGGTAGGCGGAAGCGGAGAAGCCCTCCCGCTGCAGGTCTTCCGCGAGGGATTCGGTGGCGGAGCGGGAAAGGCAATAAATAATGCCGCTATCGTCTGGCCGCTGGCGGAGGTAATCGACCAGCTGCTGGTAATAATCTTTTTTCGGACGGATGCTGTAATGGATATTCGGACGGTTGAAGGAGTTTTCGAATACGGCGGGGTTGCGCAGCCGTAGCTTTTCGAGGATATCCTGCTTGGTGATGGCATCGGCGGTAGCCGTGAGCGCGATCACCGGCACATCGGGAAATTTGTCCTTCAGCTGGCCCAGGGCAAGGTATTCCTGCCGGAAATCGTGGCCCCAGTGGCTGATGCAGTGCGCTTCGTCGATGGCGAAAAGGGAGACCTTCTGCCCGGCGAGCCATTGCATGAAGTTGGCTTCCCCGATCAGGCGTTCGGGAGCGAGGTACAGCAGTTTCACATGACCTTGTTGCAGCATCTGCATCACAGTCTGCTGTTCGGCCATGGATTGGGTGGAATTGAGGAAAGCGGCGGTAATGCCGTTTTGGCGCAGTGCGTCCACCTGGTCCTTCATCAAAGCGATGAGCGGCGACACCACGATGGTGACGCCTTCCATGGCCAGGGCGGGGAGCTGGTAGCAAATAGATTTGCCGCCGCCCGTGGGCATTAAAACCATCGCATCCCCGCCATTCAGCACATGCTCGATGATAGCCTGCTGATTATGACGGAATTGCGTATAACCGAAATGTTGTTTCAGCAGTGATAACAGCGCCTGCATACCCTAACACAATTTTGCTTCCGGGCAAATATAGGATAAAACGATGTGCATAAATTTAACGTGAACAACTATCGCGTTAAAGAATAATTCGATAAATTTATAACGAGAGTCTGAAAAGCTAAATCGAAACAAGACTAATACAACTGTCGCACACACATCACCCAAACAACTGAACACTGAAACTTATGGAACTGCTGGCACCCATTCCTACACTGGCTACACCGTCGCTCCAGGAGACGGTAGATTTTTACGTTTCCGTATTGGATTTCACCTGCAAGACGCTGGATGAACAATGGAAATTCGCATCGATTCAAAAAGACAAGGTGACCATGCAACTGGTACACCCGCAGGCGAAATTCCCGTTCGGTATTTCCACGCCTTTCGAAGAGCCCGTTTTTACCGGCGCCATTTACATTCACATGGATGGCATCGATGAATTATGGGAAAAGGTGAAAGACCGCGCGGAAGTATGCTTCCCCGTACAGAATTTCGACTACGGCATGCGCGAATTCGGCATTTACGACAATAACGGGTACCTGCTCCAGTTCGGGCAGCAGATCAGCGCGTAAACTGTTTTCTTTCCGCAATCGAATGGAAGGCCGAAGCCTTCCTCCTGAAATATGGTTCCCCCAGGATTGCCGCATTCCGGCAGACCTGGGGGATATTTTCGTGTCCTCAAAATGGCCATGTTAGTACGGTTCCAGTACGGTATCCCTACTGTATCCCTACTAAGCACTTACCAGGGCGCCGTCCAGGTATAAGTTTACACCTGTTGCTTGAAAATACAGATAACAGAGATTGGTGTACAAGGTTCAAGTAAATCCTGTTTGCAGTTTACATGCTTTTGCCGGCGACTTCCACCTTGTTGTGAACTGCTCACTGGCTTAGCTAATCCTGAAAAACTTTACATGCCAGGTGTCGGTAACTGACATGCATTTACAGTTCCTGACAGCAGGATTTACCCGTAATATTTCCAAATATGTAACGTTTGATGAAGTTCCGGTGAGGACAAATTGGTTGAGTTTATAGTAAGATGGGGAGACGCCGGCGGGCGATAAAAAACCGCAGCGCTGACGCTGCGGCTATTATCCATGATAACTCACATTCCTTCTGCTCCTGTAGGGTTTTCCGAGGACAATGCGTTTTAAATGGAAAATAGGTTTATGTGAAGAGACGATAATCAATACGTTCCGTACGACAGATTCAGATTTACATAAATATAGTTAAATTCGCTGATTCGCAACCATTTTTTTCTCAAACCCCGCTTCTACATGAAACCTGCCCTCATCCTGCTTCACGGCGCACTGGGCGCTGCCCGGCACTTCGACGGCATCGCCGCTATTTTGGAGGATCAGTACGATGTTCACCGGTTCAACCTCCACGGTCACGGCGGTACGCCCTTGCCGGATTCCCCGCTCCGCATCGAAGGTTTCACGGAGCAGCTGATCGGTTATATCCGGCAACACGACCTTGCCCCTGCCGCCATCTTCGGTTTCAGCATGGGCGGATACATCGCCATGCAGGCCGCCACCCAGGCGCCCGATAGCATTTCCCGCATCCTCACGCTGGGCACCAAATTCGACTGGACGCCCGACGTTGCCGCCAAAGAAGCCCGGCAGCTCAACGCCGGTTTCCTGCGCGATAAAGCCCCGGCCTTCGTGAGCCAGCTGGCCGAATTCCACGGCCCCGCTGCCTGGGAACCGCTGCTGCCCGCCACCGTGGGCCTCATGGAAGCCCTGGGCCAGCGCCCCCTCCTCACCCCCGAAACCGTTGCCGCGGTGGAAGCGCCCGTCCGCCTCATGGTGGGCGACCGCGACCATATGGTGAGCATCGAGGAAACGCTGGGCATCTTCCGCAACCTGCCCAATGGCTCCATGGTGGTGCTACCGGATACCAAACACCCCATCGAGAAGGTCAACAAAGCCGTGCTGATCTGGGAGATCCGCTCGTTCATGACCCTGTAACCGGGGCGCGGCGGCATAAAAAAAGCGCTCCCGGCCGGGAGCGCCCTGCATGTCCGCGCGAGCGGAAATTACTTTACCACCACAACCCCGTCTGCCACGATCACGATATCCTTCTTCGGGGTTTTTATCTTTTCGATCTCTTCTTTGCTCTTGCCGGCATCTTCCGCGTAATGGCGCAGCCTTTCCACCGAAGTTTCGGTCACATTGGCTTTTCCTTCCACCACTACGGTTTTACCCACGATATTCTGCGGCATGAAAAACCCGTAATCGGTGAACTTCACCATTACCGCCTCGCCGTTGCTGCGCTCCAGCTTCATGAAGCAACCTTTCTTCTTGCACACTTCCACTACTTTCCCTTCGATCTTGCCGTTGTAGGAAGTGGATTCGCCGATCTTCTTTTCGAGGTCCGACAGCGCTACAGCGCCTTGTGCGTCAATGCTTTTGCCATAAGAAACACCGGGAGCAGCGGATGCGATCTTGTCCTGGGCCTGCGCCCCTCCGCCAGCCAGCAGCGCGGCGGCAAACAGGAAAAATATTTTTCTCATAAGGTCAGATGATTTTTTATGTCTCGTCCCAAATATACGGCGCAAATCCCCCCGAACCTCACCCAATTTTTTTATAATTTATGAGATGTTATAATATATCTTTATAGCGTGGTAATTGCCACCGGATACACCATCTGAAACGGGCGTTGCTACGGCGCGCCCGTACTTTTCACCCCCCTTCCCCGCTGATTTTCCCGACCGCTTCCGCAAATGCCGCCCCGATGGGTATTTCGGCATCGCCCACGTACACGCTGTTCCGGTCGATCCGGTCAACCCGCGCATTGGCCACGATATACGACCGGTGCACACGGGTGAACTGGCCCGCGGGCAGCAGGTCCAGCGCTTCCTGCATGGAAAGGCGGCTTAGCACCTTGCGGTCGCCCAGCACGAATTGCACATAGTTCCCCGCGCTTTCCACGAATAAAATATCCTGGAAAGCGATCTTCAATTGCTCGTACCCGCTTTTGATGAAGATGTAATCCTGGGCCTGCGGAGCCGCCTGCGGCCGGTCCTGCTTCAGCACCATGAGGCTGTGCGCCTTGTTGCATGCCTTCAGGAAACGCGCCAGGGAAAAGGGTTTCAGGAGGTAATCGATCGCATCCAGCTCGAAGCTCTGCACCGCATGTTCGGAATACGCGGTGGTGAAGATGGTCATCGGCGGCTCGTGGAGGCCCGACAGGAAATCGAGCCCGGAGATATCGGGCATTTTGATATCGAGGAACAGTAAATCAATCTTTTCGCGCCGCAGGTAATCCATGGCTTCGAACGCATTGGTGAAGGTGCGCTTCAATTCCATGAAAGGCACCTTCTCCGCATGCGCGGCAATCACAGAGAGTGCTACGGGCTCGTCGTCGATCGCGATGGCGGTCATTTTCATAAGCACAATTTACAATTTCATGCCTTATGGAGTAACAGCAACCTGCGCGCGGAAGCCCAGAGCTTGCGGAAGCTGCGCCCGTCGGCCTGCTCCCATTCCTCCACCAGCTTCTCCGACTCGCGCCTGCGCGCGTTGGCCGTTAACCCGAAAATATGGTCCATTACTTCTTTGTCCGCTGCGCCTGCCCCTTCGTGGTAATGCGCCTGCAGCGCTCGCTGCTCCTTCGCTGCCAGCTCCGACTGGCTGACGCTCGCCGCCGTCATGGCCGCCAGGCGCGCGTCGTATTCGCCTTTGGGCATCATGAGCTTGGTGAGCAGGGGCATGATTTCGATGAGGGTGATGATGAATACGATTAGCCGGTAGCGCTGTTGCAAGGGCGGGCGCTCTTCGGTGAGCGTGTTGAGGGCTTCGATCTGGGCCAGGAAGCCGTCGGTCAGCGTAGCGCGGTACGCGGCTTCGCGGGTGCTGTCTTCCGCCTGGATCACCGCCAGCTCCTGCAGGGGGCCTTCGCGGAGGGTGGCGGTTTCGGAGCGCAGCTGGCGCAGTTCCTCCTCCGCTTTCAGGTATTCGTTCCGCTTCACCTTTGCCACGGCGTACTCCCCGATGCGGCCGGAGCCACCGGTGCCGTCGGTTTCGCGGATGTATGCGTCTTTGTAATCCTGCACCTGCTTTTCGCGGCCGGCCAGGGCTTTATCATATCCCGCCAGCTGGTTGCGCAACCGGGTAGTGCGTTCGGCGTTATAGGCGGTTTGTTGCTTGCGGTATTCCTCCATCTTCTTCTGGCGGTCCACTACCATCTGCGCCTGCACGTCTTTCTGGAACAGCATCAGCACCACCGGCTGGGAGATAAACAACCCGATGGTAATCGCCAGGATAAGGCGGAAGGCCACGGGCAGCACCTGCGGCTTGCCGTTGCGCTGCATGGCGGCGATGAGGCTCCTGTCGATGCAGAGCACGGCGAACCCGAAGAAGAGCGCCAGTCCGCCGATGAGGAGATCGTCTTTCACGACGGTGGAGAAGAAATACCCCCAGGCCAGGGTGGCGAAAAGGGCGGTGACGAGTACGGCCAGGCCGATGATGCGGTATCTTTCCCGGTCGGATTTGCATTCGGCGAGCACTTCAGGGTCGGCGGCGGCGAGCCACCAGAGGAAGCGGCTCCATCCGTCGGGCGGCGAGCTATGAATGGGTGTGCTTTCGGCAGGTTGATGCGTGGTTCCGGTCATGCTGCTACGGTAGTTTATCTGATGTAATCGTTAGATGGACAAAAAATTCGGTGGCGGTCTGGCGGATGGAGAGCTCATGGCGGCCGGGATACAGCAGCTGGAGGCGGCGGCGGACGTTATTGAGCCCTATGCCGAGGCTGTTTCTTTCCGGATCGTTTTCCGGCCGCGGGTGGATGCTGTTGTAGGCATCGAAGTAAATATGTTGCGCATCGCAGGACATGGACACTACGATCCACGACCTGTTGCGGAGGCTGATGCCATGTTTGAAAGCGTTTTCGATCAGGTCCGTACTCAACATGGGAACC
>NZ_CALNBI010000448.1 GCF_937874145.1 uncultured Chitinophaga sp. | reverse complement strand
AAGAAAGCTGCTCCTAAAAAAGCCGCTGCCAAGAAAGCTGCTCCTAAGAAAGCCGCTGCCAAGAAAGCTGCTCCTAAAAAAGCAGCCGCCAAGAAAGCTGCTCCGAAAAAGAAAGCCGCTCCTAAAAAAGCTGCTCCCTCTGCTCCCGCAGCTCCGGCCATGTAAGATCGGATTTACAAACTGTAGCATAAAGAACCTCGATGAAAATCGAGGTTCTTTTTTTTGTTACCTTTAACCCCTATGGATAATTACGTCATCGCCGATAATTTCTCCCTGCTCGCCAAACTCATGGACATTCACGGAGATAATCCCTTCAAAGCCAAATCCCTCGCCAACGCGGCATTCCAAATAGAAAAACTTACCGTTCCCCTCCAGGAAACTCCCCGCGACGCCATCTTCCGCATCAAAGGCATCGGTGAGTCCACCGGCAAATCCGTCCTCGAAATGCTCGACACCGGCCGGTACACCGCCCTCGAAGAATACCTCGCCAAAACACCCGCAGGCATCCTCGATATGATGCGCATCAAAGGCATCGGGCCCAAGAAAATCGCCACCATCTGGAAAGAACTTGAAATCGAATCCCTCGGCGAACTCCTCTATGCCTGTAACGAAAACCGGCTCACCCTCCTCAAAGGGTTCGGCGCCAAAACACAGGAGTCCATCCGCCAGGGGATCGAATTCTTCCTCTCCAACCGCGAACGCTTCCTCTTCGCTGAAGTAGAACCCTTCGCCAAAGAGCTCCTCCAGCTCCTCGAAAAAACCTTCTCCCCAGCCCCCGTCGCCCTTACCGGCGCCTTCCGCAGGCAACAACCCGTTATCGACGAACTGGAAGCCGTTATCGGAACACCCATAGAACAGGTTTCCGACACCTTCCACACCCTCGACGGCTTCGAAAGGCTCGACAATAACGACGATTCCATCCTGCTCCAATTCCGCGAGCAAGTCAAAATACGCCTCTATGGCGTGGCGCCCGAACACTTCGCCGCCAAACTGTTCACCACCACCGGCACCGACGCCTTCCTCTCCGCCTTCTTCGCCCGCGAAGGCGCTTCCAACGGCGGCAACGAAGCCGACGAAGCCGCGATCTTCTCCCGCGCAGGCCTCTCCTTCATCGAGCCCCCCCTCCGCGAAACACCCGATATCCTCCTGAAAGCCGCCGCAGGCACACTGCCGCAGCTCATCCAGCCGGCGGACATCAAAGGCATCATCCACTCCCACTCCCAATGGAGCGATGGCGTCAGTTCCCTGGAAGATATGGCCAAAGCCGCGAGGGATAAGGGTTTCGAATACCTCGTCATCAGCGACCACTCCCGCTCCGCCTTCTATGCCAACGGCCTCCAGCCCGAACGCATCCTGGCGCAGCATGCGCAGATCGATGAACTGAACAAAAAACTCGCCCCCTTCAAAATATTCAAAAGCATCGAAGCCGATATCCTTAACGACGGCAGCCTCGACTACCCGGACGAGATCCTCCGCAGCTTCGACCTGGTGATCGCTTCCGTGCATTCCAACCTGAAAATGCCGGAAGAAAAAGCCATGGCGCGCCTCCTCGCAGCCATCGCCAATCCGTACACCACCATCCTCGGGCATATGACCGGCCGCCTGCTCCTCAGCCGCAACGGCTATCCCGTCAACCACCCGGCCGTCATCGCCGCCTGCGTGGCCAACGAAGTGGTGATCGAGCTGAATGCGCACCCGCGCAGGCTGGATATCGACTGGGAATGGATCGCCCTGGCTATCGACAGCGGCGCTATGATCTCCATCGACCCCGATGCCCACGATATAGCGGGGTTCGACGATATCCGCTACGGTACGCTGGCCGCGCAGAAAGGCGGGCTCACCGCAAGCAGGAACCTCAGCAGCTTCGGCCTGCAGGAATTCGAAAACTGGCTGGCCGCCCGCCGGAAATCCAAAGGAATCTGACATGTTATTGAACGCCTTCGCCCTGGCCGTAGCGCCGGGAATCGCCATTATGCTGGCCATCTACGCGCTCGACCAGCGCAACCGCGAGCCCCTCGGCCTGCTGATCCGCTGCTTCCTGCTGGGCGTCCTCAGCGTGGCGATACCGCTGGCCGTGCAAACGGTGGCCGCCATGCAGGGTTGGCGCTCCTCCGGCGGAGGACTGCTCCAAACCACTATTTACGCCTTCATTATCGTGGGCCTGAGCGAGGAAGGCGGCAAATTCCTCGTACTGCGGTATTTCGCATACCCCAAAAAGGCATTCGATGAGCCGTTCGACGGCATCGTGTATTCAATCATGATCGGGATGGGTTTCGCCACGGCGGAGAATATCAGTTACGTCTACCAGTTCGGCATGGCCACAGGCTGGGCGCGGATGTTCATTTCCGTGCCGGCGCACGCCTGTTTCGCGATCCTGATGGGGTATTACACCGGGCTGGCGAAGTTTATTCCCCAGCACCGGGGCACGTTGTTACTAACAGGGCTCTTCTGGGCGGTGATGTTCCATGGCGCATTTGATTTCTTCCTGTTTATCGGCGACAGCATCTTCCAGGTGGTGGCGGCGCTGCTGTGCCTGTATATCGCGGTTCGGCTATCTATCCGGGCAATACGGCAACACAGGGCTACGTCCCGGGAGTGGGACCGGCTGCGCAGGGAAAATGAAAATCAGCAGGAACAGGGAATCGAAGGGGGTCAGGATTGATTACCCGTCACGCTTTTGCGGGTGAGCCAGAAATAAAGCCCATAACCAATAAAGGGAAGGAAAAAAACAAGCATGAGCCATTTGAGATGGTAGGGCCGGTTATTGTCGGCCCGCTTGAAGGTATGCAATACCACGAACCGGACCACCAGCCACAGGTGGGCAAGGAATAACAACATGAGGATCATCTCTTCTTTCATGGCTTTCCGGTGAGTTGGTCTGTTTTAAATCTAGCAATTTTTTGGAAGAACGCATAAAAAAAGAGGCCCGATTTGATAATCAGGCCCATCCTCCAAATTAACTAGTAATGCAAAGTGGATATAAAAAAAGTTTGTGTATACGGTTGTTAAGGAGATAACAGGAAAGGGGCAAAAAAGCGCCGGTTTCCTCTCTGTAAATCTACAAAAATTTAATTATATAGTTAGGATTGCTTAACTATTTCTGTGCGCCCGGAAGAATATTTCCGGGACGTAAAAATGTGTTGAAGTGGAGCGATGGGAAGGGGTAAAATGAAAAGAGCCCGATAAGACAATCAGGCTCGTTTTTCTCCAATTTAGCTTAAGACAAAAATCCCTTATTCCCTAATAAGACTCTTTAAAATGTTTTTGCAAGCCTGCCCAAACCAAAGATGAAAATAGAGCCCGACACGAACATCAGGCTCGGATTTTTCTCCAATTTAGCTTAAGACAAGACTTACTGCCCTGCGTTGCGGCTGAGGCAAATATCTTGGTGAAATAAAATCGGATATTTTGAAAGAACTTGTATTTGATACCTCAAAACTAACAACCTCACTTACGGTATCAAACTATACATCAAATCTAATTTAAAAATCTGAAGTTTCAAAACACTCACGTTAGGATAACTAACTATTAACCAAATCACAGTACTTCATTTTCACGATCAAACAACCCCATAACTTGTCGTGTAGGCTTGTTTGAGAGGTATATACGGCCTGCGGTAAAAAATGGATTCACTTAGCCGGATATTTATTTCCCTAATGTATAATATTTTATTGATTAAAGGAATCTAGGCGTAGGTTTTTTATCCTTCTGCAAACTGAACCGGTAATTCAGCATCAGCTCATGAGATCCCCCCTGCATGCTCTTCAAATGCGTGGAAGACGCGAAATCATACGAATAACCAAACTGGAAATTCTTTGAAACCTGTACCTGCATTGTCGCACAGGCCGATTTCTCCGTCCTCCAGGTCGCTCCCGCCCATAACACATCCTTCAAAATAAACATCGCATTAATATCCGCCTGCACACCTGCTCCGCCAACCTGGCGCAAAACCACCCCAGGCTTAAATTTCAGGAAACTGTTAATGGTCGTCAGATACGCGCCGTGCAGGTACATATGCCGCTTGAACTCCACTTTGTTAACAGAACCACCCAGGTCAAAATTGTGGAACGAGGGCGCGGAAAAGCCAACGAACCACTTGTCGGAGAACAATACGAACCCAAACCCAACGTCCGTTTTCCAGTACGACTGGTTATTCGAAAACACCGGATCGTCAGGAGTCCCAAGATGTTCATTATTCTCCCGGTACTGCTCCATCCCCCCCTTCAACCCCATCGCCAGGTACAATTTATCGTCCAGCTTCACCTTTTGCGACACGTTCAGGTGATACCCCGTTTGCGAATAAATCGTGATCTCATCCTTCAGCGCCATGAAACCCACGCTGGTTCCCGTGGACTTGATCGGCGAATAAAAGGAGAACGTCGCCCTTTTGGGCGCGCCTTCCATCCCCACCCACTGGTTGCGCATCACGACCGTGGCGCTCCCGAACTCATCCATCGAGGGATACCCGGGATTGATCACCATCCCGTTATACTGGTACTGCGCGTACAACGGCTGTTGCTGCGCGGCAGCTTCCCCGGCCGCGAAAAGCGCAGCCAGGGAGAGCAGAATTTTTTGAATGCCTGTTTTCATTTGAAAAACATTTTAAACTTATTGGGCAGATTTCAGTACGATATAACCATTGTAGCGCGTCAGCTTGCCATCCGCATCCCAAACCTGGAGCACGTAGAAGTATGACCCGTCCGGCAACTGGCTGCCATTGCCGCCACCCCGGTTCGCCTGGCCTTTGAACGCATTATGTTGGTTGTGATAGTTGACAGTCTGGAATACAGTGCCGCCCCAACGGTTCACGATCACCAACTCGTTACGGCTGTATTTCTCAATATTCTCGATCACCAGCGCATCGTTGATACCGTCTCCATTGGGCGACAACCCTTTATGCACGCGGATCTCCGTATCTGGATTCACATCGTCGTTCACGATCACGCCTACCGCAACAGCCGCCGTTCCGATCACGGGAACATTTTGCGAAGAAGCCACTACAGCGCCTGTGAGCTTCACAGCGAAGAATTCGTCGTCCTCCACTTTCGTGTCGCCGATCACCGGCACTTCGATCAAGCCTTCCTCCGCTCCTGCTGCAATCACGACCGAGCGCGTAGCGTCCTGGAAGTCTTCAGCAGTTCTCGCGCGCTGCAGGTCCTTATCCGCACCCTGCCCTTCGAATGCATCGGCAAAAGCGTACTCCACTGTCACAGGGCGCGTGCTCTTGCGGCTCAGCACAACTTTAAACGGCATCATCGTCATTCCGGAGTTCCCTTCGTCGATGCGGGACGAATCGGATGCGAAGCTGATCGTGAGCGCGTCGTTGTCTTTCACCGCGGTGCTCGTCCTGTCTGCCGTACCCGGCCGGTAAGCTTGTCCCGCGCCGCTGTGGGGCTGGATGGTAAGATTGATGTAGCCTTCATCGTCGTTCGTATCGTTCTCATCGGAGGTGAGCTGGAACGAAACCTCCGTCTGGCTGGCCGGCATGGTCACCGTAATCGTGGTGCCTGTGCGCGGCGTGGCCGTTGTCACCGTTCTCACCGCATCATGCGCCAGCGTGATGTTCACGGGGATGGCGGAGGGGAAGGCTTCGGAGGAACGGAGCGTTACCGTGAGGTGGCCGCCTTCGCTCACTTCTGCCGGGGCCGACAGCTCCATGCGGATCTGATCGTCGTCGAGCAGGTTCACCGTGGCCGTATGCTGCGCGTCGATGGGCCAGGTATAGCTGCCCAGGGGCGCGGAGGCTGCCGTCAGCGTGATCTCGATGGTTTCAGTGGGTTCGAGGATATTGTCATTTACAGGTTGAATGGTGATGATGACCTCCTTCTGGCCGGCCGGGATGTCCACCGATCCGGTGAGCACCTGGTAATCGGCCCCTGCGGAAGCGGTGCCGCCGATGTTGTAGGACACGTTCACGGGAACGACGGTCGTCAGGTCCGTATCCGCGAAACGTACGCGCACCCTGCCGGCGGTAGCCGGTTCGGCAGCGTCGGCGATCTTCTCGATGAGGATGTTCCGGCTCACCGACATATCATCATCCGCCAGGCTCATCGATACCGCGCCGCTGGTGGCGATGTTCACCGGTACGGTGGCGCCGAGGTACTCAAAGCTGCCCGAAACCAGTGTGAGCGTTACGGTTTCGTTGTTTTCAAGGATTTTATCATCCAGCACGCTAACCGTTACATCCACGCCCGATTCGCCGGCTTTAACAACAGCCGTGCCCGTGAGCGCGGTGTAATCCTTACCGGAAGTGGCCGTACCACCGGTCGTATAATGCAATGTGATATCCGCAGGCGCCACACCGGAAGCCAGCTGCAGGCGGAAGCTTCCGTGCGTGGAAGGCTCTGCCGCATCGGCCGATTTCGCCGCCGTGACATGCACCCCGGGCGCAGGCTCACCGGCGATGGTGATCATAGCCGCAGGCGGGAACGTATAACCGGTAGCGGTAGCGGTGATTTGCAATACCTCGTTCACTTCCGCGATCATGTCCGGCACTGCGGTGAGCTGTACGGTTACCGACTGCTGTCCCGCACCGATGGTTACCGGTGTCGGGGAGATGGAGAAGTCGGCCGCAGTGGCGCTTTGCGCAGCATTCGCACCTACCGTGATGGTGATGGGAATGGCGGTGGAAATACCTGCCGGGAGCGAGAATTTCACATTCGTGGAATTCCCTTCGTGCAGGGTCGTGGAGTCGATGGTAATGGTGATATGGCGGTTGGCTGCGATGAGGCCGGTGCCGTCCGTGATTTCAATGATGCCGCCATCGAAGGTGAAGCCCGCGGGGGCGGTGCCGCCGATGTGCAGTGCTTCCACGGCTTCCAGGATACCGTCTGTTGTGGCGGTAATCGCGAAGTCTGCACTGGTATTGGCGAGCGCGGGGATCGTTACGTTGGCCGTGATGGCGCCGTGGTCGGAATCCGCAGCGGTGGAAGCGGCTTCTTTATTTAATTGAACGGTGATATCCGTGCTGGAAGTGATACCCGCAGGCAGGCTGATCCTGAATTGCCCTGACGCGCCTTCCACGATGCTCGCCCCCGTGGGCAGCAGCACGATTTTCATATTGGCGGGATCGAGCCTGGTAGCGTCTTCCAGGCTGATGCTGATGCCATCTACCACAAACCCGGCCGCAGTTCCTTCGAGCTGCAGCGATTCGGTTTGTTCGAGGATGTTATCGGTTACCGCGCTTACCGTAAAGGTAGCGGCATGCTGCCCTGCCCCGATCGTTACCGATGCGGGCAATGCGCTGTGGTCGCTGCCGGCGGCGGAAGAAACCACGCTCTTCGCGAGGTCCACCACGATATCACTGCCAGCGATGTAAGTTCCCGGCAGGGAAACCGTGATCGTTGTGGCGGTGGCGCCTTCACGGATCGTACCCGCGCTGGCCGTCATCGTGATGTTCCCCGATACCGGCGCTTCCTGGATATCCACCAGTACAGATTTGCTGAAAGTGAAGCCTGCTGCGGATGGAACCAGTTCCAGCTGCTCCGTTGTTTCAATCACCTGGTCTGCTTTGGTTTCGATCACCAGCGATGCGGATGCCGCACCGGCTGCAATGGTTACCGTCGCGGGCAAACCACCTTCCAGGTCCGCAGCAGAAGCTGCGGGCGTTGCAGTACCCTGCGCCAGGCTGACCACCACCGGCACTTCGGAGGTTACGCCGGCGGGCAGGCTGAACGTCCAGGTGACGGAATTCCCTTCCACCACGGAAGCCGGACCGGCCACCGTGATCTGTTTATCGGAAACGTCGGTAATGGTGATGTCCGATGATTTGGAAGTCGCGAATCCGAAGACGGTCGCATTCGCCGTCACCTGCAGCAATTCATTGGATTCGATGATGGCGTCTGTCGCCGCTTCTACTTCGAAAGCCTGGCTGTTGCTGCCTGCTTCGATCGTTACCGTTGCCGGCAGGATGTAATCGCCCGAAGTCACCGAAGCCGCGCTGCCCGCTCCTTTCGATAGCGCCACCGTAACCGGCTGCGTGGTAATAATATTAGCCGGAAGCGCCACCGTCATCGTCAGCTTATCTCCTTCCGCTACGGTAGCGGTTGCCGGTGTCAGCTGCAAAGTCTTGTTGGCATCGGTTCCCGTAGCGTCTGTCACCGTGAGGCTGACACCCGTTACCGGGATATTCGGGTTCGCATTCCCGCCCAGCACCAGCGTTTCGCTGGATTCCAGGAGGAAGTCGGTTTTAGTTGTAAGGATAAACGTGGCTTCTGTTGTGCCTGCCGGGAGGGTGATCGTCCCGGGCGCTTCATGCTCCGCGTCGCCCAGGGTGGATGCGCCGTCTTTCGTCAGTGTGATGGTAATAGCCGAAGTAGCCGTAGCACCGCCGGTCAGCGTGGCCGTGATCAGCGCGCTGCCGCCTTCCTGAACGCTGGTGGGCGCGGAAGTGAGGGTGATGCCCGCTGCGGCAAGGTCGCCGTCTGTAATCGAAAACGACAACGGTTGCGAGAAGGTGAAGCCGGTGGACGAGGGGTTCAGCGTCAGTGTTTCGGCCGGCTCAATCAACAGGTCGGCCTTCGCGGTGAAGGTAACTTCCGCATAAGGCTGCCCGGCGGCGATCGTTACCGCAGGCAGGCCCGTCAGATCCGCCAGGGCGGCGGTGGACGAAGGATCTGCCGTCAACCCGATATGAATATCGGAAGTGGCCGTTACGCCTGATGGTAAGCTGAAACGGTATACAATGCTGCCGCCTTCGCTTACCGTGGCCGGACCGGTCACCGTAATATGTTTGGTAGAAACGTCGGTGATGGTGATGCTGGATTTGTCCGAAGATGCGAATCCGAACACCGTGCCTGTTGCTTCCAGTTCCAGCAACTCAGGGCCTTCAATATTGCCATCCGTGATGGCAGATACCTGGAACGTAACGCTGTTCTCCATCGCGGGGATGGTCACCGTAGCCGGGAAGCTATACTCCCCTGCCGCCAGCGAAGCGGCGGAATTCGCGCCCCTCGCCAGGTTTACGGTAACCGGCTGGGTCGACAGGATGCCCGCGGGCAGGGAAATCGTCATCGTCACGCTGCTGCCTTCCATAATGGTGGCGGTGGCGGGTGTGAGACTGAGTGTTTTATTGGCGTTGGAACCCGTTGCATCGGTTACAGAAACGGTAGCGCCGGTTACAGGGATGGCGGGGTTCGCCGTGCCGCTGAGCACCAGCGTTTCGGTGGATTCCAGCAACTGGTCGGTATTGGCCGTAAGCGTGAAGGTGCCTTCCGTATCTCCGCTGGCGATCGTGATGGTGCCCAGCGCGCCGTGTTCCGGGTTGGACAAGGTGCTGGCCGCGTCTTTAGACAGCGTGATCACGATATCGCTCTTCGCCGTTACGCCACCCGTAAGCGTGGCTTTGACTGCCGTGCTGCCGCCTTCCGCGATGCTTGCCGGCGCCACCGAAAGCTGGATGCCTGCTGCCGCAAGGTCGGCGTCTGTGATGGTGAAGGAAACGTTCTGCGAGAAGGTGAAACCTGCGGCCGAAGGTGTCAGCGTCAGCGTTTCTACCGGTTCGATCTGCTGGTCCACTTTGGCGGTGAAGGTCACCTCGCCGAAGGGCTGCCCTGCCGTGATCTTCACTACCGGCAAGCCTGTGAGGTCGGCGAGTGTGGCGGTGGAAGCAGCAACGGCGGCCAGATTGATGGTGATATCGCTCGCAGCGGTAACGCCCGTGGGCAGGCTGAAGCGGTATGTGATATCCTGCCCTTCCACTACGTTAGCCGGACCGCTCACGGTGATCGTTTTGTCGGAAACATCCGTGATGGTGATATTCGATGTGGCGGTGGAAGCACGACCGAATACGGTTCCCGCAGCGGTCAGCTCCAGCAGTTCTTGTCCTTCGATATGGCCGTCGGCCAGGGCTTCCACTTCGAACGTTTTGCCGTTGGTATTGGCGTCGATGGTCACGGTAGCGGGGAAGCTGTAATCGCTTGCGGTGAGCGAGGCACTGCTGCCCGCGCCTTTCGCAAGCGTAACCGTGATGGCCTGCGTGGTGATGATGTTTTCCGGTAATGCAACCGTCAGCATCACTTTCCCGCCTTCCGCAACTGTGGCGGTGGCGGGCGTGAGGCGAAGGGTTTTATTGGCGGCGGTACCCGTAGCGTCGGAAACGGTAATTGTGGCGCCTGTAACGGGAATGCTGTTGGTGGCCGTACCCGCAAGCACCAGGTTTTCGGTGGTTTCCAGGAGCAGATCGGTGTTCGTTGCCAGCGTGAAAGTACCTTCCGTGCTGTTGGCCGGGATCACGATCGTGCCCAGCGCCCCGTGCTCGCCGTTACCGAGGGTAGACGCCGCGTCTTTCGTGAGCGTAACAGTGATGTCTGTTGCAGCCTGCACCCCGCCCGTCAATGTTGCTTTGATGATGGTGCTGTTGCCTTCCGTAACACCGGGGGGCGTTGCGGACAATGTAATGCCCGCTGCTGCCAGGTCTCCGTCTGTTATGGTGAAAGTCACCGGCTGGCTGAATGTGAAGCCCGCCAGCGTGGAGGGATTCAGCACCAGCGTTTCGGCCGGTTCGATCAGGTTGTCGGTTTTCGCGGTGAAGGTGATTTCGCCGAAAGGCTCGCCCGCCAGGATCTTCAGCGACGGAACGCCTGTAAGGTCATCAAGCGTGGCGGTGGATGCGGGGTCCGCCGTCAATGTAACTGTAATATCACTCGTAGCCGTTACGCCGTCGGGCAGCGCAAAGCGCCAGGTGACAGTGCTTCCCTCCGCCACGGTGGCCGCACCGCTCACGGTAATATGTTTATCGGATATATCGGTAATGGTAATTTTTGATGCGTCGGATGAAGTGAACCCGTACACCGTAGCCGTAGCCACCAGTTCCAGCTGTTCAGAGCTTTCGATGAGCGCATCGGCCACTGCCGTTACGTCGAAGCTCTTGCTGCCGGTACCTGCGTCGATGGTCACCGTAGCCGGGAAACTGTAATCGCCTGCGGTGAGCGTAGCCGAGCTGGCCGGGCCTTTCGCCAGGTTGATGGTAATTGCCTGAGAAGTGATGATATCTTCCGGCAGGGAAACCGTCATCGTCACTTTGCCGCTTTCCACGATGGTGGCTGTTACCGGCGTGAGCGTGATGGTTTTGTTGGCGTTGGTGCCGGTGGCGTCGGTCACGGTAACGGTTGTGCCGGAAACCGGGATCGGGGAAGTAGCCGTACCACCCAGCACGAGCGTTTCGGAAGGTTCCAGGATTTTGTCGGTGCCGGTGGACAGAGTCACAGTACCTTCCGTCTCCCCTGCCGCGATCGTGATCACGCCCAATGCGCCGTGCTCATTGTTGGCCAGCGTGGAAGCGCTGTTCT
>NZ_CALNBI010000447.1 GCF_937874145.1 uncultured Chitinophaga sp. | reverse complement strand
AGTGGAATGCTATTCCGCCGCCTGGGCTTTGAGCCTTTTCACGATCCGGGAGATCAGCCAGCCGGCCACCGGGATCACGAGCATGGAAAACAGCGTCAGTTTCACCGAAATCATAAACAACATTACCAGGTAGGCGATCAGCTGCAGCGGCTCTTTGAACACCACCTGCAGGGTGCTGGTCACGGAAAACTGCACCACCTGCACGTCTGAAGCCACTTTGGAAATGATATCGCCTTTCCTTTCGTTGTTGAAATAAGCGATATCCAGGCTCATGACGTTGTTGAAAACGGATTTGCGGAGGTTGAGCAGGGTGTGGATGCGGAGGTTCTCCATCGTCCGCTCCCCGAGATATTTGAAAATATTGCTGATGATCACGGAAATCACGATCACGGCGCAAACGTATTTCAGCGTCGTCATCAGGCCGAAGTCGTCATTGAACTTCTGGGCGTAATAATTCATGAAAGCGATCAGGTCAAACGCGGAAGGGGGCTCAGCGGGGAGTGGTGTTGCCACGGCAACGGTTTCGCCGGCAGCGGGCTGCTTGAAGAGCGTTGTCAGCAGGGGCGCTACCAACGCCAGGTTGAGCGTGCCGAAAACAACCGCCACAATAGTGAAAAGTATATAGGGTATAGCGTATTTCTCAATCGGTCTGGCAAACGATAAAAGCCGGAAATATGTCTTCATGTACTTTAGCTATAGTAAAACGTGCAAAGCTACTCATTATTTGGCAATTAGGCCGTTCGGGAATTCGGTTACAGCACCAGCTCGCGGTGCAGCCTTTCCAGTGTATCCTCCGGACCGTTGCACAGCCCCGGGTGCACCCGCGATGTCTGTAAAATCGTGCTGCGCATGGCCGTCAGCCAACGGAAGCGGCTCGCCGCATCCAACTGGCCGATCGGGCCTTCTCCCCGGCAGGTTTTCTCGAACCCCGCGGCAAATGCCTTCAGCTCCCCGAAATCCAGTTCCGGGCTGAAAGCTTTCAGCCTTTCCTCATTCAGGGTGATGATGCATCCCAGGTACCTTTTCTGCTTGCAGAGCAGGATCACGCCCACGTTCATGAACTCCTCCCGCTCCACCTTCGGCACCACGCGGATCACGGCGTACTCATATAAGGGCATTTCGGGCATGCAGGGCTTGGTTTAAAAAGTTATCGGCATGGGCCAGCCGGTTGGCAAGAAACCGGGTATAGATGTCGCGCACCGCTTCGGGCGACTCCCCGTGGGTCGTCAGCCAGGAATCAGGCAACAGTTTCGTCACCGCACGGATGCGCTCAGGTGTGAGCAAAGCCCGCAGTTCCGCGTCGGCTTCCTTCAGCTGCGAAGCATAAGGGAGCAACACATGGTCTTTCACCTGGACGAACGGCTTGAGCGATTGCTCCTCCCAGTTGTCCCACGAATGATGGAAATATAAAGATGCGCCATGGTCGATGAGCCACAATTCGCGGTTCCACCAGAGCATATTGGTATTCCGCGCCGTACGGTCCACATTGGTCAGCAGGCAGTCGAGCCAAACGATTTTCGACGCCAGGAGCGGATCAACTTCAGCGGCGTTGGGGTCGAAAGTGACGGAGCCGGAAAGGTAATGCAGCGCCAGGTTGAGGCCGGTGCTGGCTTTGAGGAGGTCCTGGATTTCTTCGTCGGCCTCCGTTCGGCCGAAGGCTTCGTCGAGGTTGGCGAAAACGAGCTCAGGCACCCGCAGCCCCAGGGTTCTCGCTATCTCCCCGCCGATCAGCTCGGCGATGAGCGATTTCACGCCCTGTCCGGCGCCCCGGAATTTCAGCACGTATAGAAATCCGTCGTCCGCCTCGGCGATGGCCGGCAGGGAGCCGCCTTCGCGCAGGGGCGTCACGTAACGGGTCACGTTAACGGTCCGCAGTTCTATTTCAGGAATTATCATCATATCCTTCCACATATAAACAGCGGGAAATTAACACAATTACCCGGATTTCCTGCTAAATCTGCTAAAACAACTAATCGATGATCCGCTGGTGGCTGCCGTCGATCACCAGGGCTTCGGTATCGCCCAGCGGGAGGGTGCTGTACCCCGCCGCCTGCAGCTGCATGTTGGCCATATGGGCGCCTTCGATGAAATCGGCATTGTCGATATGGGGGATGATGGTGATGGGCGTGAGGCAAAGCCCGTCCAGGACGATCTCCGGGGCATCTTCCACGTTATCCATCGCTTCGAAATACTCGATGGTGGGCCCGGCTACGATGGCGCCGGCGCTCCAGCCGCAGAAAACTTTGCCTTCGCGCACGAGGCGCTGGATCATCCCGTCGGCCCCGCTGGTTTTCAGTATCCAGCGCAGGTAATACGTATTGCCGCCGCCCAGCCAGATCACGTCTTTCGAAGCCAGCCGCTGCTGTAACTGCGCCGGGCGCTGCCGCCACACACGCAGGTCAATAGGCTCCACCTGGTAGCCGCGGCGGATGAATGCATTGCGGATGGAGCGCACCCATGGCTCCGAACCGGGTATCACATCGGCGGCGTTTTCGATGAAAGCAATCCGGATCGCGGAAGTTTCCTTTCCCACCAGATTGTCCAGCGCGCTGTACTGGCGCTCGTTGATGGACAAAGAATAAAGCAATAGTTTGGGCAGTTCGGGCATGATGTAAAGCTACCGGGATTCCCGCTTCTGCACGGGTTGTATTATCGACAAATTAGCGGGGTATTTACGACACATTATTTCGATATATTTGTCTGAGATGATTTACCGCCTTCTTCCCCCGCCGCCCGCCCTCGGCCAATTCGTCCAGTATTGCTGGACGCTGGAGAGCCATGCGGGCGATGAAGCGCAGGCTTTCCGCACTATGGCCGACGCGTCGCCGGGGATCATCTTCCAGC
>NZ_CALNBI010000446.1 GCF_937874145.1 uncultured Chitinophaga sp. | reverse complement strand
GATGAATAGTTTTTGGTCGTACGCGAAGATGGTCTCGATGTTCCACCCAACGCCGAGAGAGTCCTTCAGCACGGGAGCGCCGCTGTTGTGGATATCGTACACCTGGAGGGTGGCCCTGTTTACGACATACAGGTAATTGCCTTCGATGGCGAATTTGGCGAGGGAGCCCCCTTTGCCGCCACCGTTTGCAAATTCCGGTGAATTGGAATCCTTGGCGCATGCTGCGAGCAATAGTACAGCCAGGGAGAGATAAGCGTAGCAGATAGTTTTCATCAGTTGCGGCATTGAGGGTTATTAACGGTTTTGGTTTCCCATTTGATGACGCGGCCGCGGGAGCGGTCGGGACATACGAAATAGCCACTTTCCGGGGGCGCCCATCCGCTCATTTCCGGGAATACGTTGGCTTTCCGGGACTTCACGACTACATCCGGGTATTTCGAGATATCGATCACCACCAGCTCGTCGAAGCTGTTGGTATACAGCGTCAAACCTTTCAGCGCCACTTCGCCGCAACCGGGGATGGTGAGGAAGCCCAGTTTCTTCGGGTGCTGCTTGTCGGAATAATCGATGATGTGAATGCCGTGGCCGGTTTCGACCTGGAGGAGCTGCTGGCCGTAGGCGAAGATTTTCCCGCCGGAAGTGGTGTTGCGGGGCTCGTGGACGGCGATTTCCGGTTCGGGGGTATTGGCATCTCTATAAACAGGCACCCATGCGGTGACGTTTCCAGGGCCTTTGGGCTTCGTGTGGAAGTCGATGCAGCCGTTAAGCAATATGCCGGCGAACAGTGTACAGTACAAGGATGGTTTCATATAGGGGTGTGGAGTTTAATATGGAACGGCAGGTCCGGGAAAAGGTTACAGCCCCGGGAAAATTCATAAAAAAAGCAACCCGGGGAGACCGGATTGCCTTTGGATATATCATGGGATATGGAGGTTAATCGTGTTCCACCCAGACGAGTTTTTCGGTATCATACCCGATTTCACGGGCGTAGGCGAGATACTGGTCTTTTACGTCGTCGGGGATTTCGGGATCGCGGGATAAAATCCACATATAGCGGAGATCGTTACCGAAAACGAGTGCGTGGCGGTATTCGCGGTCGATGGCTACCACATTGTACCCTGCGTAGAAGGGGCCGAAAAAGGATACTTTCAGCCGGGCTTCGTCTTCCAGGAAAACGGGTTTCGCTTTACCGGTGCTTTCTGTCCATCTGCCCCGTTTATAATCATATCCCCGGTTTTCGACTTTGACCGAGCCGTCGGGATTTTGCGAATAAAAGGCGGAAACGTTGTTGAGGGACCGCTCCCAGCGGTAGTCCAGCCGTGCGATTTCGTACCACTGGCCGAGATATTTGTGGAGGTTAAACGGGCGGACGGCCTTTGCTCCTTTGGGGATGCTGACCCGCGTCGCGTTCCGTAACAGCAGTGCGCCGCCGGCCAGGGCCAATGTCCAGTATAGCGTACTTTTTTTCATACAATGGGTATTTGAGGGAGAAAGGACAAATACTATGCCTTGGCGGCACATCCCGATTGTATGATTATGATACGGAATGCGTTACCCCAGGTCCCCGAAGCAGGGAACGTGGACGTCTTTGGAGAATTCTTCCTGCAGGGAAATCATGGATTCCGTCCGGTCGACGCCGGTGATATGGTGGATCTGCTCGTACAATACGGAACGCAAGTGCTCGCGGTCGGAGCAAACCACTTCCGCCAGCAGGCTGAACTGCCCCGTCAGCGTGTGCACGCGCACAACTTCCCGGATGCGCTGCAACTTCGCCACCACGAAATCGTGCTTCGTTCCGTTCTGGAGGTAAATCCCTACGAAAGCGGTAACCTTCAGCCCGATGCTGTGCAGGTTTACCTTCATCTTCGATTCCCCCAGGATGCCGTTATCCTTCATCCGCAAAACGCGGAAATGGATCGTGCCGGGCGATACGTTGTACCGCTTCGCCAGTTCCTTGTGGGAAGTGTCCGCGTCGGAAGACAGCGCGTAGATGATGTTAAGATCGAGCTCGTCCAGCTCAGGTTGTGGTGATGCTTTGGTTGGCATTATGAATGGAGCTAATGGAGGCAAATAAGATAATTTAACGGATATAACCAAAAGAATCAGTTAGTGTAAAATTTACCCTATGCCGCGCGTACAGCCGTTTTCGGGAGCAAACGCGGCTATGTTGACTGGCGATGTTATCTTTACATCCGCTATCATGTCAGACACATCCAATACATCAAACCAGGTCATCTACGTCACGAATTTCCAGGAGCTTGTCGGCACGCCTTATCAGGGCGATAAAAACGCCGTTTGCTGGAAGCGTGAACCCATGGGCGATTTTGCCGAGATCATTCAAAAAGTGCCGCTCACCGGCAATATCACCGTGGTGGAAGAAACGGAGCTTCGCGCGTTGCAGTTAAGTGAACAAGGGCAAATCGCGCGCGACACGCTTTTACAGGACCTGCAAGATCTGAGGGACCACGGCGCGGCGCCCGTTCTGAATATTATCAAAAACTATGACGAAGACGACGGCTTCCCCTTCTTCCCCACCGATGTCTATTCGTACCACGTTGACCGCTCCCCTGTTCCGACCGACACCATTTTGTGCACTTATTACGGCGATTCGAGTGAAATATTGCCTAATGCGCAAGTCAAACAGAAAATACTGATTCCGGAAATCCGTGCGGAGCTGCGCAAATTATATGATGGTGATGACGCCGGGTTTGAAGCATTCCTGACAGATAATTTTTTCGACCTGCACTACCAGGCGGAGCCAGGTGCGCAACCGCTCACTTTAGGCAACGGGCATCTGTGGCGGTTGGCGGTTGATCATCCCGGGAGCGATGTTCTTCCGTGTGTTCACCGTGCGCCGAAGGAAAAATCGGGGTTGTATAGATTGTTGTTGATTTGTTGAATGACTTGGCAAGACGACAGCGCTGCTGCTACTGATTGTATGTAAAACAAAAAAGCCCGCAAACATCTGGTTTACGAGCTTTCTATTTTTTATGTCGCCCTGCCTGTACAATTTTCGAACTTATGTCTAATG
>NZ_CALNBI010000445.1 GCF_937874145.1 uncultured Chitinophaga sp. | reverse complement strand
GGCCGGTTTCCATACTACCACGTTGCCGCACATGGCGGCGGAGGTGGGCAGGTTGCCGCCGATGGCGGAGAAGTTGAAAGGCGTTACCGCGAGCACGAAGCCTTCGAGCGGACGGTACTCCAGCCTGTTATGAACGCCGGGCGAGCTGATAGGCTGCTGGCGGTAGATTTCGGAGAGGAAATGCACGTTGAAGCGGAGGAAGTCAATCAGCTCGCAGGCAGAGTCGATTTCCGCCTGGTAGGCGTTCTTGCTCTGGCCCAGCATGGTAGCGGCGTTGGTATGCGCGCGGTACTTGGTGGCCAGGAGCTCTGCTGCTTTCAGGAAGATGGCGGCGCGCTGTTCCCAGGGCGTGTCGGCCCATTGCTGGCGCGCTGCAAGCGCAGCGGAGATCGCTTCTTTTACATGGCTGGCGTCTCCCGCGTGGAAGTGCCCCAGTTTATGCTTGATTTCGTGCGGGGGACGGATATCCACCGTTTTGCCGGTACGAACTTCCTTGCCGCCGATGTACATGGGAATGTCCATCTCAACGGCCTTGAAGGCGGCCAGCTGTTTTTTCAATGCTGCTTTCTCAGGGGTGCCGGGACCGTAAGAGAGAACCGGCTCGTTGGTTGGTGCTGCAAAGTCAAAATAAGCATTGTGCATGGCTTAGATTGTTGTTTCGGTTATCAATATTGTTCACTTCAGGCCTGGTGTCAGCCATTTTCGTCTTCTTTCTGCATCATCAGGTACGCCTTGATGAAACCGTCCAGCTCTCCGTCCATGACCGGGCCTACGTTGCCGACTTCGAAATCGGTGCGGTGGTCTTTGATCATTTTATAAGGATGGAAAACGTACGACCGGATCTGCGAGCCCCACTCGATTTTGCGCTTGTTGGCGTTGGTGGCGTTCTTCAGTTCCTCCCTGCGGCGGATCTCCTCTTCGTACAGGCGGGATTTCAGCATGGTGAGCGCCTTTTCACGGTTCTCGCCCTGCGTACGGGCCTGCTGGCATTCGATGATGATGCCCGAAGGGATGTGTTTCAGCCGCACGGCGGTTTCCACTTTGTTCACGTTCTGACCGCCCTTACCACCGGAACGGTAGAATTCCCATTCCAGGTCGGCCGGGTTCACGGTCACTTCAATCGTATCGTCGACCAGCGGGTATACGAACACGGAAGCGAACGAAGTGTGGCGCCTTGCGTTGGAGTCGAACGGCGAAATGCGCACCAGGCGGTGCACGCCGCTTTCGGCTTTGAGGAGGCCGTAGGCAAAGTCCCCGTCGAACTCGAGGGTGGCGGATTTGATACCCGCACCGTCGCCGTACTGCACGTCGATCTCGCTGACTTTCCAGCCCTGCTTCTCGCCGTACATCCGGTACATCCGCAATAACATCTCGGCCCAGTCCTGGCTTTCGGTACCGCCCGCTCCCGAATTGATCGTGAGCACGGCCGGCATCTCGTCTTCCGGCTGGTTCAGGGTGGATTTGAATTCCAGCTCGTCCAGCGCCTGGAGGGCGGCGGCATACGCCTGGTTCACTTCCTCTTCCGTAGCCTCTCCCTCCTTCTGGAAGTCGAGCAATACGGCGCAGTCCTCGATCGACGATTTAACGCCGTCGTGGAGATCTACCCAAAACTTGTTAACCTTGATTTCCTTGAGGATGGCGGTCGCCCTTTCGTTGTCGTCCCAGAATCCGGGAGCAAGGGTCATTTGCTTATCATTTTCGATTTTGTCTATACGGTCCTGGACGTTAAAGAAAACCTCCCAGGACGTACAAACGGTCCCTCATATGTTTCAGTTGCTCTGTTGTCATAAGTCCGCAAAGATAAATTATTATTAACGAAATACGAAAAGGGAATTCGATGACTAACCAATTCATTTTTAATATGTAAATTCAGGTTGGAAAGATTTTTGCGCGAGAATGTCATCAAATGAAACCCGTATGGAAACCCGCATGAGCATACCACATTTCCGGCAGCAGGCTTTTTTCAACCTGATAGCGCTTTTGGTGGTTGTCGGCGTCAACGTGATGGCGAATACCGCCACGCTGAACGGCCGCACTACCGGCGAAGTATCGGACATGTACCCGAACCTGTTCACCCCTGCCGGCATCACTTTCAGTATCTGGAGCGTCATTTACCTGGGGCTTCTGGCTTTCGCCGGTTACCAGCTCTGGCTGGCCTTCGCACCCGGCCGCGAAGGGGAACTGACTGCGATGATGGTGCGCCTGGGGCCGTGGTTCCTGCTCAACTGCCTGGGCAACGCCTGCTGGCTCTTCGCATGGCATTATGACCTGATCGGCGTTTCGCTCGCCCTCATGATTTTTATCCTCTACACCCTCGTCCGCATCCACGCCCGGTTCCGGATCGCCGATCCCAAAGCCCCCCTGGCCGAAAAAGCCTTCATCTTCTTCCCGTTCGGCGTGTATTTCGGATGGATCACCATCGCCCTGTTCGCCAACCTCACCATCTGGGGCCTTGCCATGGGATGGAGCGCATACGGCGTGGGCGGCGTCTACTGGACCGTCCTCTGCATGATCCTCGGCACCCTCGCCGCCCTCCTCATGATTTTCCGCTTCAATAATATCTGGTACGGCCTCACGGGCATCTGGGCCTTCTATGGCATCATCCTCAAGCGCGACGCCGTCGCCAGCCCCGACTCCCCTCCCATCGTAGCCGCCGGCACCATCATCATGGCCATCCTCGCGTTGTCGATCCTCATGCAACTGTTGCGAAAACGGACGCTCGTCTGATAAAACCTGCACAACTATCAATCCCGATGTGTATTTTTGACGCATTGAAAATTTAAAGCCCATATCATGTTTCCATCCGTACAGCCCGACGCTACTGAAGCCTGGCAAGATCTGCTCGCCCATGCAGGAATGATGGGCATCACCCAGATGCGCGACCTCTTCGCCGAAGACCCCGACCGTTTCCGGAAGTTCTCGCTGCGGCTGGACGACATCCTGTTCGACTACTCCAAAAACATCATAACCGAAGGCACCATGCAGCTGCTGCAGGATCTCGCCCGCGAATGCCGGGTCGAAGAAGCCCGCAAAGCCATGTTCGCCGGCGAAAAGATCAACGCCACCGAAGGCCGCGCCGTACTCCATACCGCACTCCGCAACCTCTCCGGCTCGCCCGTACTGCTCGACGGTAAAGACGTGATGCCCGAAGTAAATGCAGTGCTCGCTCAGATGGAAGACTGCTGCAACCGCATTCATGCCGGCGCCTGGAAAGGCTTCTCCGGCAAGAAGATCAAATACATCGTCAATATCGGCATCGGCGGCTCCGACCTGGGCCCCGTGATGGTGACCGAAGCCCTGAAACCCTACTGGGTGGAAGGCATCCAGCCATATTTCGTGTCGAATGTCGACGGTACCCACATCGTGGAAACCCTCAAGAAGGTAAGCGCCG
>NZ_CALNBI010000444.1 GCF_937874145.1 uncultured Chitinophaga sp. | reverse complement strand
CAGTTCAATTATGCCATCATCGAACTGATCGGGGAGTGGAACGACGCGGTGGAGAACAACATCATGACGCTGAAGCGGGATGTGATCGACCTGCTGGTTTCACATGGTATCAATAAATTCATACTTATTGGCGAGAATGTCCTGAATTTCTATTCCTCCGACGATTGTTACTATGAAGAGTGGTGGGAGGATATCCGGGACGACGGGGGCTGGGTGGTGCTCCTGAACCTGCCGCAGCAGACGCGGGACGAGTTCGAGAGCGCCCGGCTGGACCATTATGTGCATTTAATGGACGAGCCGAAGTGGCGAACCTTTCTGCCGCAACACTTGTTTAATCTCGTGGACAACTGGATGATGAGGCGTCTGGAATAAGCATTTTTCGTGACATTTATCATTTGGTTTTAATTTTTCATGTTATAAATTTGCCCGACATTTCACTTATTTATTCATACTAAAGGAAGCTTAGAACGTATCTTATGAAATGGTCGCAATTCTTTTCTACCACCATTGGTAAAAAACTGCTGGTTGGTGCCACCGGCTTTTTCCTGTGCACATTTTTGATCGTGCACCTGGCTGGCAACCTGTCGCTGATGAAAGACGATGGTGGTCAGGCCTTTAATTTGTATGCGGATTTCATGGGACACAATCCCCTGATCCAGACGCTGGCCTGGGGGCTTAAAGTGGTGATCCTCATCCACGCATTCCTCGCTATTCAGCTTACCATCCGCAACCAGGCCGCCCGGCCGGTTAAATATGCCGTTAAGCCCGGCAACGCAACTTCGTCCTGGTATAGCCGTCAGATGGCTGTAATGGGCAGCCTTCTCTTCATCTTTCTCGTGATCCACCTGGCTAATTTCTGGTGGAAGATGCACTACGGTTCTTTGAACAGTGCTACTTACGACGGTAAGGAAGTGGGCGATCTGTACACTGCCGTATGGTTTGCTTTCGAGAACATCGGGCTGGTGGTATTGTACGTGATCGGCATGATCGCACTGTCTTTCCACCTGATCCACGGTTTCAAAAGCTCGATGCAGACTTTCGGCTGGAACCACCCGAAGTACAACGGCATGATCAATTTCATCGGCCTCTGGCTGTTTGGCATCCTGATCCCGCTGCTCTTCGCCGTGATCCCCGTGTACATTTACATTAAACAAATCTGATAAAGCTAAAGCAAGGATATTATGTTGAACGCAAAAATTCCTGCTGGCCCTCTGGAGACCAAATGGAGCAATTATAAAAGCACCGTGAAGCTGGTAAACCCGGCCAACAAGCGGAAACTCGAGATTATCGTGGTAGGGACCGGCCTGGCCGGCGCTTCCGCCGCCGCCGCGCTCGGCGAGCTCGGGTATAAAGTGAAGGTTTTCTGCTTCCAGGACTCCGCCCGCCGCGCGCACTCGATCGCCGCGCAGGGTGGCATCAACGCAGCCAAGAACTATCAAAACGACGGTGATTCTATCTTCCGTCTTTTCTACGATACCGTGAAAGGCGGCGACTACCGTGCCCGTGAAGGCAACGTGTACCGCCTGTCTGAAGTGAGCGGCAATATCATCGACCAGTGCGTGGCGCAGGGGGTTCCCTTTGCCCGTGAGTACGGCGGATTGCTCTCCAACCGGTCTTTCGGTGGTACCCAGGTACAGCGGACCTTCTACGCCGCCGGCCAAACCGGCCAGCAGCTGTTGCTCGGGGCTTACTCCGCCCTGGAGCGCCAGGTTGCCCTCGGTAACGTCAAGCAATACACCCGCCACGAAATGCTGGAAGTGGTGAAGATCGACGGCAAGGCGCGCGGCATCATCGCCCGCAACCTGGTCTCCGGCAAGATTGAGCGCCATTTC
>NZ_CALNBI010000443.1 GCF_937874145.1 uncultured Chitinophaga sp. | reverse complement strand
CACTTTCGCCACCGCGTTTGCACTCACGAAATAGCCCAGTCCGCGCCGCGTGTAAATAACACCCAGCTGCTGAAGGTGCTCGTAAGATCGCATCACCGTGTTGGGATTGACTTCCAGGCTCACCGCCAGCTCCCTGACCGAAGGGATTTTTTCCTCCTGCGCCCATTCCAGCAACTGGATACGGTCGCAGACGTGTTCCGCTATCTGGAGGTAAATGGAAAGTTGATTATTGAATTCCATGGCTTGCGTTTGTTAGGACAGTTCCTGTTCCCTTAGTTTTAATACCGTTACGACAAGCAGTGCCAAAGGCACCAGGTACCCGAATCCCGATTCCAGCCACTTTAACGGCGCCGGCACGTCTACGGTGTAATTCCTCACCGTCCAGTTGTTTACATCCACCGTACCAAACGACCAGGAGGAAAATGACCCGTGCGAATACGTCCGGATGGCCTCCGGCAGACGGCCATCTTCCGACAGCGCTTTCATACTTTCGGTCATGGGCAAACTTTTCAGCAACAGTTCTCCACAGGTGTCGTTGATAACATTGATGGAAAGAAACACCAACGCGAGCGTGGCAATCGCCTTCGGCACCGCGAGCCGCCGGTAGGTAGCGCTGGCCGCCCAACCGATGGCAAAGAGTGTTGCATTGATACCCAAGAATCCCATCCAATCAAAGCCCATCGGGCCGGGCTGAAAATAATAGAACCTGTTGGCGCTTTGAAAAATCCGGTCGTCGATGCAAAATGCCATGCCTGCGCTGAGTAAATACACGAGAATATAAGCGATCGGGAAAATGACAACGGAAAAGAAAATACCCACCGCAAATCTCTCCACTGCCGTTACCGGCAACATAAGCGCCTGGAGCCGGGTAGACCTGCTATGCAGGCTTCTGAAACACCAGGCGGCCATGATAAAATTGAAAAGGACGAATCCCATTTCTGCCACTTCCTTTTGTTTATCGTAGTATAATCCGTCGTCGTTCCTATAAACATAATATAGCAAAAACGATATCAGTATGGCAAACAGTGCCAGGGCACCGTAACCGAATAATTTGCGGTCTGTAACCAGCTGCAGCCTGAACAGCAGAACGCACCTTTGAAAAGAGAAATGCATAGCCGGAATGTTTTAATCTTGTAAAATGGGAAGGATGGCTTCGTTGCCGGAAAGCGCCGCGTTGAAGAGCAGCTCCATATCGAGGCGGGAGTTTTCGTCGCCGGTGTTGGGGGCGATGACCGCGTAGCCGCCGAGGGCTTCCTCGGCATAGAGCGGCTTCCCGCTTTCGGAGCGGTCTTTCACTTTTTTGAACACCAGCCTTTCTGTGATCCTGGCCACCGGCGCCTGAAGCAGGATGCGCCCTTTATCGAGGATCAGCACCTCGTCGATGAGGCTGTCGAGGTCGCGCACCTGGTGGGTGCTGATCACCATCACCTGGTCGCCCGCCAGGCTGCCGGCGATGATTTTCCGGAATTGCTGCTTGGAAGGGATGTCCAGCCCGTTGGTGGGCTCGTCGAGCAGGAGGAGCTTTGCCCGCGTCGCCACCGCGAAGGCGATCTGGAATTTCTTCTGCTGGCCGTGGCTGAGCTGACGGAGCCGGCCAGCCGGCGCTATGCCGAATTGCTGCAGGAGCGCGTCGTAAAGCGCCGCATCGAAAGCCGGGTAAAAAGGCATGTGCAGGCGGAGGTAAGCAGCGGCTGTAAGGTCGGGCAACTGGAAGGCTTCGGGGACCACGTACACGGATTGCAGCAAGGCGGGCTCCCGGCGCGCCGGCGTCATGCCCAACACCCGGCATTCTCCGCTCCGCGGGAAGAGCAGCCCCGCCATCATGTACAGCAAAGTGCTCTTGCCGGCGCCATTCTGGCCCAGGAGGCCGTAGATGCGGCCCGGCTCCAGGCTGAGGCTGAGACCGTCGAGCACAGCGGCGCCGCGGCGGTAGGAATAGGTAATGTTCTGAAGGGATACCATTGCATTGTATTAATGGGTAATGGACTAGTGTACTACTTAACTAGCACACTACAAATATAAATATTAATTCGTAACCACCAAATAATTTGTCAGGAATTGATCAATTACTACCACCGGGCACGAAACCACCGCGGTATCTTGGGGAACATAATGTAATGATATGCTGAAATGGACCCTCTCCTTCGTCCTGCTGCTGCCACTGGCAACACAGGCGCAGGAAACCCTTATCTATCTTTCGCCTTCCGGCAATGATGCCAATCCCGGCACCAAAAACCAACCGAAAGCCACGTTCAACGCAGCCCGGGAAATCTGGCGCAAGTCACCCGGCCAACCCACCAAAGTAATACTTCGTGGAGGCACCTATTACCTCGATGTTCCCTGGGAGCTCACTCCTGCCGACAATCCCTCCGGCCAGCCCTTCACCATCACCGCCGCCCCCGGCGAAAAACCCGTGCTCAGCGGCGCCCGCAAGGTGACCGTCGACTGGCGGGAAGACGCGAACGGCACCTGGAAAGCTTCTCTTCCCGCGGCCCCCGATTCCATCGACAGGCTCTACATCGGCGGCCAGCTGAAAATCATGGCCCGCTATCCCAACTACGACGTTTCCGCCCGCTTCTATCACGGCACCTCCGCCGATGCGCTCTCCCCTGCGCGCATCAAATCCTGGAAAAAGCCCGAAGGCGCCATCGTGCATGCGCTCCACCGGGCGGAATGGGGCGGCTATCATTATATCGTGACCGGCGTCGATGACAAAGGCGATCCCGTTCTCACAGGCGGATGGCAGAACAACCGCCAGATGGGCCTCCACCCCGAACACCGCTTCGTGGAAAATGTGCGCGAAGAACTGGACGCCCCCAACGAATGGCATTACGATGCCGGCGAAAAAACAATCTACTTCAAGCCGGAAGACGGCCGCAAACCCGCCGCCGATATCGCTTACGCCCAACTGACGGAACTCGTGATACTCAAAGGCAGCATGTCGCAGCCCATCAAAAACATCACCATCCGCGGCATCACGTTCACCGGCAATACGCGGACGTTCATGAAAACCATCGAGCCGCTCCTGCGCAGCGACTGGACCATCTACCGCGGCGGCGCCGTGCTCGTGGAGGGCGCTGAGCATTCCGCCATCACCAATTGCCATTTCGATGCGGTGGGCGGAAATGCAATTTTCATCAACAACTATAACCGCCATGTGCGGGCCGACAGCAACCTGATTTACCAGGCAGGCGCTTCCGGTATCGCGTTCGTCGGCAGTCCGGATGCGGTGCGTTCGCCCGCGTTCGAATACAACAAATTCGTGCCTTACACGCAAATGGACATGACGCCGGGGCCGAAGTCGGAGGATTACCCGAAAGATTGCAGCGCCGCCGACAACCTCATTCAATTTTCAGGGGAGATCGAGAAGCAATCGGCCGGTGTGCAGATCAGCATCGCCGCAAAGATCCGCGTGGCCCACAACACGATCCACAACGTGCCGCGCGCGGGGATCAACGTGAGCGACGGCACTTTCGGCGGGCACCTCATCGAGCGTAACGACGTATACAACACCGTACTGGAAACCGGCGACCACGGGGCTTTCAACAGCTGGGGCCGCGACCGCTTCTGGCATCCCAACCGCAGGACGATGGACAGCGCCACCATCAACAACCTCGCACTCACCAAACTCGACATCTCCGGCACTACCATCATCCGCGAAAACCGTTTCCGCTGCGATCACGGCTGGGACATCGACCTGGACGACGGTTCTTCCTATTACGACATTTACGACAACGTATGC
Organism: uncultured Chitinophaga sp.; assembly: GCF_937874145.1. Taxonomy (GTDB): domain Bacteria; phylum Bacteroidota; class Bacteroidia; order Chitinophagales; family Chitinophagaceae; genus Chitinophaga. The sequence continues at coordinate 8,561 of NZ_CALNBI010000443.1, read as the reverse complement.
CTGAACGGCGGTTTGAAACTGCGGGAAGGGTTCTTCCGGCGGGTGCATCATAATTTGCTGATCAACAATACTTTCCATCCGCATGTGTGGTTCGCCAACAGTAACGATGTATTCTCGAACAATGTGGTAACGACCGACTATAAGCCGATCCAGGTGAATACATGGGGCAAGAAGGTGGACCACAATTACTTCCCGGACAAAGCTTCCCTGGCTGCTGCGCAAAAACGCGGCACGGATTCGAATTCCATCGTGCTGGACCTGCAATTCGTGGATTTCAAAAAAGGGGATTACCGCCTGAAGCCTTCCAGCAAACCGAAATACTTTACCTACCGCGATTTCCCGGTAACGGGCTTTGGAACAAGGATCGCCGCGTATAAAAAGCTAGCCGCGCCCGTTCCCCTGCCCGCCATCCTCATTTCTTCCGCTACGGGCAAGGGCGACATCATGGAATGGAAAGGCGCGAAAGTGAAGAATATCGAAGGTTTGGGCGAACGCTCCGCCACGGGCCTGCCTGATGAAAAAGGCGCTTATTTCGTGGAAGTACCTCAGTCCAGTGATGCTTACAAGGCCGGTTTGCGCAGCAACGACGTAGTGCTGCAGCTCGACGGGCAGGCGACCACTTCCGCCAAAGCGTTCTTTGCCGTGTACCAGCCCATTGCCTGGCGCACGAACCTGAAAGTGGTGGTATTCCGCAACCAGCGTGAACAGGAGATCGTACTGAAATAAAAAAATTGAAGGAAAGAAGAAGGCCGGTCTGGCAGCGATAACGCTCCCGGACCGGCCTTTATACATTACAAACCTTCCTGGTCTCAGCCCATATCGGGGTAGAGGGGGAATTGTTTCATGAATTCGTTCACTTCGCCGCGGATGCTCTTCTGGAGGCCTTCGTTGTCGGCGTCCATGAGGAGCCTGTCGATCCACTCAACGATTTGCGGCATATGGTCTTCCTGCATGCCGCGGGTGGTGATGGCGGGAACGCCGACGCGGATACCGGAGGTTACGAAGGGAGACTTATCGTCGTAGGGCACCATGTTCTTGTTGCAGGTGATATCGGCCTGAACGAGTACGTTCTCGGCTTTTTTACCGGAGATGTTCTTGTTGCGCAGGTCGATCAGCATCAGGTGGTTATCGGTACCGCCGGAGATGATCTGGTAGCCTTTTTCCACGAACGCGCGGGACATGGACTGGGCGTTCGTGGAAAAAGGCTACCAGATGATCTGGCGGGCGTACTGGTCGTAATCGTCGGAGAGGATCTCGAAGAAGGAAACCGCTTTGGCGGCGATCACGTGTTCGAGGGGGCCGCCCTGGATGCCGGGGAATACGGCCATGTCGATCAGGTTAGACATCATGCGGATTTCGCCTTTCGGGGTTTTGAGGCCGAAGGGGTTTTCGAAGTCCTTGCCCATCATGATCATACCGCCGCGGGGGCCGCGGAGGGTTTTGTGGGTGGTGGTGGTTACGAAATGGCAATGTGCGAAGGGAGAATTCAGCAGTCCTTTAGCGATGAGGCCCGCGGGGTGCGCGATGTCTGCCATCACGAAGGCGCCGATTTTGTCAGCTATCTCGCGGATGCGTTTATAATCCCAGTCGCGGCTGTAGGCGGAGGCGCCGCAGATGATCAGTTTGGGTTTCTCTGCGAGGGCAACCTCTTCCATTTTATCGTATTCTACCAGGCCGGTTTCTTTGTTTACACCGTAAAACAGCGGCTGGTAAAGCTTTCCGGAGAAGTTAACGGCGGAACCGTGGGTAAGGTGGCCGCCCATGCTCAGATCCAGGCCCAGGATCTTGTCGCCCGCCTGGAGGATGGCCAGCAGTACTGCCGCGTTTGCCTGCGCACCGGAGTGGGGCTGAACGTTGGCGTATTCGATGCCGAAAATCTGTTTGGCGCGGTCGATGGCCAGCTGTTCGCTCAGGTCCACGATCTCGCAACCGCCATAATAACGGCGGCCGGGATAGCCCTCGGCGTACTTGTTGGTCATTACGTTGCCCATCGCTTGCATTACCTGGTGGCTCGTGAAGTTCTCAGAAGCAATCAGTTCAATGCCATGGCGCTGCCTTTCCAGTTCCTGGCGGATGATATCGAAGATCTGCTGGTCTCTTTGCATGTGAAAGAAAATTTAAGATGCAAAACTAATCATCTTCCCATTAATTATAAACTTGGAATTGATGAAAAGAACCCTCCGGCCATATTCACTAAAAGCTTAATATCTTTTTCAGCATCAGATCCTTGTCATGTTTTTATTGCGTGTTATTCCGTAATTTGCCCGCTGAAGCAAAGTGATTCAGGTTAACTGTAGCAGTGGACCATTTCAAAACCGATTCATGAAGGCAATTATTCCAGTCGCGGGAGCAGGCACCAAACTGCGGCCGCATACATATACGCAACCGAAAGCACTTATCCCGCTGGCGGGGCGAACGATCCTGAGCATTATCGTTGACCAGCTGGTGGAATCCGGCATCCGCGAATTCGTTTTCGTGGTCGGCTATCTCGGGGAAAAGATCCAGCATTACGTTGAAAAAAAATATCCTGACCTCACCATGCACTTCGTACAGCAGAACTCCCGCGAGGGCACCGGCCACGCCATCCTGCTCACGAAAGACGTTGTGGGAACGGTTGAGGTGCTCATCGTTCTGGGCGATACGATCGTGGAAGTGGATTTCAAAGAAGTGATCAATTCGCCGGTATCGGTACTGGGTGTGAAGAAGGTCGATGATCCCCGCAACTTCGGCGTGGCCGAGATTACGGATACGCTTTCCATCACCCGGGTGATCGAAAAACCCCAGATCCCCAAATCCAACCTCGCCCTTGTAGGCATGTACAAAATCCGGGAAACGGAACAGCTGTACAAATGCCTGGAAGATAATATCCGCATGCAGGTGCGCTCGCACGACGAGTTCCAGCTCACCGACGCGCTGGAGTGCATGATCCAGCACGGCGTGCAGTTCAACGCCTTCAAGGTCAACAACTGGTTCGACTGCGGCCGCAAGGAAACGCTCCTCGAAACCAACGCCACCCTGCTGAAGAAATACAAGCTTTCCGCCAGCCCCGTGCTCCCGTACGAGAACACCATCATCATCCCGCCCGTGAGCATCGGCGAAGGCTGCAATATCAAAAACAGCATTATCGGCCCCAACGTGGCCATCGGCGATAACACCGTCATCAGTTATTCCATCGTGAAAGATTCCATCATCGGCTCGTTCAGCAACCTGTACGAAGTGGTGCTGAAATCCTCGCTCATCGGGAGCGACGCCAATATCCGCGGGCTCAGCCAGAGCCTCAATATCGGCGACAACACGGAAATCGATCTCGGCTAAACCAACCTACAGATGGCTGCATTTCAGAATCCCGTTACACGCCTCTTCGGCATCGAATATCCCATTATCCAGGCCGGCATGATCTGGGCCAGCGGCTGGCGCCTCGCCAGTGCGGTAAGCAACGCGGGCGGACTGGGCATCCTCGGCGCCGGGAGCATGTACCCCAACGTACTGCGTGAACATATTCAAAAATGCAAAGCCGCTACCAACAAGCCTTTCGGCGTCAACGTGCCGCTCCTCTACCCTGATCTCGACCAGCACATCCAGATCATCCTGGAGGAGAAAGTGCCGGTGGTGTTCACTTCCGCAGGCAATCCCAAAACCTGGACGCCGCTGCTGAAGGAAAACGGGATCAAAGTGGTGCACGTGGTGTCGAGCAGCAGATTTGCGCTGAAAAGCCAGGAAGCAGGCGTAGACGCGGTGGTGGCCGAGGGCTTTGAAGCCGGCGGGCACAACGGCCGGGAGGAAACCACCACCATGGTGCTCATCCCCGCGGTGGCGGATATGGTGCGCATCCCCGTGATCGCCGCAGGCGGCATCAGCACAGGGCGCGCCATGGCGGCGGCTTTCGCGCTGGGCGCTTCGGGCGTGCAGGTGGGCAGCCGTTTCGTGGCCACACCGGAAGCTTCTTCCCACGAAGCATTCAAACAAGCCATCGTACAAGCTGGCGAAGGCGATACGATGTTGTCGCTCAAGCAACTGACGCCCGTTCGGCTGCTGAAGAACGCCTTCTCCGACGCGGTGAAAAAAGCCGAAGCGGAAGGCGCGGATATTCAATCGCTCAGAGAACTTTTGGGCAGGGGCCGTGCTAAAAAAGGCATGTTCGAAGGGCAGCTCGAGGAAGGCGAACTGGAAATCGGCCAGGTCAGCGCCCTCATCCATCAGATCCAGCCCGCGGCCGACGTACTCCACGAAATCTGGAACGAGTTCCGTACCACCTGCGCGCAACTCGGATCGCTCTGATCATCCTTTTACCGAAATTACTTGTAATAGCAAGGGCCGCCGACATCACATGTCTACGGCCCTTTACCTTTATCAAACGTAAGATTGACTAACTCTTCTTGAAAATCCATTTCCCTACTTCGCCGAGGGTCACTTTCTTCCCGTACATGAGAATCCCCGTGCGGTAGATCTTCGCCGCCACCCAGGTGGTTCCCAGGAAACCCGCGATGAGTGATACCATCGACAATCCCAGCTGCCAGTACGGCACCGTGCCCGGCACGCCATACGGAATACGCGCCATCATCACCACCGGAGAAGTGAAGGGTATGATGCTGCCCCACACGGCCAGGGGGCTCGTCGGGTTCACCACGGCTTGTATCATGATGATAATCGCCACGATGATGGGAAGCGTAATCGGGAAAGTGAGCGACTGCGCATCGTTCGGATCTTCATTTACCAGGCTGCCAACCGCCGCGAACAACGCTGCGTAGAAGAGGTATCCGCCCAGGAAATAGAAGAGGAACAACGGCAGCAGGGTAAACCAATCAATACTGGCCATTGCCAGCGCGATCTGTTCGGTAAACTTGGCGCTGCCAGACATTTGCGTGCCCGCAGCAACTTCCGTATCCCCACCCAGCAGCGGCAACAGCAGGGTATTGAGGAGTATCATGATGCCCGTCCATATAATGAACTGCAGCAAACCCACGCCCGCGATGCCTACGATCTTGCCCATCATCAGCTGGAAGGGTTTGACGCTGGACACCATCACTTCGGCGATGCGGTTGGTTTTTTCTTCCATCACGCCGCGCATCACCATCATCCCAAACACCAGCAACACGATGTAAATGAGGAAACCGGCCACCCAGCCAACGATATACGCCACCGTGGAGCTGCCTTTCTTCTCTGCTTCGCCGGCGAGGTTCTCGATATTAATATCGGCGCGGATGTCTTCCAGTTTGGATTTATCGATGCCGGCCGCTTCCATGCGCTTATCTTCCACGACGCTTTCCAGCCGCTTCTCCATGCTGCCTCTGAGGGAGAAAGGCATCTGGCCCTTGCTGTAGTACACGAATGCGGGAAGGCGGTTCAGGTCCAGCTTCGGGATGTGCAACAGGCCGGTATAACCCTGGTTGCGGTAAGATTTTTTGAAGGTATCCACTTTGGCGTCCACGAAAGTATAATGAATGCCTTTTTCGTCGGGCAGCTTGCCGGCGAAATAGCCGCTTTCATCGATCACGGCTACTTTTTCATCATTGTCGGAGCTGATAAACACGCCCGGCAAGATGATCATTGCCGCGAAAAAGATGGGCAACAGCAAAGTGGTGACGATGAAAGATTTCTTGCGTACCCGCGTAAGAAATTCTCTTTTGATAATGATCCAGATCTTATTCATGGGACTCGGAGTTAGAATTTGGGTGATATTCAACGTAAACGGAATCGGGTTCCAGGTATTTATCTTTAAGTTTCGACCGGAAGAAAGCTTCGTTGCGGCGCTGTTTCATGCCGCTGGTGTCGAAAGCGCCGTTGCGGAAAAGAAAAATGGCGTAATCATTGAAAGATTCCTCGCGGCCGGTGGTATCTTCTATATCCATATGGCTTTCGAGCACGGCCATCCTCACTTCCAGTTCTTTTTCCCCGGTATGGAGCCAGCTGTAGGTATCCTGGGCATCGCCCGCGTCGCCCCAGTTGTCTGCCACCATGATGTGGTCGCGTACCTGGCCGGAGGGTTTATGCCAGGCCCAGAGGAAAATGCGGGTGCTGGCGTATTCGCCGGGCCCTCTCACCAGCAGCATCTCATGATCGCCCTGCGTAAAGCGGCCGATGGCGTGATAGCCGCCATGCGGGTTGTCGGGAGTAGCGTACTCGGAAATATTCAGTTCGGCGGGCAGCGTTTTGAGGTAATTGCTGTCGATCCATTTGCCGACCATGCCCAACATTACGCCATTGGAATCATACTTCGGCGACGCCACTTCGATATCGTTGGGCTGGATTTGCGGGAACAGCTGCAGGAAGGCTTCTCCCTGCGCCATGCGGATTGCTTCGGTGCTGTCGGCCGGAGTGGCCGTACTGTCAGTTTCGTGCTGCGTACCGGAAGCGCCTGCGCATCCGGCGGCGAAGATCATTAATAAGAATATGCAATATTTCATGGGCATCAGTTGGCCACCGCCTCCATGTCCGTCGTTTTCACCTGCTGGATGAAAACTTCGTGGATGGTGGGGAGGATCTCTTCGAAGTAATTGATTTGAATGCCCTGGTTGATGAAGTGGGCGAGAATGTCGTTAGTGCTGCTGTGCTCGTTGATCTTCACCGTGAAGCCTTTCTCGTGGTTTTTCACGATGGTGAAGTGATAGGTGGCCATCTGCGCGGGGTTCGGCATTTCATCCAGGCCGATGCGGTAGAGGTGATGCTTGAAATCCTGGCGGATTTGCTTCACTGGGCCGTCGAGCACCTTTTTGCCCTTGTTCACCAGCACGATATGATCGCAGATTTCTTCCACCTGTTCCATACGGTGGGTGGAAAAGATGATCGTGGTGCCGGATTTGGCGAGCTGGAAGATCTCGTCCTGGATCAGTTGGGAATTGATGGGATCGAGGCCGGAGAAGGGTTCGTCGAGGATGAGCAGTTTCGGTTGATGCATAATGGTGGAGATGAACTGCACCTTTTGCTGCATGCCCTTGGAGAGCTCTTCGATTTTCTTGTTGGACCAGGAAGTGATGTCGAACCGGTTGAACCAGTAATCGATCTTTTGGCGGGCTTCCTGTGTGGACAGACCTTTAAGCTGCGCCAGGTACATGGCCTGTTCGCCCACTTTCATCTTTTTATACAGCCCGCGCTCTTCCGGCATGTACCCGATATATTGGATATCATTCCGGGGGTCGAAGGGGCGGCCGTCGAAAAGGATCTCCCCGGCGTCGGGGTAAAAGATGCCAGTGATCATACGCAGGAGCGTAGTCTTGCCCGCGCCGTTGGGGCCCAGCAGCCCGAAGATGCTGCCCTTCGGGATGGAGAAGCTGATATCGTCCACCGCTTTGTGGGTGGCGTAATACTTCTTGAGGTGTTGGAGTTCGAGTACGTTCATAAGGGTGATTGACAGATGGAAATTACCCAATTACCCTATGCGCGCCAAAGAAATGAGAACGAATTTTCATATTGATACACCAACCGGCGGTTTCGCTGGACCAATCCCGGCGATGGCTTCGGCCACGCGTTCGCCGTCCATGGCGGCCGACACGATCCCCCCCGCATAGCCTGCGCCCTCACCGCAGGGATACAATCCTTTCACCTGCGGGTGCTGCAGGTCGTGATCGTTCCGCGGGATGCGCACGGGGCTGGAGGTGCGCGACTCCGTAGCTACCAGGATCGCATCTTCCGTGAAATAGCCCCTGATCTTCTTCCCGAAAGCCTTGAAAGCCTCTCCCAGCCTGGAATGTACGGCAGCAGGCAAAACGGTCCGCAGATCCGTGGGGCGGACGCCGGGGATATACGAGCATTCGGGCAGGGAAGCGGAGACTTTCCCTTTCACGAAATCGGTCATCCTTTGCGCGGGGGCCACGAATTTGCCGCCGCCCGCTTCGAAGGCCGTGCGCTCCACATGTTGCTGGTACAGCATCGCGGCGAGGGGGCCTGCTTTGGCGAATGGCACAAAGTCCTCCTCATCCACTGTTACTACCATGCCTGAGTTGGCGTAGGGGTTGTTGCGCTTGGAGGGCGACCACCCGTTCACCACCAGTTCGCCGGGCGAAGTGGCGGCCGGGGCGATGATGCCGCCGGGGCACATGCAGAAGGAGAACACGCCGCGGCCGTTCACCTGTTCCACGAGGCTGTAGCTGGCGGGCGGGAGGTAATCGCCGCGGAGGGCGCAATGGTACTGGGCGCTGTCGATCAGCGACTGCGGATGTTCCACGCGTACGCCCAGGGCGAAGGGCTTGCTTTCGATGAGAATATTTTTCGCATGCAGCAGCCCGAAGATGTCGCGGGCCGAGTGGCCGGTGGCGAGGATGACGTGCTTTGCATGAAACTCGTCGCCCGTGGCGGTTTTCACACCGGTGACCTGGTTATTTTCGATGATGAAGCCGGATACTTTCTGTTCGAAGTAAACGGCTCCCCCGCTGTTGTTGATCTGTTCGCGCATGGCGGTGATGATGTGGGGGAGCTTGTTGGTGCCGATGTGCGGGTGAGCGTCGGTAGTGATGGCATCATCTGCGCCAAATTGGCGGAAGATGTGGAGGATGCGCTGTATGTTGCCGCGTTTGTTGGAGCGGGTGTAGAGTTTACCGTCGGAGTAGGTACCGGCGCCGCCTTCA
>NZ_CALNBI010000442.1 GCF_937874145.1 uncultured Chitinophaga sp. | reverse complement strand
TGGGTACTGAACGGGCACCGCTTCCTCTGGATGCCCGTCGAAATCGGCCGGCCTGTCGTCAATTACAGCATCCTCATTTTCCTCGTTACGCTGATCACGGGGATGGTCATGTGGTGGCCGAAGAAGTGGAACAAATCCACCCGCCAGCAAAGCTTCAAAATCAAATGGAACGGCACCGTCAAGCGCATCAACTACGACCTGCATAACGTACTGGGCTTTTACACCCTGCTGATCCTCTTCGCCATCGGGGCAACAGGCATCGTGTACGGGATTCAATGGTGGAGCAAAGGACTGTACTGGGTTACCTCCGGCGGTAAATCCCTGCCGGAATACGTGGAGAAGAAATCGGACTCCCTGCAGGCCGGCAAACATTATACGCCCGAACAGGCCGCCGATATCGCGTTTCAGACCGTGCTGCGGAAACATCCCCAGGCCAATGGCTTCTACATGTCTTTCCCCGACACTTCCAAACCCAAATCCAGCATCCTGGTGATCGCGTACCCCGATAAAGGCCAATACTACAACACCCACCGCTATACCTTCGACCAGCATACCCTCCAGGAACTGAAAACGCCGCAAACGATCTACGACGGCGATTTCGCGGAGGCGGAATTCGGGACGAAGCTCCGGAAGATGAACTACGATATCCACGTAGGCAGCATCCTCGGCCTGCCGGGTAAAGTGCTGGCGTTCTTTGCCAGCCTTATCGGCGCCACGCTGCCGGTCACCGGGTTCATCATCTGGTGGGGTAAAAAGAAGAAAAAGAAGAGCCCGGCAAAAAAACAGGTCGCCATACCGAAACGGCAGACCGAGGCCGTGTAAATCATACCGCAATCATCAAACAAAGGGAATGCATCATTACGACCGCATTCCCTTTTTGCGCCAATTGTTGCCCGGAGAATGGATCGGGACCAATGAAAAGGACCCGACTGAAGCGGCGGGATCCCGTTAGTTTTAAGGATTTGTCGAGAAGATGGAGCCGTTGGCGATGAGCGCCCTGCGGTTCATCTTCAGCATATCGGTCACCCATTGCGCGAAATCTTCGGGCTGCAGCACTTTCTCGGGGTTGCCGTCGGTCAGCGTGCCGAGGGTGAGGTCGGTAGCGATGGTGCTGGGCGTCAGCGTCATTACCCGGATGTTACTTTTGCGCCATTCCGCCATCATGGATTGCGACAGGGAAATAACCGCCGCTTTGGAAGCCGCGTAGGCCGACATGCCGGCGCCGCCTTTCAACCCGGCCGTAGAGGCTACATTGACGATATCCCCTTCATTTTTGGCTTTCATGTACGGGTACACGGCCTGGGCGGCATAATACACGCCGAACAGGTTGATATCGATTACCTTTTTCCAGGCTTCGGACGACATTTCCTCCAGCGTCCCGAAATCGCCGATACCGGCGTTGTTGATAAGGATATCCACGCCGCCCAGCGATTCCGCCAGCTTTTGGATACCCGCGGTGGCAGCTGTTTCGTCGGCCACATCAAAAACCGCATAAAACGCCTTTACGCCCAGTTTCTCGATTTCGGCTACGGTGCCTTTCATTGTGTCTTCGTTACGGCCGGTAATGGCCACGGAAACCCCTTCCGCAGCGAGCGAAAGTGCCACTGCCTTGCCTAATCCCCTTCCGCCACCGGTAACGATGGCTTTTTTGCCTTTGAGATCTATCATGTGTTATCGTTTTATTGTATGTTTGATTATGCAAAGTTAGTACATGGCAGCGGTAGAAAAAGTGACGGAATCCGCATTTACCTGGCTAATCGCTGACGATTTAATAGAAACGTAACACCTTATCCCTCCATCTCATCAACCCTAACTGATACATTTGCCCTCACAAACGGCAATCATCAGTGGAAACAAAAAGCACAGGACCTTCCCGCCCAGGTACCCCGCTTCAACAAGCGGGCGCCCTTTCCTTCGATGAGATCTATGCCCGATACTGGAAGCCGCTGCTGATAACCGCCACCCGCATCCTGAAAGACGAACAAGCCGCGGAAGACGTTGTGCAGGACACGTTCGTCAAACTATGGGAACACCGGGACATGCCGCAGACCAATATCAAAGGCTGGCTCTTCACCACGTCCTATCACCTTGTTTTAAAGAAACTGAAACAATTGCAGTCCGTCGAGCGCATCGTGGTAGCCAGGTTTGCCGAGCCCCTGGCAGGAGAAGCAGACGCGTCTATCAAAACCTATCAGCTGCAGCGGGTGGTGGAAAACTGTATTGATAGCCTCCCCGAACAGTGCCGCCGTGTATATACCATGAGCCGGCACGATAAATACTCCGTGAAACACATTGCCGCGGTGCTCGGCATCTCTCCCAAAACCGTGGAATACCACATCACCACCGCCCTCCGCCGCATTCGCCGGCACATCAGCAGCGCGATGTTCTTCGTGTAATCAGGCGTCATTTTCTACACATTTCAAAAAATATTCTTCCACTGGCCCAGGGATACCCCCCGTTCCCGGATTGTATATATATAGCGGGTAAACGTTTCCCGCTGAAAACGAAAAGATGGACAACGGGAAATTCCAGCAACTATTACAAAAATACGCGGAAGGCCGTGCACTCAGCCCGGAAGAAGAAGCGCTGCTGCGGCAAGGATACGACCAGCTGCTGAACGATGCACTGCATTCCGCAACAGCGGATCCGGGTGAGGAAGAGGGGCGCACCCTGCGCCAGCGGATAGACGACGCGATCGCCAGCCGGCAAACGAAGCGCTTCCGGCTGCGGGACGCCAGCCGCATTGCCGCGGTCTTGCTGATAGGAGTGACGCTCCTGGGCGGCGCTTACTGGTTCTGGCCGGGTAAAACACGCAATGCCACCCACGCGGAGATCGTCGCCGGAAGCAATAAAGCCAGCCTAACCCTGGAGGATGGTTCCGTAATTGCCCTTGAAGATGCGCAAAACGGCACCATTGCCA
>NZ_CALNBI010000441.1 GCF_937874145.1 uncultured Chitinophaga sp. | reverse complement strand
GATCCGGACGTAAACCGGCAGGGAAAGGCCGGCGCCGCCCCAGGTAAAATGCACCCGGGCATGGAGGTATAGGGCGCAAATCAGGACAGATCCTAGCGCAGAGCGCATTCCGGTGGTTGTTGGCGCGCCGGGGCATAGGGGGTTTCGTATGTAGGCAACGTGGCTTACTACGCCTGAATCGCTCCTGGCCTTGACGGCCGGCATAGGGAAATGTTGAATTTGTTTGGGGTAGCAAGATAGGTTTGTTGTTTCCGGAATGGGCGCGGGTTAACTGCGGTCGGCGGCCGCGGGAAACATAAAGAAGATCATTTTGCCTCGCGGCGGCCCTGCACAGATCATGCAGGAACCGCCGCTTGGGTTATTCGCCCGGCAGGAGCTTACGGCCGTTCGGGAAGAAAAGCCTGCCTCCGGTGCTCACATCAGGCAAAACTGCGACGGTTGCCAATTGCAGCGCCGCCGGGTGACAACAATGGATAAAAGGACTGCCCTTTCAACAGTCCGTCTGCGGGTTAACTTGGGCAATAGCGCCCGTTCGGGGTTTACAAAGCGGGTGAAAGGCCGGGGACCGGGAAATTCACCGTTTTTCAACGAATGATGCAACGACCGTCCTTTTGACGGTTTTCAGCGGTTAACATGGCCCGCCATACAAGCTGCGGGCCTCCAATGGGTGATCTGCGGTTAACAACAACGGATCGAAAAAACAAGCGGCGCATGGCTGGGACCAGCCGCCGCCGGGGTTCTTGACAGCGGATGCCGGAAACAACTGCAACGTCTTTCACTGATGGGTTTTGACACAGCAGCCTCCGGGCCGGGTAACAAAGGATGATCTGTTGCGGCGGACCGGCCTTTTGCCGGAACCGCCGCTTTCAAGGGTTTTCAAAAACAACGGATAGCGGGGAAAGCAGGGACTGCCGGGAATGACGGCGAATACGGCGCCCTGTCTTCCCCATATACTTTATTTATTTTCGCTGGCCTGGCGGTAAGCGTAATAAGCCAGGGTGTATTTCATATCATCCGCCAGATCAGCCTGCTGGCGCGCGGAATCCTCGTCGAATTCCAGTTCCAGGTAACCGAGGTACAGCTCGTAGCTTTTGCCCAGCGCCTGCATGCAATGCTCCACGCCGCGGGCGTAGGCTTCTTCACGCGTTACAGGCTCGGCGCGGCGGATGTAATAGCAATCGTCGTTCGTGTAATCCGCCCAATCGCCCCCGTTGAATTCCGGGCGCTCCAGGCTGAAGGCGATATTGTCGAACAATACGGCTTCTCCCAATTGGGCTTCAAAATCAATGATTTCGGGGATCTGCTCCATGTGTTCCAGCTTCTGCACAATGGCCATCTGTACGGCTTCGCTCTTATCTTCGATCGCGCGGAGCATGGTGTTCAGCACATCGTAATTCGTCACGAAGTCGCATTTACGCCAGCCTTCGGCCGTCTGCATATATCCCCAGCAGGTGAGGTAATGAGAGTCGTCCAGGATGATCTGTCCTACCTTGATGGCAGTGGCTTCCAGTTGGGCTGCGGTTGTTACGGATACCTTTCTCATAGTTTCGTGATTGATGACATTACAAAAGTAGAAGGGGCCTACGCAGGGGATATGCGTAGTGAAAATGTTTTATTTTTAACCCGAAAAACTACCTTACCATGCCCAAGAACAAAGACGCCCTTTCCCGTTACCGCTGGCTCGACGAGCGCCTGCGCAACAAGCGCCTCCCCAAACCCAGCCTGGACGACCTCGTGGAATTCGTGTCGGAGAAAATGGACAAAACCATCGCCGTGCGCACTATCCAGAAGGATATCGAGGATATGCGCAATGATCCGGACCTCAATTATTTCGCGCCCATCGTGTACAACCGCAGTACGCGCGTTTATCAATATGAAGACGAAAACTTCTCCATCGGCAATGCGCCGATCGACGAAGCCGACCTCCAGGGCCTGGAAGTGGCTATCGGCATCCTGGAACAGTTCCGCAGCCTGCCGGTGATCCAGCGGTTCGAGGACGCTATCCTCAAAATAGCCGCCAGTGTGAAGATGAACCGGCAAGACCTCGAGAACCGCGGCCTGATCAAATTCAGCCGTGGCTCGCAGTACAAAGGCGCAGAGCTCATCCCCGACATCGTGGACGCCATCAAGAACCTGGAAGTCATCCGCATCGCGTACCAGACCTTCGACCGCACCGAGCCCAAGGAACACTGGGTGGAGCCTTACCATCTCCGCGAATACAACCATCGTTTCTACCTGATCGGCAAAAGCCAGAAATCGCGCGGCGGCACGGTGCTCACCTTCGCCCTCGACCGCATCGTCAACCACTGGCCCACCAATGATAAATTCGACGCCAAGAACTTCGACGACGCCGACTATTTCAAGAACGCCATCGGCATCACCGTGGCCGAAGGCGATCCGGAAGAGATCATCCTTTCCTACACGCCGCTGCAGGGCAAATACGTCAAAACGCAGCCGCTGCACGCTTCGCAGGAAATCATCACCGATAACGAAGAGGAATGCCGCGTGCGGCTCCGGATCGTGGTGAACCACGAGCTGGTGATGCTGATCCTCAGCAGCGGGGGGCGCGTCAAGGTGGTGCAACCGCAGCACCTGGCCGACAGGATAAAGCAGGAAGCCGCCGATATGCTGAAACGTTACCCATAAAAAAACCGCCCGGGGCTTGCGCTGCCGGGCGGTTCTCCTTTATATCGCTTACCGCGCTTATTTAGCGGGCTTCTGGAGGATGCTCGCGTCGATAGCAGGATTAGCCTGCACTTTGGTGATCACGATCTTCGTATCCATGGGCAATTGCTCGATAACGGAAGCATATACGTACCCGTCGTCGGTTTTCTTGAATTCGCTCATTTTGGTTTCCAGTTCCATGGTCTGACCCTGAACGGTGGCCGAATGGATGCGTTTTACCACATAATAACTGGCAGCATCGATGAAGTAATTCGCAACCGTGCCGTTCTTACGGGTAAGTTTGAATTTGTACGCCTCTTTCCCGTCGATAGTTTCTTTCCCCACCAATTCCAGGTTATGGCCTTTGGTTTTGGCATCGATGATTTCGCCCTGGAGGTCGAGGTCGTTGCCCACGTCTTTCATATCTTCTGCACTGGCGTCTACCGGTTCGGTCTGTTGCTGGATGGGCAGGAAATACCAGCCGCCGGTGGGTGTGGCCACCTGGATGTTATGCGTGCCCATGGCTTCGAATTCCATGCGCATGCCGGTATTGCTGATAACGGAAACCTTGAAGGGGAACTCCATGCCCTGGACGGACATATTCCCTTCGGAGACCATGGCTTTGAGGGATTTCAGTTTGGCATCGCCACCCATGGCGGCCTGGTGCTTGCCAATGATTTCGTCGGCTGACTGTGCTTTCGACTGCAATGCCGCTCCGCTGAGGGCTATGGCGATGGTTAACGCGAGGATCTTTTTCATTGTTCAGGATTTTATTGATGGATGTTTAGACGTCTATAGAACACAAATGTATCTTTTCCGGGAAACTGGCAAAATCAATCATCTTGTTTTAACTGTTTTTTACGAGTTTTAACCTTATGAACGCATTGCAGTTAGCGGGAATCGTAGTTGACATTCCCGGCAGAAGAACCTTCCCTGCGGTTGTTTCCGTGGCTGGCGGCAAGATCGCCGGCATCACCGCTACCGACCAGCCGGTGCCCCAGCGCTATATCCTCCCCGGCTTCATCGACGCGCACGTGCATGTGGAAAGCTCCATGCTGATCCCATCCGAATTTGCCAGGATGGCGGTGGTGCATGGTACGGTGGGCAGCGTGTCGGACCCGCATGAGATCGCCAATGTATGCGGTGAGAAAGGTGTGGAGTTCATGCTGGAAAACGGGCGACAGGTGCCCTTCCGCTTCTGTTTCGGCGCACCGTCGTGCGTGCCCGCCACCGTTTTCGAGACGGCGGGCGACGCCATCGGGCCGGAAGGGGTAGCCCGGCTGCTGCAAAGGCCCGATATCTACTATCTTTCTGAAATGATGAATTTCCCCGGCGTATTGCAGGGAGATCCGGAAGTGATGGCGAAAATCGCCGCCGCCCGGCAATATGGCAAACCTGTAGACGGCCATGCGCCGGGGCTGCGTGGGGAAATTGCCGCACAGTATGCTTCCGCCGGGATCAGCACTGACCATGAATGTTTCACGCTCGACGAAGCGCTGGACAAACTGGCGGCGGGAATGCACATTCTCATCCGGGAAGGGAGCGCGGCGCGTAATTTCGAAGCCCTGGAGCCACTGATCGCCACGCATCATCAGCGTGTCATGTTCTGCAGCGACGACAAGCACCCAGACAATCTCGAGGAAGGGCATATCAACCTGCTGGTGAAGAGAGCCCTGGCCAAGGGGCACGATCTGTTCAATATCCTCCAGGCCGCCTGCGTCAATCCCGTGCGGCACTACGGTATTCCCGCGGGGCTCCTGCGCGTGGGGGACCCTGCAGATTTCATCATCACCGATAATCTATCTGATTTCAATATCCTCGAAACCTGGATCGGCGGCGTACAGGTGGCGGCTGAAGGCAAAACCCTCATCGCCCCCGTGCCCGTGGAACCCATCAACCGTTTCCACTGCACGGCAAAATCGGAAGGCGACTTCCGCGTTCCCGCCCCTGCGGACATTTCCACCGTACAGGTCATCGAAGCGCTGGACGGCCAGCTCATCACCCATCCCCTCACCTTCCAACTAAAGGCCACAAACGGCTATCTAAACAGTGATATTTCGCAGGACGTATTGAAAATGACGGTCGTAAACCGCTACCAAAACGCGCCCCCGGCGATGGCGTTCATCCGCAACTTCGGGCTGCGCTCCGGGGCCATCGCTTCCACCGTAGCGCACGACAGCCACAACATCATTGCTGTGGGCGCTGATGACGAAAGCATACGCCGTGCCGTGAACGCCCTTATCGGCGCCGAAGGCGGCATCTGCGTCATCGACGGCGACAACGAATACATTCTCCCCTTGCCGGTTGCGGGGCTCATGAGCGCCGGCGACGGCTACGATACGGCGCGCAGGTACAGCCAGCTCGACAAAGCCGCTAAAGCACTGGGCAGCAGGCTCGACGCGCCTTTCATGACGCTGTCCTTCATGGCGCTGCTCGTCATCCCCCACCTCAAACTCAGCGACAGGGGGCTTTTCGACGGAGATCGTTTTGCATTTACGGAATTAGCCCAGGCTTAGGCTTCGCTCACCCACAGTGCGCCGTTCACGCTATCGCGCGAGGCGCCGGTTACGGAAGAGAGGATGTTGGGCTGCTGGCGCCAGCGGAGTGCGCCGATGAGCGCCATCACAAGGGCTTCTTTGTAGGCGGCGGTTTGCTCGTCGGGTACTACGAGGGTGATGCCCAGCGGGTCGAGGCGCGCGTCGATGGATTCGATAAGGAACCGGTTGAACGCACCGCCGCCCGTTACGAGCATCTGCGTGCCTTGCGTGGGGAGGTTCATGCCTTTTACCGAGGCTTCAATTTGCGTGGCGATGTGCTCCACGTAGGTCCGCAGCTTACCCTGTACCGACAACGTATGCCCTGCGATGAGGGGCAGCACCGTATCGGTGCCGAAGTCGTTGGCGAGGGATTTAGGTGCAGGCTGCGCGTAATAAGGCAATGCGTTGAGGGCAGACAGCAATGCCTGATCGGTAACGCCTCCGGCCGCCAGTGCGCCGTTTTCGTCGTAGGCTTTGCCAAGGCCCTGCGCCAGTGCGTCGAGGACGCGGTTGGCGGGGCAAATATCGAACGCCTGGTAGTTTTCCCCGTTTTTAGCGGAGATATTGGCGATGCCGCCCAGGTTGAGCAGGTAGCTGAAGTCGGGGAAGAGGTATTTTTCACCGATGGGGACGATCGGCGCGCCTTGTCCGCCGAGGGCTACGTCAACGGCCCGGAGGTCGCTGATGACAGGCAGGGTGGTAACGGCGGCGATAGTGGCGCCGCAGCCGAGCTGCGCAGTGGTATTCTGTTCCGGGATGTGGAAAGTAGTATGACCGTGGGAAGCTATGAAGTGAATTTTGTGGTCGAGGCCGTTGCGGCTGATGAATGCGGTCACCTGTTCGCCGGTAAAACGGCCGTAAGCGGTGTGCAGTAACTGGTAATCACGGGCGTTGAGGCTGGTAGCCTTTGCCAGGGAGGCTTTCAGCTCTTCCGAATACGGAATGCATTCCGCGGCGTGGATCTGGTAAGACCATTGTCCTCTCACTTCCGCCAATTCCGCATAAACCATATCCAAACCATCCAGCGAACTGCCTGACATTAACCCGATTACGTGATATACCATGAAAGAAATTTTGGCAAAGATAATGGAAGGCCGGCTTTTTTTATGGAATCGGGCGGGTGATCTGCATCCGTAGGGAAACAAACCTACCCGATCATGAAACGCATTCACCTGCTATGCGTCTGTATACTGGCGTGCGGGCAAATTTTTGCCCAGACGGTCCGGATCACCGGAAAAGTACTCGACATCAACACCAAAGATCCCATTCCGGGCGCTACGGTCCGCATCGACGGTACGCATTTCGGCTCGCTGACCGACAGCACGGGCAAATTTACCTGTCATGTTCGGAAGGGAAATTTTGCGCTGGAGGTGTCGTGGATCGGGTATAACAAACTGGTAAAATCCTTTACAGCGCAGGACACGGCGGTGCTGATCGAGCTCACGCCTTCGGTGCAGGCGCTGCAGGAGGTTACGGTGGTGGGATACGCGACGCAACGGAAATCTGTTTCCTATTCCAACGTCCAGATTCGCGGAATCGCGATGGCGCCGGCCGCCAGCGAAAAAAGAATGTCCGGCGGAGGTTACATTCCTTCCGCCAGCCGCGACGAATTTGGCGCCATTAAGGAAAACCGCTACCGGTTTACGAAGCAGCAGCCTTTGAGTACGTTTTCATCTGATGTTGACAAAGCGTCGTTTTCGCTGGTGCGGAATATGCTGAACCTGGGCAATATTCCCGTGAAGGATGCGGTGCGGGTGGAAGAACTGATCAATTACTTCGAGTATGATTACCCGCAACCTGCCGGCGACGCACCTGTGGCGATCCACGCGGATATGGCGCAATGCCCCTGGAACCCGGCGCACCAGCTGGTAAGGATCGGTATCCAGGGACGGAAAATCCCGACCGATAACCTGCCAGCCAGCAACCTCGTTTTTTTGATCGATGTTTCGGGGTCGATGTCGGGCGCTAACCGGTTGCCGCTGGTGAAACAGGCGTTCCGGTTGCTGGTGAAACAGCTGCGGCCGCAGGACCGTGTTTCGATCGTGGTGTATGCCGGGGCGGCGGGGCTTTCCCTGCCTTCGACAACGGGGAACAATAAAGACGCGATCCTCAGCGCCATCGACCGCCTGGAAGCGGGTGGCAGCACGGCCGGGGGCGCGGGGATTCAGCTGGCGTATGCCACGGCAAAGGAGCATTATATCAGGGGCGGCAATAACCGCGTCATCCTCGCTACTGATGGCGATTTCAACGTAGGGATTTCGGATGTGGGGGAACTGGAACGCCTGATCGAAAAGGAGCGGGAAGGGAATGTATATCTTTCGGTGCTGGGGTTCGGCATGGGCAATTACAAGGACAACCGGCTGGAGACGCTGGCGGATAAAGGAAACGGAAACTATGCTTATATCGACAATTTCGACGAGGCCCGCCGCACGTTCTCCACGGAGTTCGGCGGCACGTTGTTCACCATTGCTAAAGACGTGAAGCTGCAGGTGGAGTTCAATCCCGCGAAGGTGCAGGCTTACCGGCTGATTGGTTACGAGAACCGGCTGCTGGAAAACGAGGATTTCAACGACGACAGGAAAGATGCCGGCGAGATGGGTTCCGGGCATAGCGTAACGGCGCTGTACGAATTGGTGCCTCCCGGCGTGAAATTAGACGGTCCGGACGTGGACCCGCTGAAGTACCAGGTCACGGAGGCGCCGGTTACCCGCAGCGATGAGGTGCTGACGGTTAAGGTGCGGTACAAGCGGCCCGACGGCGGTTCCAGCCGGCTGCTGGCGCATGCGTTGAAGGGTAGCCCGGTTTCGATCGGGGCAAGCCCTGAAAGTTTTAGGCTGGCAGTGGCGGCGGCGCAGTTCGGGATGCTGCTGCGGAAGAGTGAATATGCCGGGAAGTCGAGTTATACGGAGGCTTTGGCGCTCCTCAGCGGGCTGAAGGGGGCCGATGCCGAGGGGTACCGCGGGCAGCTGGTGCAAATGATCAAACAGGCGATGGCGCTGGAAGATATTGCGCGTAAAGATTAAAATCATTGCAGGAAAAACAGGCGTTCTCCCCGCGTGATCCCGGATTGCGCGGGGAGGACTTTTTCACCCCCAAATTCCGTCGCGGGAAGGCGTTTGCGGCGAGGAGATACAGCCGGGGTCAAATCTGCAACAGCACTGGAAGGCGCAATTGTTATCATAGCGGAAAAAGCGCCCGGGTAGCGAAAAAAATGCTATTTTGGCATGAACGCAAAACAGCAGGGTTATGATAATCAATTTGAGTGACACCAACTCACTGGTAGGCGAGTGGATGAGCGAGATAAGGGACGAGGTAATTCAGGCTGACCGGATGCGGTTCCGCCGCAACCTGGAACGCCTGGGAGAAGTGGCCGCCTACGAGATCAGCAAATCGCTGATGTATGTGGACAAGGAAGTGGAAACTCCGCTGGGGAGCGCGCATGTTCAGGTGCTGAAGCACCAGCCGGTCATCGGTACCATTTTGCGGGCCGGGCTGGCGATGCACCAGGGCCTGGTCAATTATTTCGATAAGGCCGACCATGCATTTATTTCCGCCTACCGCAAGCATAACCGGGACGGGTCTTTCGAGATCAGGCTGGAGTATGTATCCTGTCCCCCGCTGGACGGGAAGGTGCTGATCCTGAGTGACCCTATGCTGGCGACGGGCGCCTCTTTGGTAAAAACCATCGAGCACCTGGGAGAATTTGGCAAACCTGCTCATATTCATATTGTTACGGCTATCGCTTGTACGATTGGGATCGAATATGTTCAGCGGAACGCCGATGCGCATATCAGCATTTGGGCGGGAGATATCGACGACGAGCTCACGGCTAAGGGGTATATTGTTCCGGGGCTGGGCGATGCGGGCGACCTGGCATTCGGGGAGAAGGTGCAGCAGTAACAAAAATGGAAAATCCGCGTTTTAAGATAGGCACTGGTGAAGCATAAATATCCTACGAATTGGCACTGGTATTCACAACTAAATCTAAATCAACGCTCCGCGCTGTTATATAGATTTAATTTGAAATATGAAATTGATTTTCTACCTTAGCATTGTATAGTGTCCCTATCAGCCTTTAACTGACGAAGTATTGAAATGAAAAAACTACTACTCCTATTAACCATAGCCCTTTATGCATTCAGCCCTGTGAGGGCGCAGGACCCGCACTTTACGCAGTTCTTTGCGTCTCCGCTCACGCTGAACCCGGCATTTACGGGGTACTTCTCCGGCGACCTTCGTTTATCCGGCAATTACCGCAGTCAATGGCGCAGTATCGCGTCTCCTTATATTACGGGGACTTTGGCGGCGGATTTCGGCATTTTGAAGAATTCCATTCCATATACGGATACCTGGGGAGTAGGTATTCTGGCGTTGTACGATAAGACGGGCGCGGGGGCACTGACGTCCAACTTCGTAGCGGCGAGCACGGCCTACCACAAAGGGCTGGACGTGGAAGGGAACCATACTTTGGGGCTGGGGGTGCAGATGGCGTTGGTACAGAAGCGTGTGGACCAGAGTAAATTGATATTCGAGCAGCAGATCGGGGATAACGGTTACGACCCTTCGTTGCCGAGTGGCGAAACGATTATGAATCCTAATATTTCCTACCTGGATTATAACGTGGGATTGCTGTATAGCGGCCTGGTGGGAGAATCATCCAACATCTACCTTGGCGCTTCTTACTATCACTTCACGCAACCGACCGAAACTTTCCTTGACAACAACAATAACCGTTTGAGCTATCGGTACACGGTGCATGGCGGCGGTTCGTTCCCTGTGAACGGCGGCAACCGCATCCACTTCAGCGCGCACTACATGCGCCAGAACCAGGCTGTAGAAACCACGATGGGCGCGGCTTACGGCTTCCTGCTCAATGATATGCCCGATGCACCCACCATTTTTTACGTGGGTTCCTGGTTCCGGTTGAAAGATGCGGTGAACCCGTATGTGGGACTTGAGTTCAACAGCTTCAAAGTAGGCTTGAGCTACGACATGAACGTATCTACCCTGAAGCCGGCTTCCAATTACCGCGGCGGCATGGAGATTTCTGTCATCTACATCGGTAAAAAAGGCGACAGCAACAAGAACGGTACCCTGTGCCCGAAGTTCTGATCCTTTCCCGGCGGGCTTTTTCTCAATAATTTATCTACTTACAACTTTGTCCTCGTTTCGGCAGATGTACTTCTACTGAAACGAGATGCGTATTTGTTTCAAGGTTTAAGCGCTCCATTCACATGCACTCGCGCCCTGGTGCCGGCCTGAAAGGGAGAGAAGCAACTGGGACCGTTGACGCGCCGGTCAAACAACAAGCTTTTAAGTAACAATACCTCATGGCCCGGTTACTACTTCCACGTTACACATTCTGCGACGGTTCAATGCACGAGATTTTCAAATTTCCTGATGAACTATTACTGGCAAACTAAACCATTCAGCAATAACAGCATCCGCTGCCATCTTGATTTCTGACGCATACGACTGCGCCAGGTTCCCGGCCTGAAAGGGAATGAAGCTTCCTGCCCAAATTTTACCACCGTATTAAAGCCCTGCCAAGTCGTCACACACGAAAACTTGGCGACAACAACCAGCAACCACTCGCCCTGCAAACTCATACACTCGCCTTTTTACCCAATCCTTCCATGGAGCCGGTGCCGGCAAGCGGGAAGAAGAGCCGTATTAGCCGTCCGGCAAACCCAACGCAAGAGCCCTTCTACAAAATCCACCATACATCCGATTGCTGACATGTAATGGCCAGGTTTATCAAGCTGCACTTCTGCATTATTATTCCCCGCTACCAGGTAAGAAGCACCCAAATCATCCTCCACTGCTCAACGCTCAAGCCCTTTTCCCCGGCTTACCCATTTGCTGCCGCGGATCGAAAACCGATAGGGCAGATAGGCATCTTCCATCGCGTAGGCAACACCTACACGGGTGCCGGCAACAATATTCCGCGCGGGAACGGGCGGGGCGTCTTCTATCCAGATACGGTCGCCCATGAGATCCTGGCCGGTTAGCGCCGTGCTAATGCCGAGCGCTTTGGATAAGCTGCCGGGGCCGGAGGTCAGGGTAAAGTCCAGCTTCGGCTTGCCGGTCCGTTCCAGCATGACGGGAATACCTTCCAGGGGCTCCAATGCCCGGACGAGCACTGCATGCGGGACATCCCGGATGTTGGTGACCACATTGAAGAGATGGTGGATGCCGTAGCAGAGGTAGACATACGAAACGCCGCCTTCGGCAAACATGATCTCCGTCCGCCCGGTGCGGCGGTTATTCCAGGCATGTGATGCCCTGTCAACAGCTCCGTTGTAAGCTTCCGTTTCCACAATCCGTCCCGAAGTGCGGAGTCCGTCGGTTTCCGTAACTAAAACCTTCCCCAGTAAAGACTTTGCGACTTTCAGGACATTTTTTTCCAGATAAAATGCACGTTCTAGTTTAGGCATACTGAAAAATAGTACTAATTTACGTTCGACCCATCCGTTGCTTGAGCAAAAACTCCATCCATATTTTGCTACCATTCTAAAAAAGCGCAAACGTTGTTTTCATTAAGAGAAGTGCTGGGTGCCATTCAGTCGTATGGCGCCGCCCATCGTTTTATTTCGGCTCACCGGCTTTGGAAGTGGATTATCATTCCGGGGATCATTTACTGCCTGATGTTCGTGGCGGGGATCGTTTACGTTTGGGAATACTCAGGCGTGTTCATCGATTATGTCCTCAACCTGCTGACGCTGAAAACCTGGATCGAAGAGCTGCAGAACAGTTTTGTCAACTTCCTGTTCCTGTTGGTGGGCCTGGCGGTCAGGATGATCTTCCTGATCATGTATTTCTCTTTTTTTAAATATCTCTTCCTGATCGTTGGGTCACCGTTGTTTGCTTACCTGTCGGAAAAGACGGAAAGCATCATGCAGGGGAAAGATTTCCCTTTCAGCGCTGCGCAGTTGCTGAAAGACCTGGTACGCGGCATCCGCCTGTCGCTCCGAAACCTGGTTTACCAGACCGCTCTGATGCTCATCCTGGCGATCCTCGCGTTTGTCCCCATCCTGGGATGGCTGACGCCTTTGATCGCTATGCTCATAGAATGTTACTATTTCGGCTTTTCAATGATGGACTACAGTTTCGAGCGCCGCCGCTGGCCGATGCGGCAAAGCATCGCGTATATCCGGCACCATAAAGGGATGGCGATGGGAAATGGCATCGTTTTCTACCTGTTCCTGTTCATACCCGTCCTCGGATGGCTGCTGGCTCCCTGTTACGCAGTAATCGCCGCGACCATCCACCTGCAGCAGCAACGGCTGCCCATGGGGACGGAAGCATAACCCGGCCGGGCAGGAAACTCCCGACGGGATAAATGTGCGATAGCAATGCATTGGCCGAGATACGGAAAGCACGGCAACTACGCAAAGTTCACCGACCGGGCAGATGTCGCCGCGCGATAATCATATTTCAAAGACCTTTCCACCCTCTCCGGCAAAAGAACTTTTGCGCCAGGGAAACCCCGTTACTCCCTGAAATCCTATCTTTGCCGGAATCGGTCCGGCAGGGAATTCTGAACGGCACCTCCCAAACTCTTCCGACATGACGCAAAAGGGCAAATTATATCTCATTCCGACGGTCCTCAGTGCAGACGCGCTCTTCAGCCTGCCA
>NZ_CALNBI010000440.1 GCF_937874145.1 uncultured Chitinophaga sp. | reverse complement strand
CGGGATGCTGAGCTCCCCGGCGCCGGGGTCCGTTTCTATCTCGGTGGTGAGCCGGTGACGGAAACGTACTTTTTCTATATCGAGGTACAATTGCAGATACTGAAGCTCCTCGCGCAGGGGGATCCAGGTCTGGTCTTCGCGCTTGAGCGTTCCGCGGAGGAAGTCGCTCAGCTGCTGGATCATCATCCGTGCTTCTTCCGGCCGGATGGACACGAGGGCGTTGATGGAATTGAGGCTGTTGAACAGGAAGTGCGGCTGCAGCTGCTGGCGGAGTTTGTAAAGCTCCGCTTCACGGGCCAGCTTCTCCGCCGCGTCTTTGCGGGCCAGCGCCTGGCGCTGTTCTTCCATCTCGTACAAAATGAAACTCAGGAACCCCGCGCCCGTGAGCAACAGCCATCCCAGCGCGAACCTGACCGGCGCCGTGTCCGATAACCATTGCTGGTACACGAGGTCTTTCGGGAAAACGTTCCGGAGAATCACCAGCGTGAGCATGAGCCAGAGGATGGTGATGACAGTGGTGAGGACCACCACGTAAACGTAGCGCATCCTCACCGGCCTGTAATAAGCCTGCATCTGGGTGATGGCGGCCACCGCGATGAACAGGAGAATGTTATGAATGTTGGCGTCCATCCAGGCGTTGGTGCCGTCTATCCCCAGCCAGTACCGCATGATAAAACCATGCACGGCGGAAAAGAGGCAGCAGGCGATGAGGAACGTCCAGCGTAAAGGTTGTTCTTTGAGCAGATGCGTGGCCAAGGGAGCTGATTTCCGGATTAAAGATTCAGTTCAAACATCTTCTGGGATTGCAGCTGCGCCGCTTTCATCTGCAGGAGCGCCACGTAGCTGTTGGCATTGTCGGGCTCTTCCACGCGGGAATAGATCTCCATGCCGTCTTTCAGCTCGTCGAGCGTATGCAGTTCGGGAACGTTGATATAGCGCCATTCCACGAGTTCTTCGCGCTGGTTGCGGAAAGCATACTGCTCCTGCTCCCCGATCTGCACCGCCTTTTTCCAGGCCTCGGCTTTGCTCGTTGCGCTGATGAGGCGCAGCTGCTCGTCGAATTGCGGGAGGTGGTCGCCGGTGCCGCAAACGATCTGATATACGATCTTGGCTACGTACCAATACATGTTTTAAAGGTTTTCGGTGATGGAAAGGATGGATGGATGGATCTTGGGGCTAACAAACGATGTCTGAAAGATGGCGGAAGGAAAGGATCAATAACTTTTCAGGTCTACTCCCCCGAAAGTGCAGGAGCCTTTCAGGATGAGCACTTTATCGGTTGCGAGGGCCGGCGGGATCATGCGCTTGTCTTCTATGCCGCCGAACACGGTGTTCACGTCTACTTTAACATCCCAGCTCGAAGGCACGATGATCTCCACGCCGCCGAACATCGTCGTGATGTCGAGCGTCACTTCGCCCTGTATATCGGCCTGTGAGAAGTTCAGCTCCGTACCGCCGAACATGGTCGTAATGCTGCCACCCTGGAAATTCTTGGAAAGGATCACTTTATTGGTGCCGCTGAACAGCGTGGTGGCGTGGATGTAATCGTTCGTATTGGCGGAATCGTCGGCCGAGAAAATCTTTTCATACTGCTGCCGCTTGCTCGTGGCCCGCCCGATAATATAAACCCCTAATACAATGAGGGTGGCAGGCCAAACGAACCGCCGTACGTTCCATTCGTATGGGAATATATCGCCTATCAGGAAAACACAGCCGATAAAGGTAACGATGAACCAGGCCACGCCCTGAAACTTGCCCTTCACTCCCATCACGAAGCCGACGGCGATAAGGATCATCGGCCAGGAGAACAGCCAGTGGGGCATTTCGAGGCCCATTCTTCTCAGTAAAATAAACAGCCCGACGCAGAGGACGATGACGCCGGCCCAAAGACCGCTGTTCCCGGTTTCGTATCGACGATTATACTTGCTCATAAGTTGTAGTGTTTGCGATTTTTTGTGTGATGATTGATGATGCAAACATACGGAGCGCATATACGCCGGTCAACCCCATACAGGCAGGCAGGGGTGGATTTACCGGTAAAAACGGGAAATTCGCCGGTGAAACCGGTCTAGAGCTCCACTACAACGGATTCACCGCCCAATTTGCGGATAATGGGCGGCAAAGCGGCCACCATGGCGTCGGGACCACAGATATAAAAGTGCTGTTTGAAGTTTTTGACCTTGTCGCGGAGGTATACTTCATCGACCCGGTGGTGGTCGTACCCCGGCTGGGCTTCCGATGTGAGGGTGTTGATGAAATTGGCCCCCAGGATGCCGCGCAGTTCCTCCTCCAGGATGATGTCTTCCCGGGTTTTATTACTGAAAATCAACTTATTATCTCCCACCTTGCCATCTTGCTGCAATTGCCGTAAAATGGCGATGAACGGGGTGATGCCCGCGCCTCCTGCTATGAACACTCCTTCTCCCTGGTATTGGATGGCGCCCCAGGGCTCGTGGATGATCAGCTGGTCGCCCGATTTAAGCTGGCCGAGCTGATGGGTGACGCCTTCGTGGTCGTCGTATATCTTGATGGTAAACTCGAGATGGTCCCAGTCGTTGAGGGCGGTAAAAGTGAAGGGCCGCAGCTGGTCGTCCCACCCGGGCAGGTTGATGGCCACGTCGGTAGCTTGTCCGGGGATGAAGGTATACCCCTGTGGTTTGCGGAATTGGAAGCGTTTTACATCGTGCGTAACGGGGGTGATATCTATTATTTCGACAATATGTTGCTCCATTGGGTCCTGATTTTGCGGGTCAGACAATTCCCCCGAATTTAAGTTAATTCTCACAATTGGGGGGTCCGGGACCGTTGTAAATGTGTTACCTTTGCGGTGCAATAAAGAACAAGCAATATGCCGGCAGAAAAAATTCAGATGATCAACGGGCAGATCAAGGTTCCTGCCCATCCTATTATTCCGTTTATTATCGGTGATGGCATCGGTCCGGATATCTGGCGCGCGAGCGTGCGGGTGTTCGACGCGGCTGTGGAGAAAGCCTACGGCGGTGAGCGGAAAATTGAATGGAAAGAAGTACTGGCGGGCGAGAAGGCCTTCCAGGCAACGGGCGAATGGCTGCCCAAAACGACATTGGACGCGTTGAAGGAATACCTGGTGTCTATCAAAGGCCCGCTGACGACCCCTGTGGGCGGCGGCATCCGTTCCCTGAACGTGGCCATGCGCCAGGAGCTGGACCTCTACGCCTGCGTGCGCCCTGTACGCTGGTTCAACAAGGTTCCCAGCCCCGTGAAGCACCCCGAAAAGGTGGATATGGTGATTTTCCGGGAGAACACGGAAGACATCTACGCCGGCATCGAATATATGTATGGCACCGAAGGGGCCGGCAAGCTCCTGAAATTCCTCACCGAGGAACTGGGCGTGAACAAGATCCGTTTCCCGGAAACTTCTTCCTTCGGCATCAAACCGGTGTCGAAGGAAGGTACCGAGCGGCTGGTGCGCGCTGCCATCAAATATGCCATCGAGCATAAAAAACCTTCCGTTTCCATCGTACACAAAGGCAACATCATGAAGTTCACCGAAGGCGGCTTCAAGAACTGGGGCTACGAACTGGCGCAGCGCGAGTTCGGCGACTACGTGTACACATGGGAACAGTGGGAGAAAACGAAGAAAGAACAGGGAGAAGAGGCGGCCAACAAGGAAATCGCGGTAGCGAAGGCCCATAGCAAGATC
The DNA here is from genome assembly GCF_937874145.1 of uncultured Chitinophaga sp. GTDB lineage: Bacteria > Bacteroidota > Bacteroidia > Chitinophagales > Chitinophagaceae > Chitinophaga. The sequence continues at coordinate 7,324 of NZ_CALNBI010000440.1, read as the reverse complement.
ATCGTAAACGATGTGATCGCCGACAATTTCCTGCAGCAGATCCTCCTGGCGCCGCAGGATTATTCCGTGATCGCCACCCTGAACCTGAACGGCGACTATATCTCCGACGCGCTGGCAGCAGCAGTAGGCGGTATCGGCATCGCGCCCGGCGGCAACATCAACTACGCCACCGGCCACGCCGTGTTCGAAGCCACCCACGGCACCGCGCCCCGCTTCGCCGACACCGACACCATGAACCCTTCCTCCGTGATCCTTTCCGGCGTTATGATGCTGGAATACCTCGGCTGGAAGGAAGCCGCCGATATCATCACCCACGGCCTCAGCACCGCCATCATGCGCAAACGCGTAACCATCGACTTCTACAAGCTGATGGACGACGCCACGCTCGTGAAGACCAGCGAGTTCGCCGACGAGATCATCAAGCAGCTCTAAAATAGCCTTAACAGCGATTTTCCCGCCACGATTACGTTTTTTTGAAGGATAATACTATCTTTCGACATTCAAATAACATCATTTGATAGAAAAACGTAATCCGTAGCGGGATTTCGTGTCTCATAAAGATTTTATAAGAAGAAACACAAAACATTAAATCGATGTCACAAAAAATCAAAGTTGCAAACCCTGTGGTTGAACTGGATGGCGACGAAATGACGCGGATCATCTGGAAGTTCATCAAAGACAAACTGATCACACCGTATCTCGACCTGGATATCAAATATTACGATCTGGGCATGGAGCACCGCGATGCCACCAACGACCAGGTGACTATTGACGCAGCCAACGCCATCAAACAATACAACGTGGGCATCAAATGCGCCACCATCACCCCCGACGAGCAGCGCGTAGAGGAATTCAAGCTGAAACAGATGTGGAAATCGCCCAACGGCACCATCCGCAACATCCTCGACGGCACCGTATTCCGCGAGCCCATCGTGATGAAGAACGTGCCCCGCCTCGTTCCCAACTGGACCGCTCCCATCTGCATCGGCCGCCACGCTTTTGGCGACCAGTACCGCGCTACCGACTTCCTCACCAAAGGAAAAGGCAAGCTCACCATCAAATTTGAAGGCGAGAACGGCGACGTGCAGGAGTTTGAAGTGTACAACTTCAAAGGCGACGGCGTTGCCCTGGCGATGTACAATACAGACGAGTCCATCTACGGCTTCGCCCGCGCCTGCTTCAACCAGGCCCTGATGAAGAAATGGCCCCTGTATCTCTCCACCAAGAACACCATCCTGAAAAAATACGACGGCCGCTTCAAAGACATCTTCGAAGATGTATACCAGAAAGAATTCAAAGCCGAATTCGATAAAAACGGCCTTACTTACGAACACCGCCTGATCGATGACATGGTGGCCTCCGCCCTGAAATGGAACGGCAACTTCGTATGGGCTTGTAAGAACTACGATGGCGACGTGCAGTCCGACACCGTAGCACAAGGCTTCGGTTCCCTCGGCCTCATGACCTCCACCCTCGTTACGCCCGACGGCAAAACGATGGAAGCGGAAGCCGCTCACGGCACCGTAACCCGCCACTACCGCGACCACCAGGCCGGCAAACCCACTTCCACCAACCCGATCGCTTCCATCTTCGCATGGACCCGCGGCCTGGAATTCCGTGGCAAGCTGGACGGCAACCAGGAGCTCATCAACTTCTGCCACGCCCTCGAAGCCGTGTGCATCGAAACCGTAGAAAGCGGCAAGATGACCAAAGACCTCGCGGTTTGCATCCACGGCAACAAAGTAGAGCACGGCAAGCACTACCTCTACACCGAGGAGTTCCTCGAAGCGCTGGACACCGCGCTGAAAGCCAAACTCGCCAAGTAATCAGCTACCCTGATATACCCAAAAGGCCTCCCTCCCGGAGGCCTTTTTTCATGCCATCACCCCAACAAAAAGCCCCCGGACAAAAAAGTCCAGGGGCCGGATTGCTAACATACGAACAGAAAACTAAAACTTCAGTGTATCCGGTTTTGAGGCATAGAAAGTGTCGATGGCCGAACGGACGGGTTTGTAACCGGACAATACGCTGACCGGTTCCCCTTCGCGGCATCCCGGGTTTCCGCCTCATCCGCTTCCGTAAGCACCGTTTGTTCGCGCCCGTCCAGACCGGTATAAATGATCCGCGAACCGGTGTGCACCGTATCCGCTGTGGCCCACTGGATAACGAGTGTCTGATCCGCTTCAAACCATTTTGAAATGACGCCGCGGTTGCGCAGCCCGCTCTCGTAACGCGCGCCGTAGCTGCGGACACCAGACAGCGGGGCGGGCACGGAAACATTGCCGGCACCATCCAGCGCGTACACCTGGAAATCGTAGCTGTCTTCAGCCAGGCCGTTCACCGTAGCTGTCAGTGTTTGCGAAGGATCGTGCGAAGTAGCGGGCACTTCCTGCGAGGAAGCACCGCGGTTCCACGTGATCTTATAAGTTTTAACGGAAGGATCGGCGCTGGGATGCCAGGTAAAACGGATGCGGTCCCTGCCGGGCATAGCTTCCAGCTGACGCATCACACCGGGATAAACTTTCTCCTTTTCGCCGAGGTATTCCCGGTAATCAGTCGCCTGTTTGTCGCAGGCTGATAATCCTCCCAGCAACAGGATCGCTGCCATGATTGCCGAATAGGATGTATGAGGATGGATGGATTGCATGTGCTTGTCGGTTTTGCGTTATTGTTGCCCCCAGAAAGAGATTTCGATCATATGCCAGAAGTTGGTGTTGGACCAGGTTTCCAGTACCTGGAAGCGGATATAGCGGACCTTCGGTGAGCCGGGCGGTATGTTGAATTCAAAACCGTTCCTGCCGAATGCCACATCTTCCGCCGTGTTGTCGTAAGGCGGCCTGCCGGAAGGTTTGGCGGGAGCTTCGAATTCGCCGAGCATCGTCCACCCGTTGAAGCTGCCGTCTGCCGCGGGCCTTTCATTGGTACCCCATACGCGCCATCTTTTCGGGTTGCCGTGCGAGAAGTCGTACCAACCGCCGCCGCGCTGCCAGGTTTTGAAACGGCTGAGATGATAGCTCACGCCCATGTCGAAGGTGATGTGCTTGGGTAACGCGCCGATGGTAGTGGTGTGGAAGCCGGTGCTGTTGGGATCGGTGTTGCCGTCCCACAGGTAATGCATGTACCATTGGTAATCGGAAGGCTCGTCTCCCGGAACGCTCATGTCCGCGAACTTGCTTTTGTCGATGAGCTCTTCGAAGAGCGGGGTAATTGTTTCAAACAGCGTATCGGAGCTGTTTCCCCAGCGGTCTACGATATAGACGCCGAATTCGCGGGGCTCGTTTTCGTAGCCGCGAACACTGAAAGCTACCTGTTCGTTGGTAGTATAGCGGCTTTCGATGGGTTTGAATTCGCCGTTCTTGTCTTCGGTAATCACGATCACGCCGATCTTTTCGCGGAGGGTGTTTTGGCAGGCGATGAAAACGCCGCCGAAGTCGGGCTCGATCCGCACCGTCGGCATCACCAGCTGGTGCACCGGCGTTTCGGGGTTCACCTTTACGATCACCGGTTCGGACTCCACTTCTGCGCGCGATACGGTGGTGAGCACCACTTCATATTCTTTCTTCTCTGCGAAGCCGCTTACTTCCACTTTATTCGTGTAGTAAGAGACCTGCGTCTGCCGCGCTAGCACGTCGTTGGTTTTGTATTTCGCCCTTACGTACAACAGGTTGGAAGAATTCGGCAGCGTATAGGTGATGGTGGCAGCGCCGTTATGGTTCGTTACCTGCACATTGGTAACGGGCCCTGGTTTGGCGCCGTCTTTTTCGGTGGGTTCGTTGTAGGCGTCATCCTTAAAGCAACCACCCCATGCGCTTGCCAGACCCAACAGGCCCAGCAGCGCGAATATCTTGGTTTGTGAAGTCTGCATGTTGATTAATTTTTGTTGAAGAAGGAAAGCAGGATTACCATAAAGGCGTTTGCACGAGGTTGGGATTGATGGTCAGATCGGCGTCGCTGATCGGCCATAAATACTCACGGGTGTTGTACACCGGCATGATGATGGTTCGCGGCTGGTAATATCCCGCTACGGTTTCCTCATACACGCTCCAGCCCTGTATGGGCTTGGCCAGGTACTCTTTCATTTCCTTCCAGCGGCGCATATCCCAACCGCTCTGGCTTTCGAAAGCCAGTTCGATCCTTCTTTCCTGGTGAATAATCTGGCGCAGCCCTTCTTTGCTATTGAACTTGCCAGGATTGTTGGAATAGGTGGCCCAGGATTCTTCCACTGTTTTCAGCTTCGCCCTTTCCCGTACTTTATTGATCCAGGTCAGCGCCTCCGTCCGGTTGCCGGCTTCGTTCAGCGCTTCGGCGTACAAGAGATACATGGCGGCCAGGCGGATGCGTGGCACCGCGAAGGGCACGGGCAGGCTGCGGGCCAGGAACTCGCTCTGGTACGGCACGAGCTTTTTGGGCCAGTACCCGGTGGAATTTGTTTTCACGATCATGGCGGCGCCGCTGATCTGCTTCATTTTGCCTTGAACGTATTGCTGGTTGTCGTCGTCCAGCGTACCGTTGCCGAACCAGTTGCTTCCATCGAACCCGAGGCTGGCGTAGAAGCGGACTTCCCGGTTCATATTGAGGCCGGCCGTTTGATAACCGTTGCGGATATAATACCGGTGCGCTTCGTCGCTGGCGCGCGGGATGTACCGGCTGCCGTAATCCCAGGTTTTGTCTTCATTGATGGGCACGCCGTTATTTGTATAAAACATTTCGGCGATGGCCAGCGGGGCGGCCAGGCTGCCCCAGATCACGTCGTTGGTCTGGGATTCCGCCGCCATTTTGGGGATACAGATATACTGCCAGTCGCTGTTAACTGCATTTGCGCCCCAGATCACCTCGTCATTGAACAGGTGCGTGACAGCACCCTGGAATGCGAGGAGGTTGATGGTAGAATCGCTCAGGCCGGTGAGATTGGCCGGCGGCACGAAAGGATAGAGTTTCCGGCCAACCGCATGCGCCTCCTCGATGGCCTGCTGACAGGCTTCCGCCGCCAACACCCATTTGTTGGGATCAGCCATCGTGGAAAACAGCGGTTTGTTTTCCTTCGAACTGAAATTAATGTAGTCGGGATTGCCGTTGAACAATGGACTTGCCTGCCAGGCGAGCGCTTCTGCTTTCACGCTCATGGCGGCCGATCGCGTAACCCGTCCCAACTCGCTGGCTTCCGATGTAATGATGCGCGGAAGGCCGGCAGCAGCTTCATCCAGCAATTGCACGATGTAATTGAAAACGGTGTCAACATGCTCACGCTTCACCCGCACTTCTTCGATGGAGGCATTCACCGGCTGATTCTTGCGGATGACCGGGATCGGTCCGTACATGCGCACCAGCCAATAATGGTAGTAGGCTTTAAGAAATTTAGCCTCAGCAATCCAGCGCGCCTTTTCGTTCACACTCAGGTCTACCGGTTTATCCACGTTATCGAGGAAAATATTGCAACGGCGGATCGCATCGTAAAGATTTACCCCGGCATTGTTGCCGCTCCAGAAGTCCAGCTCAACCGACAGTACATTGTTCCCGCTGCGAAGCATCCGGAATCCCATGTCTGCGTTGTTTTCTACCGGGAAAGGATGCAATAGTTCGCCGCCGGTCGTGAACGCGGGGTCGGACCAGGCGTAAAAAATGGATTTCTGCAGCGTGGCGTAACACGTGAACAGGTAATTTTCTGCTTCGTTCCGGTTACGGAAAGCGTAATCGATCGTTGCCACGTTGTCCGGCACCACTTCCAGGTATTTCTTGCAGGAAGAAAAACTGCCGAGCAGCACGGCCGCCACTATCCAGATACGTATGTTGAATTTCATGATTTGCATTTTTAAGCTACAGGTTGACGTTGATACCAAAGTTGAACACTTTCTGCACCGGGTAAGACAATCCCTTACCGGCCATTTCCGGATCCCACAGCTTGAAAGCGCTCCAGGTATGCAGGTTCAGCCCGTTAAAATAGATACGCAGGTTCTCGATGTGCCAGCGTTTGGTGATATGCCGCGGAACGGTATACCCGGCCTCTACGCTTTTCAGGCGCAGGAAAGCCCCATTGCGCATGAACCAGGTATTCGGAATGGTCACTCCCTGCGATGGCGATGGCGCCGAGTTATAATTATGCGTATGGGATAACCGGGGCATCATCGCATAGATGTTTTGGTTTTCCTCCGACCAGTGATTTTCCGCATATGCTTTCAGGATTTGCGCATTGGCGACAAATGGCATCGTGCTTTCGAGATACGCACCGCTTGCCCTGTCTACGTCAGATACGTCGATGAAGAAAGACTCGCGGCCCAACCCCTGGAAAAATGCAGACAGGTCGAATTGCTTGTATCCCACCGAGAAGCCGGCGCCGTATACCAGCTCAGGCGCAGTAGGCATGCCGATGGGCACCATATCGCGCTCGGTGATCTGGCCGTCGCCATTTACGTCGCGGTACTTGATGTCGCCGCCACGGGTCACGAAACCGTTAAAGTTCTGCCGAGGTGAATTGGCCACTTCCGCATCATCCACGAACAGCCTCTCCGCAATGAATCCGTACACCTGGTTGATGGAATTACCGATACGGGAACGCCAGGGCTCGTTGAATTTGGGCTCTTCGAACTGCTTGAATTCGTTGGTGGCAAACGTCAGGTTACCACGAACGGCCGCCCAGGCGTCTTTCCCAAAATTCTGTTTATAGTCCAGCGACAGGTCGATGCCTTCCGACACCGCCTCTCCGATATTGGCGCTGATGCCCGCTTCGAGGCCAGAGGTGCTGGGAATGGAAGTCCTTTCCTGCAGGATGTTGGTCCGCCGCTGGCGGTATATCTCCCCGATGAAATTGAGTTTGTCGAAAAACGACAGCTCCAACCCGATATTCGTCTGGTGCGAAGTTTCCCAGGTCACATCACGGTTGTCATAATTGATTATGGAAACCCCGTTGCGGGAATAGGCGTTGTTCCGTCCGAAAGTAGCACCGTAGCCCGAGTTCATGTTAACTTCAGACATATAGAAAAAGCGCTGCTGACCGATGGCGTCGTTGCCAACCAATCCATGGCTCGCACGGATCTTGGCTCTCGTTACCACATCGCGCAGCCCTTCCCACATCTTTTCGTTGGACATTACCCACGAAGCGCCGATAGTCGGGAAGAATCCGAAGCGGTTGTTGGAAGAGAACCGCTCGCTGCCATTATATCCGAAGTTGAACTCGAGGAAATAACGGCTCAGGTAAGAATACGTAGCGCGGCCCGCCAGCCCGAGGTTTCGGTACGGCAGGGAAGTCTGCAGCGTTGACCCGTCGGTATTCAGCGTTTGCTGACGGGTACCGATGAGCGTACTGCTGATGGTATGATCGCCGAAAGAA
>NZ_CALNBI010000439.1 GCF_937874145.1 uncultured Chitinophaga sp. | reverse complement strand
CTGCATGAGCGCCTTGATATTCCGCAGCTCCATCGTTTCGAAAAAGTCCTTCCCCATAAAATCCTCCTCGAACTGCACCACGATAGCATGCACATTTTCCCCTTTGCCGACGGATAACGTATTATTCGAAAAACAATGCACCAACCCCGGCCCGAACATGAAAATTTCGCCTTCCTTGTAATTCAGCATCTTGTCGCCCACATACACCTGGCCTGAGCTCTTTACGATGAGCGTCACCTCATAGCCCCTATGGAAATGAAAGGTATTGGTGAAATGCGGCTGGCAGAATTCCTTGATGCCAAAGCTGGCATCCTCCGCAGTGGATATATGCCGGTAAGAAACTTTCATGCGGCCAATTTTAGTACAATAATCGTTTTTTGAAGGACTAATTTCCGTATAAAGTAAATATAGTATCGAAAATCGGCAAATGGTGTACTTTTATTTCAACGGTATCCGGGATAAGTTTGTAATGACAGCTTATGCCTGAATATCAATTAGTTTATATCCGCCAGACAATCATTTTCACTTTATAAAACCCGCTATGGAACTTGCGATACACAATTGGATGCGCGCCGAAACGATAGCCACTACAATCCGGAGAATTGCCGCGCAGGGATACACCCGCTTCGAGATTGCCGGCAGCCCCGAGCAATACGACACCACGGAAGTCCGGAAACTGCTGAAAGAAAATAACGTCCGCTGCTGGGGATCCGTTACCCTCATGCTCGGGGAACGCAACCTGCTTGCCAAAAACGAAGCGCAGCGCGCCGCATCTGTTCAATATGTGAAAGATGTGGTGAAAATGGTGAAGGAACTGGATGGACAAATGGTGTCCGTGGTGCCAGGTACCGTCGGTAAGCTCGTCCCGGACGGGCGGCCCGATGAAGAATGGAAATGGGCCGTGGATGCCATGAAGGAAATTTACGCCTACAGCGAATCCGTGGGCATCGTGCTGGGGATTGAGCCCATCAACCGGTTCGAAACCTATTTCATCAACCGGGCCGACCAGGCGCTGGCCCTCGCCGCCGAAGTAGGCCCCAATTGCGGCGTGTGCCTCGATACCTTCCATATGAATATCGAGGAAGTTGACATGTTCGCCGCCATCCGCAGGGCCGCCCCCAAGCTGGCCGGCTTCCACGTGGCCGATAATAACAGGATGGCCCCGGGCATGGGGAACCTCGACTGGCAGAAGATCGTAAAGACCCTCCGGGAAGTTAACTACGACAAAGTGCTGTCTGTAGAGTTCTGCGCGCCGCTCGACCGTACGCCCGCCAATCCTTTCCCCGGCTCCATCGACGAAAAGCCGGAGAACCTTTCCCCCGAGCAGGAGAAATTCCTGGTCGACCATGGCAGCTCTTCCGTAACAGAGGATTTCTATTCCATGCTCACCCGTGAATCCTTTAATACTTTATCCAAACTCATTTAAATAAAGCGGTTAATTCCAATACATGAAAATTGCGAACGTAGAAGCGTTTTGGTTACGCTGTCCCATTCCTAAAGAAAAGCAGCATGCCTCGGATTATGGCTTGCTGACGAATTTCGATATGACATTGGTCGTGATTACGACAGACGAAGGCCTCCAGGGTTTTGGCGAAGCCAAAGCGGCGGTGGGATCTTCCGGCGTATGCGCTTCCATTGTAAATTGCGTGGAAAATGAATTGAAACCCTTGCTGGTAGGTAAATCCGTGAACAACGTCACCCGCCTGTGGGAAGAAATGTACAACGGCACCCGCGACCACTACGCCCTGTCGAGGGGCCGGAAGTTCCCCATCCTCGGCCGGCGCGGCCTTACCGTTTCCGCCATGAGCGGGATCGATACCGCCCTGTGGGACCTGAAAGGGAAAATGCTGGGTGTGCCTGTTCTCGACCTCCTGGGCGGCGCCTGCCGCGATCATATGCCGGCATATGCCAGCGGTGGTTGGGCGGATGTCAATAATATCGGGGCGCAGTTGAAGGGATATGTGGATAAAGGCTTCCGGGGCGTGAAAATGCGGGTAGGGGTGATGGATGACAGCGTACAGAAAAGCATCGACCGCGTGCGGGCGGCCAGGGCCGTGCTGGATGCCGATATCAAGTTGATGGTGGACGCACATGGGACTTACAGCGTTCCCGAAGCCAGGCAGTTTTGCCGTGGCGTGGAAGATTGTAATATTTACTGGTTCGAAGAACCCATCAGTCCGGATAACAAACAGGGCACCGCCGAAGTGAGGGCGTCTACCTGCATCCCAATCGCTGCCGGGGAAAGCGAATATACCAGTTTCGATATCCACGATCTTTTGCAGATCCGTGCAGTGGATGTGATCCAGCCGGATGCAGCGATTATCGGCGGTATTTCAGAAGCGATGCGTGCGGGTCACCTCGCTTGCGCGCACCAGGTGGAACTGGCGCCGCATTGCTGGGGCTCGGCGTTTTCCTTTATGGCGGGACTGACCGTGGCGTTTGCTTCGCCTTCCGCTACAATCATCGAATTTTCGCTGGGCGGCAACCCGATGATGTATGATCTTGTCAAAGAAAAAATCACCGTTACCAACGGATCGATCGCCGCACCCACGGCACCCGGGCTGGGCATGACCCCGGATTGGGATTTTGTACGGGAATTCAAACAGGGCGTTTAAAAAATATTTTTATGGCTAAGGCAATCAAAATTAACCACGTTACACTGATAGTAGACAACCTCGAGAAAGCAGGTGCATTTTATGAGCATGAACTGGGCCTGGAGAAGCTTCCCGCTTTCCGGTTCGATTACCCGGTGATGTTCTTCAAGTTCAATGCGGAGCAGCAATTGCACCTCTCGGAGTGGGACGACCGCACTTCTTTCCGCGGGCATATCTGCGTGCAGGTAGATGATTTCAACAGCATCTTTTTCCGCATGAAGGAACTGGGGGTGATCGATGTGAACCCCTGGGGGAAGGTCCGCAAGCTGCCCGATGGCGCGATGCAGATGTTCGTCCGCGACCCCGCCGGCAATCTGGTGGAACTTTCTTCCGCGCCGGGAGCCGAGATCGATCCCGCGATATTCAAGGATGAATTATATGAGGAAGGTTTGTATGTTTCAGGGCGGAACGACTTCCGGGGCGACCGGTCGGACGACGCCACTTTATACCATCAATAACCATGAGGAAAAACGTATTGTTGCTGGAGACAGTCGCCGAAGAGGCCCTGGCCGTGCTGCGCGAACACGTAAACGTATTTACCGGCTATGACCTGGCCAGCCGCGACGCTGTTGTGGCGGCGGAGGAAATCCATGCCGTGATTACCAGGGGGAAGATGAAGGTGGATGATGCGCTGATGGCCGCCTGTCCGCAGTTGGAAGCCGTGGCCCGATGTGGCGTGGGGCTGGATAATGTGGATGTAGCCGCCGCTTCGGCGAGGAAGATCCGTGTCATCAACGCGCCGGGCAGCAATGCGGCCACCATCGCGGAGCATACGCTGGCCCTCATGCTGATGCTCATGCGCGATCTCTACACTTCGGTGGAAAAGGTGAAGCAGGAAAACTGGAACTGGCGGAACCAATATGCAGGCGATGAACTGAACGGCAAAACGCTCGGCATCCTCGGCATGGGCAACATCGGGAAACGCGTGGCCCGCCTGGCCAGCGCGTTCGGGATGGAAGTGGTGTACTGGAGCCGGTCGGCGCAGGACCTGCCTTACAAGTTCCTGCCCATGCAGGAGGTACTGCGGCAATCCGATATCATCAGCCTGCACCTTCCGTTGGAAAGCGGGCTGGCCAACCTGATCGGCAAGGCGGAACTGGCATCTATGAAACCGGGCGCCATGCTTGTGAACACCGCCAGGGGCGCGCTGATCGACCATGCGGCCTTGCTGGATGCGCTGAACGAGGGAACGGTCGCGGGTTTTGCGGCCGATGTGCTGCCCGACGAACCGCCGGTACAGAATCTCGGCCTGGTACGGCATCCCCGTGCGCTGGTAACGCCGCATTCCGCGAGCCTGACCGCCACCACTTACCGGGAGATGTGCCTGTCCACGGTAAATAATGTAATAGCGCTCCTTTCCGGCCGGGAACCGGAAAAGGAAAGCGTTTTCAATAGAAACACGTTTGTATGATAACCATAAATCCCTGTTAAAATGAATACTTTCTGTTTTGGATTATTATTGACACTGGGAGGTTTGTTCTGCTCCGAACCTGCCGAAAAAGCTAAAAAGCCGCTGGTCGTGTTTGTGTGCGGAGACCATGAATATAGCGGCGAAGAAACCCTGCCCATCGTGGCGGCGGAGCTGGAAAAAAATTACGGCATGAGAACGATCGTGCTCAAATCTTCCCCGGATCACAACAGCGAAGAAAACATCCCGGGGCTGGAAGCCCTGAAAGATGCGGACCTGGCTGTTTTCTACCTCCGCTGGAGAAGGCTGCCGGCCGATCAGCTGGCGCATATCGATGCCTACCTGAAGTCGGGCAAACCCGTGATGGGCTTCCGCACCACCACGCATGCATTCAATTTCCCCGCAGGCCACCCCAGCGAAAAATGGAACGCCTTCGGCGAATTTGCCCTGAATTCCCCTCCGGGCTGGGGCGGCAAAGCCAAACATACGCACTACGGCCACAGCAGCAGCACCGATGTCAGCATCGTGCCCGCCCAGGCTGAAAATCCCATCCTCACGGGCGTGGCCAAAGACTGGCACGTACGCTCCTGGCTCTATCATGTTGTACCGGATTACCCGGTCAAAGGTTCGACTGCCCTGCTGACGGGCAAGGCCGTTAACCCGGAAAGAATGGCCGTGGAAAACCCCGTGGCCTGGACCGGCACCAATTCCTTCGGCGGGAAAGTCTTTATGACCACCATGGGCCATCCCGAAGATTTCAGGGTGGAGTCCTTCCAGCGCCTCGTGATCAACGCCATTCACGATGAACTGGGCCTCAAGGTGCCGAAGAAATGGAAAGGTAAGATGGACATTCAGGTTCCTTACCGGGTAGCTAAATAGATAAATCACCGGAAACCATGAGATTAACCAAAATCAGCATACTGTTATCACTGGCAGTAGTGGCTGCCATCATATTAAACGCATTCAGAACCCGGCAACCCGCGCCGCTGGAGCTCGCCAAAGGCGCGCGCATCGCGATGATCGGCAATAACCTGGGCGCCAGGATGATCCATTTCGACAACCTCGAAACGGAACTGCAGCTCCGCTTCCCGGCGCACGAGCTGTTTATCCGCAATATGTGCGATGCAGGGGAAACGCCGGGCTTCCGGCCGCATTCCGGCCGCGTGTCGCCTTTTGCTTTCCCCGGCGCCGAGAAATTCCAGGTGGAACGGGCTAACCTCATCAAAAGCACTACCGAACCGGGAAAACTGGAGCTGAACGAAAACCACCCCGGCGAAGGTACCTTCGAAACACCCGACGAATGGCTGACCCGGCTGAAAACGGATGTGATCATTTCCTTTTTCGGTTTCAACGAATCGTTCTCAGGAGTGGCCGGACTGGCCAACTTCAAAGCTGAACTGAACGCCTTCGTGAAATGGACGCTGAAACAACGCTATAACGGCGTTTCTGCTCCGCAACTGGTGCTCGTTTCTCCCATTGCGTTCGAAAACCTGTCGGATACCCGCGATCTGCCCGACGGCCGCAGGGAGAATAAGAACCTCGCGCTGTATGCCGCCGCCATGAAGGAAATCGCCGCGCAAAACAAAGTGCTGTTCGTAGACGTGTTCCATCCTTCCCAGAAATGGTATGAGGAATCCAATATGCCGCTGACGATCGACGGCTCCCAGCTGAATGAGGCAGGATATCAAATACTCTGCAAATTCCTGGCCGATGAGATTTTCGGAGAAGGCAATCCCAGGGCCGGCGCCGACAGGCAGCTCGTAAACGATGCCGTGGCGGAAAAGAACTGGATGTGGCTCTACGATTATAAAGTGCCCAACGGCGTTCACGTCTACGGCCGCCGGTACCAGCCTTACGGCCCGGATAACTTCCCCGCCGAAATCAAAAAGACCCGCGAGCTCACCGCCATCCGCGACACCGCGATCTGGCTGGCCGCATCGAAAGGGGAAAAAATGGACCTGGAAGCGGCGGATAAACACACCCCCGTTCTCCCGGAAATCAAGACCAACTACACCGACAACAATAAAAACGGCAATCTTTCCTACCGCTACGGACAGGACGCCGTAAGCTCCCTGAAAGTGCCGCCCGGGTATAAAGTGGACCTGTTCGCCTCCGAAACGGAATTCAGCGAGCTGGCCAAACCCGTGCAGCTTTCATTCGACAATAAAGGGCGCTTGTGGGTGGCCACCATGCCAACTTACCCGCAATACAAACCCGGCGATCCCAAGCCCAACGACAAAATCATCATCCTGGAAGATACCGACAACGACGGCAAGGCCGACAAGCAAACGGTTTTCGCCGACGGCCTGCATCTGCCGCTGGGATTTGAAATGGCGCCGGAAGGCGTGTACGTAGGGCAGGGGAGCAACCTGGTGTTGTTGAAAGACACGGATGGTGATGGCAAGGCCGACAAGAAAGAAATCCTGCTCAGCGGGTTCGACGACCACGATTCGCACCACGGCAATCACGCATTTACAACGGATGGTTCCGGGGCGATTTATTCGGGCGAAGGGGTTTTCCTCAGCTCCAACATCGAAACGTCTTATGGCCCGATATACGCGACCAACGGCGGTTTTTACCGGTATGATCCGCTGCGCATGAAGCTGGAACGCACGGCGCAGCTGCGCATCCCCAATCCCTGGGGTATCGCTTTCGACGATTGGGGGCAACCCTTTTACGCTGAAACCTCCTCGCCGGATGTGCGCTGGATGCTGCCGGGTACGATATTACCACGATATGGACAGGCCACGCATAAATCCGAACAGCTGGTCGAGGAAAAGCACCTGGTACGCCCCACTTCAGGGATCGAATTCGTTTCCAGCCGCCACTTTCCGGACAGCGTGCAGGGCGACCTGCTGATCAATAATACCATCGGGTTCCTCGGGATCAAGCAACATACCATGGAAGATGCCGGTACGGGTTACAAAAGCCGTTTCCGCATGGATCTGCTCAAAGGCGACGATCCCAACTTCCGGCCGGTAGACCTGGAGTTTGCTCCCGACGGGTCGTTGTATGTGGTTGACTGGCATAACATCCTCATCGGGCACATGCAGCATAATGCGCGCGATCCCCTGCGCGACCACTCCCATGGCCGGATCTACCGCATCACCTATCCTTCCCGGCCGCTGGTTAAACCGGCCAATATCGACGGTGCGGAAATCGACGAACTGCTCGAAAACCTCAAACTGCCGGAATACCGTTCCCGTTACCGGACTCGCCGGGAACTGCGCGGGAGAGACGTGAACGCTGTACGGGCTAAACTTGGCCCCTGGGCCGCCAGCCTGGACACGAGCGATGCAAGGTATGAGCACCACGTACTGGAGGCTCTTTGGGTAAGCCAGGGAACGGGGAAAGTGGACCAGCAGCTGCTGAAACGCTCGCTGAAAGCGAAGGATTACCATGTAAGGGCTGCGGCCGTGCAGGTATTGCGCTATGTCGGGGAGCAGATCCCGGACCAGGCGGCGCTGATGATGGCGGCTGCCCGCGACCGCAACAGCCGCGTCCGGCTATCGGCTATCGTGGCGGCGTCGTGGATGAGCAGGGAAGCGGGATTGCCTATTTTGACGGCAGCCGGTAAGTTCCAGATGGATAAATGTTTACAGAATTAACAATCCTGTTTTCTGTTATC
>NZ_CALNBI010000438.1 GCF_937874145.1 uncultured Chitinophaga sp. | reverse complement strand
CCGCGATCTTCGAAATATGCAGCGCGATATGCAGCAACCGGCTCACCACCAGCGTGCGGTCGCTCACCGGCCGCGGCAACAGGATGTAATTATCCCGCGGGTCGATCAATACATAAGAGAAATCCGTGATCAGCGTGATGCACATCGTGAGCAAATACGCCGAAAACCACAGGAAAGCCTGTAGCCGCACATCGGTCGTTACACTGAAAACGGACAGGTAGATCATCCCGATCAGCAACGACAGCACCATCGTGTAAACAGCACTGTTGCGCACGGGTTTCGTACTCTGGCGGGAACCGCGGTTATATACATTGGGGCGCCGGTCGTCGATCATGAGCTTGGTGTGCAGGATGTTGCGCAATTGCGCCACATCCACGCCCAGCCCGCGCCACAAAGGGTTCAGCCACCCCACCATCGCCAGCATTATCTTGTTCATGAACGGGGGTTTATTGCCCGAGGGCGTTGATGAATTGATCCGCCTGCTCGCTCAGCTGCTGCTTGCCGGTCAGCCGGGCAAACACTTGTTCAAGCGTCTCACCCTCCTGCTGCTGCAACTGCCGGAACGTGCCGTCGGCCACGATGCGGCCTTCGTCGATCAGCACGATCCTGTCCGCCACCTTTTCCACCACGTCCATCATATGCGAGCAATAGAATATGGTTTTGTTTTCTTTCTTGAGCAGGGTAATGATTTCCTTCACGATGATCACCGCATTGGCGTCCAGGCCCGACAGTGGTTCGTCGAGGATCACGATCTGCGGGTTGTGTAGCAATCCTGAAATAATCAGCACTTTCTGGCGCATGCCTTTGGAAAAGGTGTCCATCCGCTGGTCTTTGTTTTCCAGCAGCCCGAAGGCCTGCAGCATGCGCTGCCCCCGCTCCGCGATAACGGCATCTTCGAGCCCGTACAGCTTCCCGGTAAAGGAAAGGTATTCCATGGGCGTGAGCACTTCGTAGATCTCTGCGTTCTCGGGCACATATCCCGTGAGGGATTTGACGGCCAGGGTATCGGTGCGGAGGTCGTGCCCCAGTACGCTGACTTCTCCCTCAAAATCCCCCTGCAGGCCGATCAATATCTTCACGGTGGTCGACTTCCCCGCGCCATTCGGGCCGATGTATCCGATGATCTCACCCGGACGGACCTCCAGGTTAATGTCTTTCAACACCTGTTTGTCCCCGAAGCTTTTGTGCAGGTTCCGTATGGCGATAACTGGTTGCATGTGCATGTGTATGTATCCGCGGATTGGGTTTAACGGTCCGCTCTTTTTTCGAAAATACCGATTCCTGCCCACTGTTGCAAAGGAATACTGGCGCCGATATGGTGAAAGCCAATGGAACGCTGGTACCAGCTGCGGGCATACCGCAACTGGAATTTCTTCACCACCAGCCCCACGCCCATGGAGAAACCACTCATTCCCCGGCGCTCGGGCAGCGATAATTCCTGGCGGCGGAGATGGTTGTATGCGCCCGTCAGCTCGATATGCTTCCCGATGTTCCACTGTGCGGCCAGCACGAAATGCCGGAAGAGATTGTCGATGCCCCGGCCCCCTGTGCGCAGGGTGTCGCCGTTTTCGATCTGCAGCTCGTCGCGCAGGTCGGGCCCTTCGTAGCGGATATCGAACTGGTGGAGATGATGGATGGTGGCCGACAACTGGATGGGCACATGCGCAAGCTTCTTCGAAACGCCCACCTGCAGATCGAAGGGCAGCGTTGCGTTTTCGTCCGGCGCGTATTTGCTGAACTGCGTACCCATATTGGTGGCCACCAGCCCCGCCTGCCAGCCGCGGGTGCTGTCGGTAAAGGTAATACCCACGTCGGCGGCGATGCCGGTGGAGCCGTAATCGAAATATTTGCTGCGGATGTATTTGAGGGTGAGGCCGTAGTGCCATTTTTCGAGGTAGCGGCGGGAGGCGGTGAGCTGGAAGGAGAAGTCCACCGGGCGGAAGCTCCCCATCACATTCCCCGTTACATCGGTATGCTGGATGGTGCCGTACCCCACGTACTGGAGGCTCGCAGCAAAACTGGTCCCGATCCCCGGCGCATACGCCCCGAAAGCCGTATGCATGTACTTGATCCCCCCGTTATACCCGGCCATATTCACCTGCAATTGCCCGCCCATCTCCGGCCTGAGCAACGCGGGATTGAGCAGCGCCGTGCTCACGTCGCTGCCCTGGATGGCCACGTTGGCGCCACCCAACGCGGTGATCTGCGGCGATGGCGGCAGTTCCAGGAAGGCGTACGATTGCCGCCCGCCCAGCACCTGGGCGCCGGCGAAAAAGGGGAGCAACAGCCATATGATGAGGAATCGGAGTTTCACAGGCGCATGCGCGGTTAGGGCGGCAAGTTACAACTTGAACGGTATAAAAAGAATAAAGCCATCCTATCACAGATGGCTCTATTCAAACCCTTAAACAATCAACATGCGCTCACTTTTTCAAGTGAACTTATGGTTGCACGGCTGTGTCAGGAGTAACGCACCGCGCGTTTTACCTCTTTAATAACGCAGTTTCGAGCACTTGGTTCATTTCGCGCACATAATGGAATTTCAGCCCCTTGATATAGTCGGGGTTGATATCCACAATATCTTTTTCATTCTGCCAGCAAAGGATGATTTCCTTGATACCGGCACGCTTGGCCGCAAGGATCTTTTCCTTGATACCGCCCACCGGCAACACTTGCCCGCGCAACGTGATCTCGCCCGTCATCGCCAGGTAAGGTTTCACCCTGCGGCCGGTATACACCGAAGCCAGGGCCGTGAGCATGGTGATGCCCGCACTGGGACCGTCTTTCGGCACCGCCCCTTCCGGAACGTGCACGTGGATGGTCTTCTGCTGGAACGTTTTCGGATCGATCTTATAGTTCAATGCATTGGCCTGCAGCCAGCTGAGGGCCGTTACGGCTGATTCCTTCATCACATTGCCCAGGTTGCCGGTCAGCGCCAACTGGAGCCAGGCCTGGTTGATCGCGAAGACCCGGGACGGGAATCGACCGAAGTCGACGTTCT
>NZ_CALNBI010000437.1 GCF_937874145.1 uncultured Chitinophaga sp. | reverse complement strand
TACCTCCAGAGTTGCGTCGCGGACGCAGTGGCCAACGGCGCAAAAGTGATCAACCCGTTTGGCGGCGCGGCCAACGCATCATTCGTGTTCCCCGCCATCGTGTATCCCGTCAACGAAAAAATGAAATTATACCGCGAAGAGCAATTCGGCCCGGTGATTCCCGTGGTACCTTTCGATGATATCGAAACGCCGATCCAGTACCTGATCGAAGCGGATCACGGGCAGCAGGTGGCCGTGTTCTCCAACGACGCGGCGGAGCTCGCTTCCCTCATCGATCCGCTGGTGAACCAGGTGAGCCGCGTGAACATAAATTGCCAATGTCAACGCGGTCCCGACATCTTCCCGTTCACCGGGAGAAAGGATTCCGCGGAAGCTACGCTCTCAGTTTTCGATGCTTTACGTGCGTTTTCGATCCGTTCATTAGTGGCTACAAAGCAGACAGAAGAGAACAAAGCGCTCATAAATGAGATCGTAAGCGCCCAATCTTCGAACTTTTTATCCACAAAGTATATTTTTTGATAAACTGTAAAGCGGCGTGTATCACTTGACTTCCTGATCAGGGTCATGCTTTTTTTCTTTTTTTTCAATATTTACACCTTAGTGTGATGGAAAATTGATAACAGAAAGTTAAATTTGAGTTAATTACTTTCCTTACCAATTTATCAACCTAAACATTAAGAAAGATCGAGAAAATTTTACTCCAAAAAGAAGCCGCCCCCCTCGGGGCGGTTTTTATTTGCACCCGCTAAAGGAGTAATACGGCCTTTTATCCGCTTTCACGATCACATTTGCCAGGCCTTCAGCTTCGCCGGCGGAAAGCCGTACAGGCGCTTGAAAGCGGCGGAAAAATGATTCGGGGAGCTGTAGCCCAGGAAGTCGGCCACTTCATTTACATTTCTTTTCTCTTCGATAATAAGCCTGCGCGCGGTTTTCATCCGCATTTCCTGCACATAGCCGAACACGGTGTTACCGAATAATTGCTTAAATCCTTTTTTCAGTTTGAATTCATTCAGCCCGAAGCGGCGGCAGAGAAAGCCCAGGCTGAGGTGTTGGTCCAGGAAGTTTTCGCGGAGGAAGTCCTTTACCGACTGGAGCCGCGAAACATCGGCCGGGGGAATAATGCGCCCGGGTTCTGCTTTCACCTGGAAGTGAAGCAAGGCCTGGATGGGATCCCAGTCGCCCGCGTAGTCCTGATCCGGTACCGTGGCGTGATCCATGAAAAATGCATGCGTGGCAACAACGCTTTGCGCGTCGATTGAAGTTTTTGGGGTCATAACGAAATCCGTTTGTCGTACTGTATAATCCGTTTTGCGTACCACCAGGGGTTATAGGGTGGCTTACTTTTGATGCCACAAAAATAATCAATCTTATGTTGCGGAAAATACTGAAATGGACAGGCGGAATCATCGGTTTACTGGTGGCGGGCCTACTTATATTTTATTTCACCATGCATATCAAGGTGAAAAATAAACGGGACAAAATCTACGACGTAGAAGTACGGATGTTTGAAATTCCCTCGGATTCCGCCACTGTGGCGGCTGGTGCGCATATCTACGCAACACGTGGCTGTGCAGATTGCCACGGCGCCGATATGGCCGGAAAAATTTTCATGGACGAAGGCCCCATCGGCACCCTGTCCGGCACTAACCTCACCCGCGGCAAAGGCAGCAAAACGGCGGATTACACGGACCGCGACTGGATCCTGGCGTTGCGCCATGGTATCCGGAAAGATGGGAAATCCTTACTGGTAATGCCTTCCTACGAATATTACCGGATGACGGACAAGGACCTCGGTTCCCTCATCGCCTATCTCAAGGCAGCGCCTCCGGCCGACCATGAAGTGGCCCCGCCGCGCCTCGGCCCCCTCGGCACCATACTCTCCGCCCTGGATAAAATCCCCCTCATCCCCGCGGAGAAAATCGACCACGCCTGGCAGCCCGGCAAACCCATTCCCAAAGGCCCTACAGCCGAATACGGGCAATATCTCTCCATGTCCTGCACCGGATGCCACCAACCTAACCTGAGAGGCGGAGAAAGCCCCATTCCCGGCGGCGTCTATGTACGGGATATCACCACCGCGGGCAATATCGGCAAATGGTCGGAGCAGGAATTCATCGCAGTGCTGCGTACAGGCAATACGCCCGATGGCCGCGCCATTAAGAACGAAGACATGCCCTGGCAGATGACCAACAAATATTCCGATGAAGAGCTGACCGCCCTGTACAGATATTTAAAAACCCTGTAACTATGGCCCTCCCGAGAACGATATACAATCCGGTGATCGGTGACAAGGTCACTTTCCTTGAAACGGCCGCAGAAACCCGCGGCGCCCGGGTAACGGTGGAAGTGGAGCTGGCGCCTGGCGGTAAAAACGGACTGCATTACCATACCACCTACCGCGAACATTTCGAGGTGGTGGAAGGAACGCTGGGGCTGCAGGTCGGAAAAGAAATTTTTCACCTGGATAGGGGTGGAAGGGCAGATGTCGCGTTATATGAACGTCACCTGTTTTTTAATCCCAGCAACGAACATCCGGTGACTTTCCCCTGAAGTTCAGCCACCTGGCCCTGTTGCTGGATATCGGTGAAACGTATCTGCCCGGTTTGCCTTACTGGCTGCAAAGCCGGTTGTTCAGGTACCTGGGCAGGAGGGCGCGGCGGAAAGGCGCCGCGAAGGAGTTGGAACATTATTATAAACAAACAGAGACGCCGGTAGGCGCCTCTGTATAAAAAAGATGAATATGCTTTTGTTGCTTGTGTCTGCTGCGCAGAATTCGCGTGATTTCATTTATTGTCTGGTTTCAGACGCCTGCCGCAGCATCCGCCGCGCCGCCTGATGTTAATCCAGAAAATCTTCCGCGGCGTCTGGCTTTTGCGGTTGGGCGCCGCCTGCCATTCCGGCAAACCACACGTCTACATTGCCCGCGATCATGGGGGGCAGTTTGCTTTTCACAAAATCTTTCACGGCTTCGATGGCTTTTACAGCCTGTTCGTCGTTAATGCCGGCTTTATCTTTCACTTGCTGGATGAGCTCTTGCATCGGGTTGCTTTTTTATCGTTGATGAAACGGGTGATCAGGCTACCTTGAGGGCCACGAGTGTGCTTTTCTCGAGCTTCTCCGCGGCATAAGCGCGGGTGAGCACGAAGGTCTTCTCGTTGGTGCTGGGCAAATTGAACATTGCGTCGGCCAGTACCACTTCGCAGATGGAGCGGAGGCCGCGGGCGCCCAGTTTGTATTCCAGGGCTTTTTCCACGATGTAATCCACCGCATCGGCTTCTATATCGAAATCGATCCCTTCCACCTTGAACAGCTTCTTGTACTGTTTTACCAGGGCGTTGCGGGGCTGGGTGAGGATGGCTTTGAGCGCGTCCTTGTCCAGCGTGTTGAGATAGGTTACCACCGGCAGGCGGCCCAGCAGTTCGGGGATGAGGCCGAATTGCTTCAGGTCCTGCGAATTGATGTAGCGCAGGATGTGTTTGCGGTTCTGCTCTTCCTGTTCCTTGTTCACCGTAAACCCGATGGAATGGGTCTGGATACGGCGGGAAATGATACGGTCAACGCCGTCGAAAGCGCCGCCGCAGATGAACAGGATATTCTGTGTGTTTACCTTGATCAGTTTTTGCTCGGGGTGCTTGCGGCCGCCCTGCGGGGGAACGAGCACTTCGGTGCCTTCCAGGAGCTTCAGCAGGCCCTGTTGCACGCCTTCGCCGCTCACGTCGCGGGTGATGGACGGGTTATCGCTTTTACGGGCGATTTTATCGATCTCATCGATATAAACGATCCCTCTTTCAGCGGCTTCCACGTCATAATTGCAAACCTGGAGGAGGCGGGTCAGGATGCTTTCCACGTCTTCACCCACATAACCGGCTTCGGTGAACACCGTAGCGTCCACGATGGTGAAGGGCACGTTGAGGAGACGGGCGATGGATTTGGCCAGCAGGGTTTTGCCGGTACCGGTTTCGCCCACCATGATGAGGTTGCTCTTCTCGATCTCCACGTCATCTTCCGTTACCTGTTGGTTGAGGCGCTTGTAGTGGTTGTAAACGGCCACCGCGAGGATTTTCTTCGCATCGTCCTGACCAATCACGTATTCATCCAGGAATTGCTTGATCTCTACCGGTTTGGCCACTTTGGGTACAAAGTGCGAAGGGCCGGCTTTGCGGGGAGCCTCCCCGCCGGGGTTCAGTTCCTGCTCGATGATCTCCTGTGCATTGGCCACGCAGTTTTCACAGATATGGCCCTCCGCTCCGGCGATCAGTATCCTCACCTCGTCTTTGTTCCGGTTGCAGAACGAACAGCGTATCTTGGATTCTTTCATTTATCAGATTTTTTGAATGTAAGGCTGTTTTTGCCTGATTTACAAGGGTACAAATTTACGCATTTTTTGCGGGTTTGAGAAGGGCAAATAGGCCGGAATGCCGCCGGGCACGGCCCGACCGGTCTTTTACACAGGCGGCAAGAAAAAAGGCGCTTCCGTTCAGAAGCGCCTTTTTTATGCGTTTGTCCCTAAGTTACTGGGCGGTACCATTGCCTTCCGCAGCTTTCTTACGGGGATTTTTATCCAGTACGTCGTCGATGATGCCATATTCCTTGGCTTCGTCGGCTGTCATCCAGAAGTCACGGTCACCGTCTTTCTCCACTTTCTTCACGGGCTGGCCGCAGTGGCCGGCGATGATTTCGTTCAGCTCTTTCTTCAGCTTTACGAACTCACGTGCCGTGATCTCGATGTCGGAAGTTTGGCCTTCCGCACCGCCATGTGGCTGGTGGATCATCACACGGGCGTGCTTCAGGGCGGTACGCTTGCCTTTCGTGCCGGCTACCAGCAGCACGGCGCCGAAGGAGGCGGCCATACCGGTACAGATAGTGGCGATGTCGGGCGAAACGATCTGCATGGTATCATAGATACCCAGACCGGCATATACGGAGCCACCGGGGCTGTTGATGTACATCTGGATGTCGCGGTTGCGGTCGGCAGACTCCAGGAACAACAACTGTGCGGTGATCACATTCGCCACATAGTCGTTCACCGGGTCACCCAAAAAGATGATACGGTCGGCCATCAGTCGGGAAAACACGTCCATCTGCTGCATATTCAGCTGACGCTCCTCCAGGATATAGGGGGTAAGCGCGTTGAAATTCGAGCTACGGGCGTAACTATCTACAACCAGGCTGCTGATTCCTCTGTGGTGGATCGCATATTTCCGGAATTCGTTATTAATGTTCATGATGGTGATGTTTATGAGGTAATTTAACAAATTCTTCTGCAGTAATTTCCTCTTCTTTTACGTTCACCTTGGCTTCAGCCCAATCAAACAGCTTCTGGGTGATCAGCTCACGATACGTCTGGTCAACATACTTCTCATCCTGCAGCAGGCGCTCCAGGTAGCTGTCCATCCACTCCGCCTGCTCGCCGCCGAGGCCGTAGTAAGACATCAGTTTGGTACGTGCGTTGTCTTTCAGCTCGTCGAAAGAAACGTCCAGTTTGTTATCGCGGATCAGTTTGTCGCTGATGAGTGTCCAGCGCAGCTGATGGTCGAAGTTCGGGTATTCCTGTTCTGCTTCGGCTTCCGTTTTCGGATTTTCGCCGCCTTTCTGCAGCCAGCGTTTGAGGAAGTCTTTGGGAAGCTCGATAGGCGTTTCGTGCACCAGCGTCTCGAACAGGTCGTTGTGCAGGTGGTTCGTAGCTTCCTGTTTCCAGTACTTGCCGATCTCTTCGCGGAGTTTTTCGCGGAAAGCTTCAGCGGTAGCGATGTTCTGGCCGGGGTATACTTCGTTGAAGAATTCCTCGTTCAGTTCGCGCTTTTCGATCAGGGTGAGTTTGGTGATGGTGAGCTGGAAGTATTTTTTCGCAGCGTCTTTATCATTGGCCAGGCCGAGATCTTTGGTGATGTATTCGATTCGGTCTTTATCGAAAGCTTTGGAAAGCTGGAACACCACTGTGTCGCCTACTTTCTTGCCCATCAGTTTTTCCTGCGCGGCAGCGGCGAAGGTTTTCACGAGGAGGGAGTTTTCCTTCTTCTCGGCGCCTTCTGCGATGTTGCCTTTGCTGTCCGTCTCGATGAACTCGAGGTTCAGCACGTTGTTTTCGCCGGTAACGGTTTCGGGCTCGCTGGATTTGCCGCCTTTCAGCTGCAGGCGGTCCAGTTCCTGGTCAACGATCTCGTCGGTCACCTTTACATTGTAGCGGGTGAGGGAAGTTTTCGCGAGCAGGGGATCCACGTCGAAAGCAGGCTTCAGGCCTACTTCAAAAGCGAAGTCGAATGCTTCAGGTTTATTGTAATCGAAGTTCTTTGCTTCATTCTCAAGGGAGAGGGGCTGGGCGAAGATCTCCAGTTTCTCGTTCTGGATGTAAGTCATCAGTTCCTTTTCCACCGTTTTCAGAATTTCGTCTGCAAACAGCGCCTGGCCGCTCATTTTCTTGATCATGCCGGCGGGAACCTGGCCTTTCCGGAATCCAGGGATGTTGGCTGTTTTGGAAAAATGCTTGACAGCTTTCTCGAAATTCGGAAGGTAATCTTCCTGGCTCACTTTCACAGTGATCTTATCATTTAATAAACCAATGTTCTCTCTGGTTACGGTTGCCATTTTTGCTTTTTGTTAATATTAAAACACAGAAAATAAATATTGTTTGCTGTTTCCCGTGCCCAATCCTGCCAACCAAGATTGTGCCACGGCCCCGCAGTACGGGAAACCTGCCTTTTTAGCAGGGCGGGAGGGCCGTCAGACCGACAGAATATCACTCCCGCCAGCCCCCCGACGCAAGTCAGGCCCTGGATAAAGCGATAGATCTCAACGGTTTGTAAAAAAATGCCACTGCCGGCGAAGCGCGAAGATAGCGCGTTTTCGTGAATTTATGCCCTACGGCAGCTCATATAAGGAAACATCAGCATGGATGGCTTCAGAGCGAAGCCCGTGGCGTCACACGGAAGGGAACCTCCACCTGCGACAGCGCCCCGTCCAGGATCATCCCCGCCGCCAGCTCGCCCATCAGCTGGAAGTCTGTCGATATCGTCGTCAAACCATTCAGGATAAAGGGTTTCAGCGGTGTTTCATTGTACGAAACGATCCCCGCATCCTTCCCCGGCGTCAGCCCTTGCGCCCGCGTCTTCCCGATCAGCTCCACCAGGTCGCTTTCCCGCAGGTTGATATACACCTCCCCGGGCCGCACGCCACCCGCCGTCAGGTCATGCACCACCCGCGCAGGGAACGCATAATCCTGGCAGAACTGCAGGAACCCGTCGCGGATCTCGTCCGGGTAATAAGAGTTCTCCGGGAAAATGAGCGTCAGCGCCTGGTAATGCTCCAGCCGCTCCCGCAACGCCTCCAGCGCCTCGTAAATGTTCTCCCGGAAATTCTCGTACACCGCCCCGTAACCGCCCGTTACCCCCTTCAGCTTTTTGTCGAGCAGGATCAGCTTTTCCCGCGGGATGTCATTCAGCAACTCCTCCACCTCCACGCGCTCCCGGAAATGCGGGAGGATCACCACATGCGTGTATTCCGACAGGTTTCTTTGCAGCAATTTTTTGAACAACCCGAAATCGCTGTTGTAGATATAGAAGTCGATGCTGGCCGCGTCGCCCAGTTTGCCGGCGAAGGCGTCGTAGATGATTTTTTTATGCTCGCTGAGCTTGTTGAAAAGCAACAGGATTTTGAACTGCTGCCGCAGCCCCGTTTGCTGCACGAAATATCCTTTCCCCGGCACGGAGCCCAATATCCCGCGGGCCTTCAGCAGCTTCAGCGATTTCTCGGCCGTGTCGCGCGAGATGTCCAGCTTGTAGGAAAGCTCGTTGATGGATGGAAGGATGTCGTTCTGCTTGATCTTTCCCTCGCCGATCGCCTGCAAAAGCGCGTCGGCCAGCTGCTGGTATTTCGGCGTGGCGGAGAAGTCGTCGATGGCGATATGCCGGAGGATGTCTGGTGTTTTCATAACGTCTCCCAAAGTAGTGAAATAATTGAAAAAACACAGGCAGGACGGGGCATGACAGTGATTCCGGACGCTTTGCATATTTTGTGAGTCACTTACAAAAATCCACGTTTTATGAATGCTATCCTGGGATTGTTCTTCCATTTGCTGGGCGGGTTCGCCTCCGGAAGTTTTTATCTGCCATACAAGAAAGTCAGGGGCTGGAGCTGGGAAAGTTACTGGATCACCGGCGGGCTCTTTTCGTGGCTGATCGTTCCGTTTATCGCGGCATGGCTCACCGTGCCGGGGTTCATGGACATCATCAAAAACACCGACGGCGCCACCTTGTTCTGGACGTACTTCCTGGGCGTGCTCTGGGGCATCGGCGGGCTGACGTTCGGCTTGTCCATGCGCTACCTCGGCATGAGCCTCGGGATGGCCGTGGCATTAGGGTTCTGTTCCGCCTTCGGCGCGCTCATTCCCCCGATCTACCGCAGCATTATGGCGGATAGCGAACATACTTTCGGCGCGATGATCAGCACCCACGGCGGCGTGTTCGTACTCCTCGGCGTGGCGGTTTGCCTGCTCGGGATCATGATCAGCGGCAAAGCAGGGATGCGGAAAGAAAAGGAGCTGACCGACGACCAGAAGCAGGAAAATATCCGCGAATTCGACCTGAAGAAAGGTTTGACCGTGGCCAGCATCTCCGGCATCCTCAGTGCCTGCATGAGCTTCGCGATTTCCGCCGGAGGCTCCATGGGCAAGGAAGCGGTGGCCAACGGCGCCAATCCGCTCTTCGCCAACAACGTAACTTTTGTCGTGATCATGCTCGGCGGGTTGACGACCAACTTCATCTGGTGCATGATCCTCAACGCCCGCAACCGTTCTTTTAAAGATTATACGAACAAGGGGACGCCCCTGGCCGCGAATTACTTCTTTTCCACCCTGGCCGGCACCACCTGGTTCATGCAGTTTTTCTTCTATGGTATGGGAGAAAGCAAGCTCGGCAACGGCGCCGGCTCGTGGATCCTCCACATGGCCTTTATCATTCTGATTTCCACGTTATGGGGGTTTGCGCTGAAAGAATGGAAAGGCGTGTCCCCCAAAACCTACCGGACGGTACTGGCGGGAATCGCCACGATTATTTTGTCTGTCATGCTGGTAGGGTACGGCACTTCACTTGAAAATTAATTGATCGATGACGAAGCAATTCAAACATGTAAGTTATTTATGGGATGAGGCCAAAGCCGCCGCGATGGCCGGCGATGAAGTGGCCCTGTTGATCTACCGGTCCAACCTCCTGGGAGCTGACCTGCGGCTCACCAATTATGGCGGCGGCAACACCAGCTGCAAGGCCACCGCGCCGGATCCCCTCACCGGCAAGCCTGTGGAAGTGATGTGGGTGAAAGGCTCCGGCGGCGACCTCGGCACGCTCCAGCGCAGCGGCCTCGCCGCGCTGTATGTGGACCGCCTCCGCAGCCTGAAAAATATCTACAAAGGCATGCAGATGGAAGACGAAATGGTAGCGCTCTTCGATCATTGCATTTACGACCTCAAATCCAAAGCACCTTCCATCGATACGCCCCTGCACGGTTTCCTGCCGTTCAAACATATCGACCACCTGCACCCGGACGCCGCGATCGCCATCGCCGCAGCGAAAGACGGGGAGCAGATCACCAAAGAATTGTTCAACGGCAAGATCGGCTGGGTGCCCTGGCAGCGCCCGGGCTTCGACCTCGGTCTGCAGCT
Source organism: uncultured Chitinophaga sp. (assembly GCF_937874145.1). Lineage (GTDB taxonomy): Bacteria > Bacteroidota > Bacteroidia > Chitinophagales > Chitinophagaceae > Chitinophaga. The sequence goes on along the minus strand of NZ_CALNBI010000437.1, from coordinate 861 downwards.
GAAGGCCTGCCTCGACGAAAACCCCGGCATCCGCGGCATCATGCTCGGCTCGCACGGGCTCTTCACCTGGGGCGATACGGCTTACGAATCCTATATCAACACGCTGGAAGTAATCGAGCAGTGTGCGGAATACCTGGAGAAAAACCCCGGCAAGGCGCGCCCCGTATTCGGCGGCCCCCGCATGGAAGCGCTCCCCAAAGCAGAAAGGCTCGCGCAGGCGGCGGAGCTGGCGCCCGTGCTCAGGGGGCTTGCCTCATCGCACCAGCGGATGATCGGCCACTTCACCGACGACGAGCGCGTGCTGCAGTTCATTCACTCGAACGACCTGGAGCGCCTCGCGCCCCTCGGCACCTCCTGCCCCGACCACTTCCTGCGCACCAAAATCAGCCCGCTGGTGGTGCATCCCGAAACGGCGGCAGACCGCACAAAGCTGGAAGCCGCCTTCGAAGCATACCGGAAAATGTACGCGGATTATTACGGCGCCTGCAAACATCCCAACAGCCCGGCCATGCGCGATCCGAATCCTGTGGTGATATTGTGCCCGGGAATTGGTATGTTCACCTTTGCAAAAGACAAACAGACGGCACGCGTAGCCGCTGAATTCTATATCAACGCCATCAACGTGATGCGCGGAGCCGAAGCCGTATCGGCGTACACTTCGCTGCCCCGGCAGGAGGCGTTCGACATCGAATACTGGCTGCTGGAAGAAGCAAAACTCCAGCGCATCCGCGATGGTCTGCGCGCCGCCGACTTCCAGGGTCAGGGTGTCGAAGAAATGCTGATTGACCCGCACGATGCCGCGCGCCTCAAGCCCTGCGGCGAGCAGGCAGGTCAGCCGGTGCACACGCTGGGCGATGCGCT
>NZ_CALNBI010000436.1 GCF_937874145.1 uncultured Chitinophaga sp. | reverse complement strand
CTCTATTTCGATTGCATGGCCGGCAACACACCCATTCGCAGCAACCGCGAATGGAAAACGGCACTCATGGGCGCCTACCAGGCCGCCGGAGCGCCATATCCCAACTGGCGACTTTCAGAGCCGAACCTGTTGTTTGATGCCCGCAGCGAAAGGAAAGGCTGGGAACAGCCGGGTACGGATGTGAGATGGATGGAAGGCGCGAAGGAACTGGGGATCGCCGGTATCTATCCCTGGAACCGCCTCATTGCGCGGCCTATCCCGCAATGGAAGGATTACGGGATGAAGGCGTACCGCAATGCCGCCAGCCTCCCTTCGGTGTCCACCGGCGACACCATCGTTTGCGAATTACCCTACAATGCACAGGTGACGCCTTACTTCGAGATCGAAGCCGAAGCGGGCGGGCATGTGCAGGTATTTACCGACAACTACCACCTGTTCAACGGCGCCGAATCCAATCTCCGCGGCGAATACATCACCCGCGCCGGTGCGCAGGCATACGAGCACCTGCTGTGGATGAACGGGCATAAAGTATATTATGTATTTCCGAAAGGCGTGAAGATCAAATCCCTCCGCTACCGCGAAACCGGCTACAATACGGAGTTTACCGGTACATTCACCTGTTCGGACCCCTTCTTCAACCGCCTCCGGGAAAAAGCACTCCGCACCCTCTACGTGACGATGCGCGATAATTTCATGGATTGCCCCGAGCGGGAAAGGGCACAATGGACAGGCGACGCCGTGAACGAAGCGGGGGAAGTGTTCTACGCCATGTCGCCCACCGCACACCAGCTGATCCGCAAATGGCTGCATGAAGTGGTAAGCTGGCAGCAACCCGACGGCAAAATCTACGCACCCGTGCCCGCAGGCAACTGGTTCGACGAGCTGCCCTGCCAGGTGCTTTCCACCCTGGGCTACTACGGCATCTGGACGTACTACCTCAACACCGGCGACAAATCCACCATCGCCGATCTCTACGACGGCGCGAAGAAATACCTCATGCTCTGGGAGCCCGATGGTACAGGGCTGATGAAATTCCGCGGTGGCGACTGGACCTGGGGCGACTGGGGCGACAACCGCGACCTCCTCCCCATGTACAATCTCTGGTACTACATCGCCCTCGACGGCATAGAGCGCATGGCCCGCGAGCTGAACAAACCGGCCGACGCCGCACGGTTCGCGGCCGACCGGGCGAGATTCCACACCGCATTCAACGCCCGCTTCTGGAATGGCGCCGCCTATCGCGATCCCGCTTACAAAGGCAAAACCGACGACCGCACGCAGGCCCTGGCCGTGGTTTCGGGGATTGCGGCACGGGAGAAGTATCCCGCCATCATGAAGATATTCTCGGAAGAGCAGCATGCGAGCCCTTACATGGAGAAGTATGTGTTTGAAGCCATGTTCCGGATGGGTTATCCTGACGAGGCGCTGGCCCGGCACAAGGCGCGTTTCACGGAAATGGTGGCCGACGATCGCTTTACCACCCTGTTTGAAGGTTGGGGGATAGGGGAGAAGGGATTTGGCGGCGGCACGGTGAACCACGCCTGGAGCGGCGGCGGTTTAACGGTGTTGAGCCAATACCTCTGCGGCATCGAGCCCCTGAGCCCAGGTTACGACACGATCCGGATCATGCCCCGTCCCGGCAAGATGGAACAGGCTTCGGCAGTGGTCCCTTCGGTGAAAGGGATGATCCATTCCTCATTTACGAACCGCAACGGGCGTTTCCTCCTCGAGGCTGAAACACCGGCGGGCACTGCCACGGTGATCGCAATTCCGGCGGCGGGTGTGAAGAAGATCAGGATGAATAACAAGAACGCCTGGGCCAACGGCGCTTACGCCAAATCCGGCGTGAAAGCATACGGCTCGGAAGACGGATATGTCCGTTTCCTGGTAGGACCTGGGAAATACCGGTTCGAGGCGGAGAAATAGCTTTTTTTTAACCCGTAATGAGCAAGAGCGCGCCCCCGGCTGGGGGCGCCTTTTTTTTAGTTAGTTACGCACGGTGGTCCCGGAAAATAATCAATGATTTCTATCAAAATTCAATGGAAACATTGACTTTACCACCCAATCCAATTTCAACGATTTCGCATAATGTAGAAAGGCGAACTTCTTTTACATCATTCTCAATCTTAGATATGTAAGATTTGTTCTTTCCTACTTTCGATGCAAGCTCCTCTTGAGTTAAACCCTTTGATAACCTTGCATCCTGCAGTAGAAATCCAATTTTAAATATTTCATATCCTACTTCAAACGCTTCGCGTTTATGGCTTCCGCGTTTACCATATTTCTTGTCAACGAAATCGTCGAGTGAAGTCAGGTTGTTATTTATTTTCGTCTTCATACTCACGCTTGATTTTTAATGCTTTGAGAATTTCCTGCACAGGTGTTTTTTGTGTTTTTTTCTGGAATCCATTCGCCAGGATAATCAACTTGCCTTTATCAAAAAAGCAGAATATCCTAAAGATATCCGTACCAAATTTTATACGCATTTCATATAAACCGTTTGTGCCTTCAATGTGCTTTACATAGGAAGTTGGTATCCTTTCAACTGCTTCAATTCCTTTAATAGTCCAAATTATTTTAGCTTTTACCTCTTCCCTTTGCGCTTCATAGAAAATTTCAAAATAATGCTTGTAAAAATGCGCTGTCCGATACTTTAAAGATGCTGACATAAAGATATGAAAAGTTGTCCTTTGGGGCAACTTGTTTTTTGGGTTTAACAATTTTGTTTTAATCAGTTCCATTGGTGGTCTATACCAAGTGTTAAAGCGTCTTATAACTGAATGAAGATTTTTACTAATTTCGTTACAACTTATTCCCGGTAGCCTCTGAAGCCCTTCAAGCTATCGGGTTTTGCTTTTTACAGATTGCTGATAAGCGATATTTATTTGACCTTCCCACACAACTTTTTTTTCTCATAGAAGAACAGCAATATAATTTTTAGCCCAACTGATAACTTTTTTAAGAACAATTACTGGCTTGTTGGGAGTATCGTTGATCCGAATTAGGGGTTACAGCATGGATACAGCATCATGGGGAAGCGCTATTCCATACACTAAGCCAGTCATATCCCTGTAGTATCAGTGCTTTATCATCAAAATAGCCCGCCGGAAGCCTGGGAATCGCGGGGGCGGGAGTATTGTCATGAGAACTGGGGGATTGTCATGAAACGGGAGGGGTGAGAGGAATCGGGTTGATAATCAATCTGCTATACCTGCAAATCGGCGGGAAAAAAGTTCTGCGGCAATTATCTAAATGTCGATAAATTTGTCTTGCTCAATTTTTAAGGGGATCACACACGTTGTCTACGTCAATTCAATACGAGAAGGAATGGCTGCGCATGGCTGCAGATGGGGATGAACTGGCATTTACCCATCTTTTCCACGCTTATAAGTTCAAATTGTACGGGTTTATCGGCAAGCTGACCGGTTCCCCGGACACGGCGGAAGACGTGGTGCAGGACGTATTCCTGAAGCTTTGGAAAGACCGGAAAACCCTCCGGGAAGTGGACTCCTTTGGCAGCTACCTGTTCCGCATGGCCCAGAATCACGCCATCAACGGCTTCCGGAAAATGGCCAGGGAAGAAGTGATGCGGAAGGAGATATCCGCCGGCGACCTCCCCGCCCACAGCACCCCGCAATCCCACATCGCACTCAAGGAAACCCGGGAAATCCTCCACAAAGCCATCCAGCAGCTCCCGCCCCGCCAAAAAGCCATTTACCTCCTCAGCCGGGAGGAAGGCGTCAAGCATGAAGAAATCGCCAGGCGGCTCCGTATTACCACCGGCACCGTGAAAAACCACATGATCCAGGCGCTCCGCACCCTCCGCGAACAACTCAGCCAACACCCCCATTCCCTGGAAATCATCTTCCTGCCCTGCCTCGTGTTTCCTTTTTGTTAAATTTTTTTTCCGGCCGGCTATGCCTATCGCTTTTGCCGGTTGTCTTTATCTGTAGCAACGCTATGGCGGGCTCACGTTATTTAAATATTCAACCATATGTCTAACGCAAGGATCCACTATCTCGTCAACCGCTTCATGGAAGGCGCCTGTTCGGGCGAAGAGCGTCAGGAACTGGCGGAATGGGTGAACCAATCCGAATCCGACACCGGCATTCAGGCCGTATTGGAGGAGGCATGGCGCAACTACGAGCCCGCTGAAGTCGACCGGCAGTCCGGCGCCGCCGCGATGGACCGCGTATATGCAAGACTATCGGAAGAAACGGACCGCTCCCGCCACCGCATCGCCTGGTGGAAGCCGGCCGCCGCCGCAGCCGTATTACTGCTGGCAGGCCTGGGCATCTGGCAGGGAACAAAATCCCCCGCAACCCCCATCGCCCAGGCGCAACAGGACAATACAGAAGACGCCATGCCCGGCGGTGAAAAAGCCGTGCTCACCCTTTCCAATGGCCGGCAAATCGTGCTCGACAGCGCGGCCGACGGCCTCCTGGCGCAACAAGGCGGCGCTACCGTCAATAAACTATCCAACGGGCAACTGGTGTACGACGACGGCGAAGGGCCCGGCGCGGGAGAAGTGATGTACAATACCATGTCGACGCCCCGCGGCGGGCAATACCGCCTCACGCTCCCCGACGGCACCAAAGCCTGGCTCAATTCCGCCTCCTCCATCACTTTCCCCACCGCATTCGTGGAAAACACCCGCAGCATCAATATTACAGGTGAAGTATACCTGGAAGTGGCCAGGGATGAAAAGAAACCCTTCACCGTGAAAGCCAACGGTGTGGAAATAGCCGTGCTCGGCACGCATTTCAACGTAAACGCCTATCCTGAAGAAGGCAGCGTGCGCACCACGCTCATCGAAGGAAAGGTGAAAGTTTCTTCCGCCGCAGGCGCGCGCACCATCGCTCCGGGCGAACAGGTGCAGGCAGGCGCCGGCAAGCTGGATGTTCGCCGCAACGTAAACCTGGAGGAAGTAACCGGCTGGAAAAAAGGACGGTTCGTATTCGAAGGCGCATCCATCACCCACGTCATGCACCAGCTTTCGCGATGGTACGATATGGAAATGGATGACATCGACCCTGTCGATGACCGCTTCTACCTCGACGTCCCCCGCAGCAAGAAACTCTCCGACGTGCTGAAGGCACTTGAACTTACGGGTAAAGTCAAATTCAAAATAGAAGGCAAAAAAATAATCGTTATGAAGTAAAACAGCCACGTAGATGGCGCCGGACATAGAAAACGCCCTGCCTGGTCCGCAGGGCGCTAATGCCTGAGCGTCGAAAAACAGTCCACTCTGATAGAAAGTTTATTGAATCACTCAAACTATGCAAATCTATGCATTTAAAGCTCCTTTGTGCCTTCTCGCCGGAAGGTATTAACAAAAAATTGCGGATAATGAAACTCACCGCTCTGCTCTTATTGTCGGCCTGCATGTGCGTGAGCGCCAAAACGCTCAGCCAGCAGGTTACCATATCCGAGAAAAACGCTCCCCTGGAAAAGGTGTTCCGGGAAATCAAGCGTCAGACCGGTTATTCATTCGTGTACACGGCCAGGCAGCTGGAAAAAGCCGCGCCGGTTACGCTGACGGTTAAAAACAGCCATATCCGCGAAGTGCTGGAAGCCTGTTTCCGCAACCAGCCGCTGATCTACACTTTGCTCGACGATATGGTGATCGTGAAGGAGAAATTACCCGCGATCCCCCGCTACGACCTGCCCGCCACGCCGCCGCCGGTAAAGGTGAAAGGAAAGATCG
>NZ_CALNBI010000435.1 GCF_937874145.1 uncultured Chitinophaga sp. | reverse complement strand
GGGCCGCCATGGCCCGCGGTACAGTATGGCAACTACTCAATCAAGGCAGGATAAGCGGTTTTGGACGTTCGTATATTCGTTCAGGGAAGCGTTCAACGTATTGCAGGCGAACGACCCCTTGCGGATGGCGGGCGCCACGGCATTCTTCACCACTTTCGCCCTGCCGGCGATCCTCATCATCATCATACAGGCCCTGCGCCTGCTCTTTGAGCCCCGGATCATTTCGCGGCAGCTGTTTGGTGAGCTGAAGGAAGTGATCGGGCCGGAAGCGACGAATGAAGTAGTGGAAACGCTGCAGGCCTTCCGCGGTATCGCGCAGAACTGGCTGATCGCCGGGATCGGGTTCGTGTTCCTGCTTTTTGTAGCCACTACATTGCTCAAGGTGATGACGAGCTCGGTGAACCAGTTGTGGAGCATACGGCCGGTGGCACGGGGCAATTTCAGGGTCATCATGGTGTCGCGGCTCAAAGGCGTATTGCTCATCCTGGCAACCGGGGTGCTCTTTGTACTGGGGATCGTAGGCGATTCCGCCTCGGCGTTCATCGGCGAATACCTGCTGCGCTACTGGCCGAATGTGGGCGTCTACTACAACAGCGCCCTCCAGTACCTCCTTTCCGTGATCACCGCCACCCTGTGGTTCTCCCTGGTGCTGTACCTGCTGCCCGACGGAAGGCTGAACTGGAAAGTACTGCTCACCGGCGCGTTCGTCACCGGCGTCCTCTTCAACATCGGGAAAATCGTATTGCGCTGGCTGCTGACCTACAGCAACATCAACAGCATCTACGGCGCCTCGGCCTCCATGGTGCTATTGTTGTTGTTTGTTTTCTATGTTTCGCTTATCTTTTACTATGGGGCCACCTTTGCCAACGTATGGGCCAATGCCAGCGGAAAGCCCGTCCAGCCCCGGAAATATGCCATCAGGTACCAGCTGCAGGACGTGAAGCCGGAGTAATGCGGGGGGCAGGACTTTGACGGTATGCTTTTTCTTGTTTACTTTTACAGCAGAAATTCGTTTACAAAATTACCCATGAAAGTAGATTCCTTAGCGAATAAAGTATATGTTGACCTCCGCCGTCAGATATTATCCAACCAGCTGGTTCCCGGCATGCGCCTCAAGGAAGATGAATGGGCGAAGAAGGCGGCGGTTAGCCGGATGGCCGTCCGCGAAGCGCTGACACGCCTGCTGGGAGAGAACCTGGTCGTTTTCGGGGAGAAGGGCGGTTATTTCGTGAAATCCATGACCCCGAACGATATTAAAGAGATCCGCGAGTTGCGGGAGCTCCTGGAACTGGGGGCCCTCCGCCTCCTGTCGCAAAAGCCCAACCCGGCATTGCTCGATACGCTGGACAAAATCTGTGAAGACTTCTCCGATATGGTCGAAAAAGGATACCTCGGCGGCGCCTGCGATGCCGACATGAAATTCCATGAAACCCTCATCTCCGGCGCCTGCAACGCCAAACTCCTCGAACTTTACCAATACAGCAACATCCCGCTCTTCCATATGAAGCTGGGGCACCTGCTGATGGACGATTACGCCCAAACCGACCGGGAGCACCGCCAGATCGTGAGCGCCCTCCGCAAGCAGGACCTCAGGCTGGCGCAATCCACGCTGGTGAAACATCTCGAAAGAGGAGAGGAGACGGCGCTCGGCCTGATCTGATGCTGAAGATTTCCAATATAGAGAAAGAGGCGCCCCGGTTGGAGGCGCCTCTTTTTTAGTTCATTTTTATCCCCGCAAAATTACCAGGTTACATGGGTCGTGTCGCCAGACCAGGCCTGGTTGACCTTGATCTGGTAAGTACTGGTGGCTGCCGATCCATACAGATTGCCGGAAAGGGTGGTAATCTTATTGGTGGTGATGGGAATGTTGGAGATCGTTTTAACCATGTCCGCACCGGTGAGCTTGTCTTTATACGCCAGCACCACAGCTACATGGTAGTAGGAACCGAAGAGGTAATCCTCGAACGTGGTGTTGCTGGCGCGGGTCATCCAGCGGGTCCACCAGTAATCAGGAGCGGAGATATCGCCGTTCGAGATTTTCCAGTGCAGGGTGGTGGGATACACGCGCGCGGTGATGGCGCTGTAAGGATGTGACGCGGGCAACGCGTCCTGTATTTCCACGACGAGTTTGCCAACTACCCTGTCCAGCATAACGTTCTTGGCGATGATGCCGCCGAGGGAAGTTACTTCCAGCTGGAATTTGCTCAGGAAGATGTCGCCGGCATTCCGGATGGTAGTGCTGTCAGACTCCACGAAAGGGTGCAGGGCGTGATAATTGATATTGGGTTGCTCGGGCGATACTGCAGGGTCGGCGTTAACCAGCAGCTTACCGGTAGAAGCGGCGATAAGGATGGTGTAATTGCCGGCTACCAGCGAATCTTTGATGGAACCAAACGAAGCAACGTTGGTGAGGGAATCGAACGATTTGTAGGACACCCGCGTGCCGGTGGCGTCGTAGGCTACGTAGTAAATGTTTTTGATGTTTTGCAGGCTGGAATCGCGGTTGGCTCCGCCATCGAACCGGCGGGCGGATTTCGCC
>NZ_CALNBI010000434.1 GCF_937874145.1 uncultured Chitinophaga sp. | reverse complement strand
ACGCAGCGATTTCAATATCGGCGCTAAATTCCCCGCACAGATGCTCAGCGACGAAGTGAACATCATCGCAGACGGCGAATTCGTGAAACAATAAGCGATATACTATATTATATATATTAGAAACCCGCCACCATGGCGGGTTTCTCTTTTTATAAAATAAAAGTCCACTAAATTGGTGGACTAATAGGTTTTCTTCCTATATTTGTACTGTCATTTGAAATCAGCATCAAAAACCAACCTACCTTTTATGTACACTACCAACCGTTACGCAGATTTGCCCCCAGTCAGGTACGACATCCTTTCGACCCGTCCCAAAGACCGGACGCCCATCCAGCCAGTTGCAGAAGGTGCTACACTGCCGCTTTTTCATTTGCACCGCGAGGATTTCGTGGTTCCGTTTTCGTTCCTCGGCGCCGAGGGCGCTTACATCGTAGGCAGCGAGTTGCTGAACCAGCCGCTGGTGCTCGCGTTTTATTCCCGCCACTGGAACGGGTATTCCCGGTCGTTTTTGCAGCAGCTGGAGGATTTGTATGCGGATATCCAGGTGATGGGAGGGCAGTTGCTGGTGGTTTCCAGCGATCCGGCGGAAGATCTGAAGGCATTGGGCGTGCCGTTTGCGCTGGCGTACGATAAAGATTTCAAAATTGCGAAGAGCGCGGGTATTTACGCGGAAACCGATCCCTTGTGGGCGCGCCTTTCCGGGTTCGAGGAAAATGCGCCGCTGCCGGCGGTGTATGTGCTCGGCCAGAGCCAGCGCATCGCATGGGCGTTCACCGATAAACTGTTCGACAGGCAGATTCCCCGCAGGGAGTTGTTGACCGCCGTTTACACGGCCGGCCAGGCACAGGCGCTCAGCCGCGCGATCGCGTAAGAACTTACAGGTAGGGTTTCATTTCATCTTCGATATTCTTCCGCAGGTCCATCAGCCGGTGGGCGTATTGTTCCATATTCAATTCCTGCTCCGTGCGCGGCGTCCATTTGGGTACGGGCACGGTTTGCCCTTTTTCATCGATGGCGGCGAACACCATGATGCAATGGGTGGTTTTGACTTTCTCCTGCTGCCGCGGGTTACCGGCATGTACGTGAATGGAAATGTGCATGCTGGTATGGCCGGTGTAGATGATGGAGGCGTCGATTTCCACGAGGTCGCCGATGGCGATGGGCTTGTAGAAACGGATGCCGCCAACGTAGACGGTCACGCAGTATTGTCCGCTCCAGTTGGCCGCGCAGGTGAAGCCGGCCTGGTCGATCCATTTCATCACAGCTCCGCCATGTACTTTGCCGCCGAAATTAACGTCGGAAGGCTCGGCGAGGAAGCGGAGGGTGACGGTATGATGAGGTGTTGCCATATAGTCAGATATTCGGTTTACCGGGCCATGCGGCGGTGTTGCTTCCGCCAGTTCCAGGGGGCGATGGGGCTTTTATCGGCCCAGAGCCCTGATTTCTCCAGTTTCGCTTTTTCCTGGGCGCGCGCCAGTTCCCGGCTGTTGCTGAACTGGGTGTAATGCCAGGCAAAGCCGGCGGATACGAGGCGGTGGTTGAGGGAGGAGCCGTCGGGCAGGTAGACTTCCGCTACGATCCTTCCATACTGATCCTTGTTTTTTTTGACCATCCGCACGGTTTTGTTGAAACAGAGCTCCGCGCAGTATTGCCGGGCTTTGTCGCCGAAGGGCTGCCCCTTTTCCGGCGCGTCCACCCCAAACAGCCGGATGCGGACGGCTTTACCGTTGATCATCATTTCTATCGTATCTCCATCCTTTACCGATACTACTTTTCCTGTTTGCGCGCTGGTTGCGCAGCTGGTAAATATTAAAAAGAATAGTAAAACAAGTCGCATGCCCGCAATATCGAAAAATTTCCTTGGATAATCCGGATGGCTTATTATTTTTATGCAAACGTTTGCAGTTCAGATTAAATTCCCGTTTTACAGTTTTTAAAAAACGCAACATGACTTCCAGAATCGTTAAATGGGCCACGGCGCTGGCATTCCTCGTTATCCCGTCGGCGGTTTCCGCCCAGCAGGTGTCGAAAAAAGAGATGCGGACATTGATTGACGAAAACATGCGCTTCGCGTTGAAGCAGTACCAGGTATTGAAAGACAGTACCCCGGCTCACCGCATGCCGCGCACTTTCCAGAACGGCCGCTCCGTGACCTCCGACACCGAATGGTGGTGCAGCGGGTTTTATCCCGGAACGCTCTGGTACCTGTACGAATACACCAAAGACCCGGCAGTGAAGGCCGAAGCCGAACAAAGGCTTGCCATCCTTGAAAAGGAAAAACGGTATACCGGCAACCATGATATCGGGTTCATGATTTATTGCTCCTTCGGCAACGCTTACCGCATCACCGGAGAAAAAAAATATAAAGATGTGGTGGACACGGCGGCGGTGTATCAAATCACCCGTTACAAACCTTCCATCCAATCCATCCAGTCCTGGAACAAAAACAAAAGGCTGAATTGCCCGGTGATCATCGACAACATGATGAACCTGGAACAGCTGCTCTGGGTAGCCCAGCAGGGCGGCGACCCGCGTTTCCGGGAGATCGCCGTCACCCACGCCAATACCACACTGAAAAACCACTACCGCCCGGACCACAGTACTTTTCACATCGTGGATTACGACCTCGATAAAGGAACGGTCATCCAGAAAGTGAACGGCCAGGGCGCGCACGACACCTCGGCCTGGAGCCGCGGACAGGCCTGGGGGCTGTATGGTTTTACGCTGATGTACCGCTTCACCCGTGATCAAAAATATCTCGGCCACGCGCGGAACATTGCGCAGTTCATCCTGCATCATCCCAACCTGCCGGCCGATAAAATTCCATATTGGGATTACAATGCGCCGCAGATGCCGACTTCGCGCGACGCGTCCGCCGGCGCCATCGCCGCTTCCGCGCTGCTGGAACTGGGCCAGTATGTGGATAAGAAGGAGAAGCAACAATATGTGTCCGCAGCGGCCACGATGCTGCAGTCGCTGGGCTCGCCGGCTTACCGTGCGAAGCTGGGTGAAAACGGCGGATTCCTGCTGAAGAACAGCGTGGGGCATTTTCTCGCCAATTCGGAAGTGGACGTGCCGCTGACTTACGCCGATTATTATTTCCTGGAAGGGCTGCTGCGGTATAAAAAATGGTATTTGTAGCAGGTTTTCAGCGCAGCGAGGCATAGCAGTAGTTGCAATTACGGAAACGGCTATCCGCAACTTTTAATGCCTGAAATTCGTTATATTGTTAGTGGAATGGCCAGGGCCTCATCGTCCGGCTGTTCCGCATTGTTTATTTAGTAGTAATGATGAAAAAAAACTAGGGCTGGTATTTTTATACCAGCCCCTTTTTTATGCATTGAAAATCAATCTGATCATTGTTTTTGCGCCTTGGCGAAATCGCGGAGGTACCCGCATTCTTTTACGGTTTCCTGGTAGAATTCCGTGTTTTTGAACTGGCCGTACAGTTCCGGGAAGTAAGGATTGCTGCGTATCGCCTGCAGGTGCCATTCCTGGTCGTCGGAATAGGGAAGATGCTTTTGGGCGCAACGGGCGGCGAGGTACAGGGCTTTCGCCTTGAATTCCGGATCGGTGGAGGCATCGGCGGCCTTTTTGTAAAAGGTCTCCGCGCGGTAGCAACCGAAATATTCCTTCAGCCAGGGCGTGTTGTCGTACGAGGGTTTCCACCAGTCGGTGCTGGGGCGGTAATTGACAGACAGGTGATAGGACGCGCCGTAGTAGGAAATGCTGAAGAGTCCGTTGGCGTATTCGAAATACGTTTCCGGGTTTACTTTCGATTTCTTCATGTCTTTTTCCAGCGAAGCCATTTTTTCCGCGAACTGCAACTCGGATATCGGCTGGCTCATGGAATCGGTTTCTTCAATGCCATAATCCTGGAATTGCGGGCGCAGCGCGCTTTCTGTTCCACGGGTGCTGGCGCTCCGCTTGAACCATTCCACCGCATCCGGGAAATTGTGGTGGCGTACGTAGCTGATGGCCACGGCTTCGCCGAGCTCATTTTCCTTCAGTGCAAGATTTTGATAGAGATATGTCTCGAAGGCAGACTGGTTGCGTGCTTTGCTGCCGTTGTAGAGCGTGATCATCGTACTGGTAGGCAGGCTGTCGCGGATGTAATCCTGTGCGGACACATACTGCCAGTAATATTGATAGGGATTGACGCGGTCGCGGACAGAAAGGGCGAGCGCTTTCCGGGCGGGATCGTTTTGTTTTGCATACCGCGGCGCGATGATGAAATCCATCAGGTTGCGGTACAGGCGGGAATAATAATCGGCCGTAAGCGTTTCCGGCGCGGGATCGTACCAGTACGCGCGTTCTTTCTTCGGCAGTTTGGAATCCAGCCATTTGAGGGAAGGCAGCAGCGCCTGTTCGAAGGGCGCGTCGATACGGGGTTGCTCCGCGATGGTCAGCAGCAGTTTCACCACTTCGAACTGATCCTTCACATCCGGGCGGGCCGGCAGGTTTTGTGCGGAAGCGAGGCTGGTGCGGGTAGCTTTGTAATCGCGCAGCATGTACGACAGGTAAGCCTCCGTGATGTGGAACAAGGCGGGTTCTTTCACTTTTCCTTCCCTGGCGAAGCGCGCCACGATATCCCGGAGCTGTTCTACTTTCTCCGGCCCGAACTCAGATGAATACCAATAGTTTTGCAGCTGCCCGCTTTCCTTGCCCAGCACGCCGGTCATGTAGTTTTCTTCCAGCTTCGCGATCTCGCGGCTGAGCAGCACTTCCAGCAAAGGGTGCTTCGGGTCCTGGGCGTAGGTCTGTTCCAGTCCCTGTGGATGGTAATCCGCCTGGCGCAAGGCGTACATCGCCGTAACCGTTCCCCGCTCGTAAGGCGTTTTGCAAAGTTGCAGGACGCTGTTTTCATACACATTCGCCCATTTCAGGTTGAGGAAAGCGAGTTTGCGCTGGCCGGGTACTTTATCGAAAATCTGCGAGAAGAGATACGCGCTTTGTGCTTTTTTGCCCGTGCGCATGAGGGAACCGGCTTTCAGTGCCAGCGTCCGGTAATGGATGAGGGATTCGCTTTTCAGGGGCGCGGCGAGCGAATCGTAATATTGCAGCGCCTGCGCGTAATTCCCCGCGTAGTGCGACATCCGCACCGATTGAAAAGCATACCGTTCGCGGATGGTTTCGTTCTGCGCCGCGCGATACAGCTGCATCCCGTTTTTAGCAAGCCGCAGCATCGTCACGGAATCGCGTTTGGGCACTTCCCAGTAATCTCCCGGTGAGGAATGCGCCTCGCATTGCCTGGCGTACATGAAATAGCCAAGGGTTTCGCGGTCTTTCGATGCCAGGAAATATTTCGTCAAACCATTCTGCTGCACGCTGTCGGGCAGCTCCAGCGGCTGATTTTTTTCAATATGGTTATACAGCACGGCCATCTGCGGGCGCGTGTAGGTATAGATGAATTCCGTCAGGTCTTTCTCATTGACTTTCCCTTTGAAGTAAGCGCCCCATTCCCGCAGGTTCAGCGTTTGCTCCGGTATTTCCGCGGCATAATGGTCGGACAGCGCCGTGTAGTAGAACGGCTCGAAACCGGGCTTCTCTGCCAGGTTGGGATTGAAAAGCGTCGTGTAATAATCGTAAGGGTCGGGTTCCGGACCGCAGGACCACACATAGGCGGCGCCTGCCACCGTGAGGGCCAGTACGCTACCCGAATAGGCTGTAAATCGTTTCCAGTTCATGCAGGTCATATTTGTTTAGAATTCCAGGTTCGAGATGATAGAAGATGATCACCGGCGCGCCGGGCTGCCGTTGCTTCGAGAGTTGTTTCGCGGCTTTGCGCAGCACGCCGGGCGCGCTTTCTTCATGCCGGATCACGTCTCCGGGATGGAGGCGAACGTTGGCGATGGCCGTGTCTTTCACAACGGTATAGCTGAAGTCTCCCGACTTCCGGAAGATGCGTTCGTCGGTGACCGGCATATTGCGCGTAAGGCCGGCGTATTGTCCTTTCCGGAACAACACATCCCAATCGAACAGCGGCAGCGCAAAGTCGAGCGGCAGCGGGTATTGGGTGATGCGGTTGTTGCCGGTGTAGGACAGCAATGTTTCGGGATCGATGATGGAGTTATGGTCGCCGGGTTTGCGCAGGTCGCCCATGTTGTAGCACATGAGGAGCCCTTTGTCAACCGGCGGCACGCCGCTGCCGGCGGTATATTTCACCTGGTGCAGGCGGATGGCGGCGGATAGCTGGCGGTTTTGGAAGAAGGGCTCGTTGCGGATGGCGCGCAGGAAGGCGAAGTATGCGTCGCGGGTGGAGCGGGTCCAGTCGCAGTCGAGCTGTATTTCCGGAATGCGTTCCGGCGGGATGTTGCGGCACAGCGCTGCGAGCAGTCCGGCTGTGCGCCGGGCGACGTCGTGGGTCCAGGCGCTGTCTTTCCGTTGCCAGACTTCATTCATGATAAAAACGACGGGTATCAGCAAAGCGCTGTCGGGGAATGGTGCGCGGAAATCGCTGATGGCCACGGGCACGGCTTTATCGCCTTGCTGGTCCACGTCGAAGCATTTGACGTACAGCCGGGTGACGCCGAGCTTTTGCAGCGCGGTGTTTTCGCCGGGTGAGGGGTCGAACCGTTGCTTCCAGTGATAAAACGCGCGGTGCGTTTCCCGGGGTTGTTGGCAGGCCAGCATGGTGATGAAGAGGGCCATCCATATGTAGCGGAGTTTCGCCATGTGGTGCAAATATCGGAAAACAGCTATAATTCGGTGCGTGAAGAGATTAACCTACCGCGGTTACGGCGGCGTAGAGCCGTGCGCGGCCGAATTTGGAGGGCATGGTGCGCAGCAGTTGCGGCGGCAGCAGGCCGAGGTGGCGGAAGCGCGATTGTAGGGTGGAAAGGCTCAGGGGGTAAGGGACCCATGGATTGGGGGTGTCGGTATCATATTCCACGAAAAGGAATTGTCCGCCCGGAAGGATGTATCGCACGGCCTGTTGCAGGAATGTTTCCTGTTGTTCCACGAAGTGGAGGGCATTGGCCATGAGGATGCCGTGGAGGGGCGGGAGGCTCCAGGGGAAATCGAGGAAATCGCGCTGAAGCGGGATGATGCCGGGAGCGGGTTGCGGGATGGTGGAGCGGTCGATGGCGTAGACCTGGCTTTGGGGCGGCAATTGCCGGAGGAGGGCTTCGGAGAAGAGGCCTGAACCGCTGCCGAGGTCGGCCCAGGTCTGGGGCTGGCGGGTGGCGGGTTGGGGGAGATGGATGAGGAGGGCGGCTTCCCGGGCAGTCATGGTTATTGGGGATTGATGGCGATGATGCGGTAACCTTCGGGCAATGGGGCTAACCAGATGCGGCCGTTGGCGATCATGGCGCCCTGTGAGTTGCGGAAGATGCGATCGAGGCGGAGGGTGTCTACCGCGGTTTTAAGGGCCGGGGCGAAGATCTGGTGGTACTGTGATTTGAAGTCGGCCGGCGAGGGGTAGAGGCGGAGGGGGAAGCGGATGAAGGCGGCGATGGAGTCGGGCTGATCGTTGCGGACCCAGGATTTGAAGCGGGTGAGGAAGCGTTTGAAGTCGGCCGGGTCGTTGAACCCGGCGTTTTCCCACGAGGTGGGGATGGACCCGTCGTCGAAGATGGAGTCCTGCGCCTGGATTTGGGCGGTGATGGGCTCGACGTGAGGTGGTGGGGCGACGGGCACGAGGTTCTGCACGTCTTCGACGATGGAGGTGTCCGCCGCGGGGGATTTGGAGGCCTGGTTGCAGGAGGCGGAAATGGCGAGGAGGGTTATGGGAAGAAGGTTTTTCATATGTCAGTGATTGAGCGTGAATGAAATTACCCAATTCCGGCCGAAAAAAAATTCAATAAAAGATTTGTGTTTGTGGGATTTTTGTTCTTATCTTTGCAATCCCAAAACGGAAGAGCCTTCGGGTAATTTCAAGGGAAGGATCGGTAGTTCAGTCGGTTAGAATGCCGC
>NZ_CALNBI010000433.1 GCF_937874145.1 uncultured Chitinophaga sp. | reverse complement strand
CTGAAAGACAACCACATCGACTTCTCCGGCGGTATCCCGCCTGCCGTGGAGCGCGTAGTGGCCTATCTGAAAGCAAACAACCTCGACCTGAAAATCGAAGTGGAAACGCGCAACATCGAAGATGTGAAGGAAGTGCTGAAAGTAGGGCAGGTGCACCGCATCATGCTCGATAACTTCACGCCCGAACAGATCACCCCGGCATTGGAGCTGATCGGCGGGAAATACGAAACCGAAGCTTCCGGCGGCATCACGCTGGAGAACGTGGAGGCATACGCGAAAACTGGCGTGGATTACGTGTCTGTCGGCGCGATCATCCACCACGCCGTGAGCCTCGACCTGAGCCTCAAAGCCGTCATCCATCCCTAACAACAAGCGAATACCATTGCGGAAAATACTGATCATCATCAACCGGAAAGCTGGTACCGACCGTGAGAAATCCCTCGGCGCCGCCATTGCACGGCAGCTGCCGGGCAACCGCTTCCAGGTGGATACCGCTTATCTCCAATACCTCGGCCATGGCACCGACCTGGCCCGTGAAGCCGTACAGCGCGGCGTTGATACCGTAGTGGCCGTGGGCGGCGACGGTTCCATCAACGAAATCGCGCAGGGGCTCCTGGGCGCACAAACCGCCCTGGCCATCGTTCCCCTTGGCAGCGGCAACGGCCTGGCCCGCGCGCTCAACATTCCGCTGGATGTGGAAAAGGCCCTCGCCATCGTAGCCGCAGGCTTCAAAAAGCCCATGGACGCAGGGTATGCCAATGAGCACCTGTTCCTCAGCAATGCCGGAGTAGGGTTCGATGCCGTGATCGCCGACCGCTTCCAGCACAGCAAGAAGCGCGGCCTCGTCAATTACGCCCGCCTCGTGATGGGCGGGTTCACCAGCTACAAGCCCGCCGTGTATAAAATCCGGACGGATGGAAAAGAAGCCGAAGCCCCGGCGTTCCTGATGACGGTAGCCAACGGCAACCAATTCGGGTACGACTTCAAACTGGCGCCGCAAGCCAGCCTGTTCGACGGCGAGCTCGACGTATGCCTGGTGCGCCCGCTCAGATTCTGGGACCTGCTGCCGCTGAGTATCAGTTCGCTGCGGGGGAACATCGGGGAAAGCAAGTACATGCAGCATTTCACCGGGAAAGAAATAACAGTGGCGAGCCCCGACCTCTCCTGCCTGCAGGTGGATGGCGATGCGGTGCCGCTGACACAGGGAAAAACCGTTACTTTTAACGTAGTGCCCGGGGCGCTCCGCATGGTGCTGCCCGAAGGCCGCTAAATTTGTATGCCATGAGCAAGAAAAAATCCGCCTCCAACGGGATCGTTTATTCCACGGATCCCAACTACTCGTATTCCGAAGAAACGCCGCAGGAACAGGACACTTTGGCCCCTGCGGAGCAACGCCTCCGCGTGAAACTCGACACGAAGCAGCGCGCCGGTAAAACAGTGACCGTAGTGGAAGGGTTCGTGGGCACGGAAGCCGACCTGGAAAAGCTCGGCAAGGAACTCAAAACGAAATGCGGCACCGGCGGCTCCGCGAAAGACGGCCTGATACTCATCCAGGGCGACTACCGCGAGAAAGTGCTCCAGTGGCTGAAAGGCTGGGGGTATAACGTGAAATAATTTCCGGTTACACCGGAATGGACAAGGGCTGCTCCGATGCGGGGCAGCCCTTGTTTGTTTTTTTTGTCGGGGTACTATCTGTTCACCAATTTCAAAGCCCCTTCGGAGTAACGCTCGCCGGAAACCTGGTACCCGGAAAGAGTGGTTTCGATGCGGGAAACTTCTTCGGGCGTCAGCGCAATATCTGCGGCGGCGGCGTTTTCCTGGAGGTATTTGCGGCGTTTGGTCCCGGGGATGGGCGTAATGTCGTCGCCTTGCGCCAGCTGGGGCAGGGTGATGTGCTTGATGGATGCAATGTCTTCCAGGGCGCTGACGATCCGGAGGTTCTGCTCGAATGCTTCCTGTTGAAAGCGGGGGAGGTTACGGCGGAAGTCGGTGTCGTCGAGGTCTTCTACGTTGCGCAGGTCGGAAGTAAGGGCCCCGCGGCCGAGTGGACTGTACGGAACGATGCCGATGCCCAGTTCGCGGCAGGCGGGGAGGATTTCTGCTTCGATGTCGCGGACGAAGAGGGAATATTCGCTCTGCAGCGCCGCGATGGGGTGCACGGCGGCGGCTTTGCGGATGGAAGCGGCGGAAGCCTCCGACAGACCGAGGTAGCGCACTTTTCCTTCCTTCACCAGTTCGGCCATGGCGCCAACGGTTTCTTCGATGGGCACTTTATCGTCGACGCGGTGGGCGTAGTAAAGGTCGATAACGTCGGTCCCCAGCCGTTTCAGGGACGCTTCGCAGGCTTGTTTGAGGTAGGCGGGCGAGCCGTCGAAATAGGTGGAATGATCGTCGCGGTAGCGGAAGCCGAATTTGGTGGCGAGGAATACGTCTTTGCGGCGGGTGGCCAGCACTTCGGAGAGTTGTTTTTCGTTGAGGCCCTGGCCGTACATATCGGCGGTGTCCCAGAAATTGATGCCGAGATCGAGCGAAAGCTCCAGCGTGGCGCGGGATTCGGCATCGTCGCGCTGTCCGTAGGCGAAAGCCATGCCCATGCAACCGAGGCCGATTGCGGAAACTTTTTCGCCGGTGTTGCCCAGTGTTCTGTACTGCATGTTCGAATAGGATTTAATGGATAACAAATTTACGTTTCGGAAGTTGGGGCAGATTGCGGTCATCAAACAGATAGTTACAAATTTCTAACCATATGGATAGCGTCCTGAAATAGGTTGACACCCGAGCGCGGTAGTGGCTAAGCAGGGGTATAGTACAGATACAGTAGGGATACAGTACTAACCGGTTACCGGATGTAACCTGTTTTCGCGGGAAAAAACGAATTGCTTTCCTGCTGTTGCGTTGAATTTGCAAGGAATTGCATCGTTTGTTGCAATATTTAATTTGGATAAGCCGAAAAGAAGTTCCATCTTGTATTCCTCCATTTATCGACCAAAATCATGGGCTCAGTCCCGTGGCTGGCATTTTTGGAGAAGATACCGCGTTTGTCTTTACAAATTCCACTTCTCCAAAAAGCCAGTTTTTACTGGCTTTTTCCAGTTTTACCGGGTGAAGACGAATTCTACTTCCCCGAATCCCAGTTCCAGTATTTCTTTGTTCTTTTCGAGGCACAGGCGGCCGTCGGGCAGTACGTCGCGGATGACGCCCTGGAAGATTTCGCCGTTGATGCGGTAGAGCGCGGGTTCCTCCATGCGGTAGAGGTGGGATTTGTAATCGGTGAGCATGGCGGGATAGGTGTCGGCACTGAGTTGCTGGTAGCGTTTGTCGAGATGGCGGCAGAGGTCCTGTGCGAGCTCGATGGTGTCCCACTCCCGGCCGGTGATCTGGCGGAGGGAAACGGGGTTCTGAAGCTCATCGGGGAAGTGGGGCGTATTGATGTTGAGGCCCATCCCCGCTATGGCATATTGCCAGACGCTTCCACGCAAAACGTTCTCGATAAGTATGCCGCCTGCCTTTCTGTCACGCCAGTAAATATCATTGCTCCATTTGATGCGGGATTCGTCGCCGGCGTATTTGCGGAAGAAGTCGAATGCGCCGAGGGCCACGGCTACGCTGAGCATGAATTGCTGATGCAGGCCCAAGGCGGGTTGGAGAACGGTGGAGAGCATGATGTTCTCCCCGGGTTCGGAGCGCCACTGTTTGCCGCGCTGTCCTTTCCCCGCTGTCTGCTCCATGGCGAACCACGTGGAACCTGCTGTTACGGGGCCTTCGGCCACCCGGGCCATGGCATAGTTATTGGTGCTGTCTACCGTATTGAGCACGTGAAACGGAAAGCCTATCACAAATCCTGATTTAACTGTAAAATGAGCAAATTACCATCATTTTAACAATATTTTACCGGCTCATCCGTCTTCCAGCATATAGACCGGCGTTATATTTTGGCCCCGGTTTAGTAATTTTGAAGATTAAAGACTATTTTTAACAAAAACAGCACTTATTGGCACCCTTGACCATACTGAACAGCAGGAAAAAGGCGGTAACCCGCGTTAACAGAAACAGCAAGATTTTTACTTCCATCATAAAGGCCATACAGGAGAAAAAAGGGGAGAACATCGTTTCCCTTGATCTCAGAAAGATCCCTGAAGCGGTAGCTGATTTCTTTATCATTTGTGAGGCCAATTCCAGTAACCAAGTTAAGGCTATAGCGGATTTTGTGGAGGAGGAAGTGAAGAAGAACACGGACGAGTCTGCGTACAAGCACGAAGGGTTCACCGCCCAGCAGTGGATCCTGGTGGATTATGTCAACATCGTAGTGCATATTTTCATTCCCGAAACCCGCAAATTCTATGGCCTGGAAGAGATGTGGAGCGATGCGGAACGCATGGAACACCTCGATCACTGAACAAAACCCCCGGTTTTGTATTAATTATTTATATAAAACGACAACTCTCATTCGTAAAGGAGCGAACGATCATGGAAAAAGGAGGCAATAACTATAGCAAGGGATCGGATAAGACACCGAAGAAAGGACCAAAGTTCAACATCTACTGGGTGTACGCCTTCATCGGCATTGCCCTGCTGGCCATGAATTTTGTACTGCCGTTCTCCAGTCAACCCAAGGAACTGTCCGGTTTCAAAGAATTCCAGCAACGCTTTCTCCGCACCGGCGACGTGGAAAAGCTGGTAGTGGTGAATAAAGCGCTGGTGGAAGTATACATCAAGAAAGAACGCCTGAGCCAACCCCAATACTCTGAAGTAGCCAAAGGAAAGCTCGGCGCACAGAACCCCGGACCGCACTACCAGTTCACCATCGGAAGCGTGGAAAGCTTCCAGAAAGAACTCGACCGCGCGCAGGACGGTATGCCGCTGGCCGACCAGATGAACGTATCCTACGTTCCGCGGACGGCCTGGTTCGAGCCACTCATGCAAATACTGCTGCCTATCCTGCTGCTCATCGGCATGTGGGTACTGCTCATGCGTAAAATGGGCGGCCCCTCCGGCGGAAGCGGCGGGCCCGGCGGTATTTTCAATATCGGCAAATCCAAAGCCACCCTCTTCGACAAAGGCACCCGCGTCAACATCACCTTCAACGATGTTGCCGGCCTCGACGAAGCCAAAGTGGAAGTGATGGAAATCGTGGATTTCCTCAAAAACCCGAAGAAGTACACCGCACTCGGCGGTAAAATCCCGAAAGGAGCCCTCCTCGTAGGCCCTCCCGGTACCGGTAAAACCCTCCTGGCCAAAGCCATGGCAGGCGAAGCGCAGGTGCCCTTCTTCTCCATGTCAGGATCCGACTTCGTGGAACTGTTCGTAGGCGTAGGCGCCTCCCGCGTCCGCGACTTGTTCAAACAAGCCCGCGAAAAAGCCCCCTGTATCATCTTCATCGACGAAATCGACGCCATCGGCCGCGCCCGTGGCAAGAACGTCATGATGTCCAACGACGAGCGGGAGAACACCCTCAACCAGCTCCTCGTGGAAATGGACGGCTTCGGGACCGACAGCGGCATCATCATCCTCGCCGCCACCAACCGGCCCGACGTGCTGGACAGCGCCCTGCTGCGCCCCGGCCGTTTCGACCGCCAGATCTCCATCGACAAACCCGATCTCTTCGGCCGTGAACATATCTTCAACGTACACCTGAAGCCCATCAAGACGTCGCCCAACCTCGACATCAAGAAGCTGGCTTCCATGACCCCCGGTTTCGCCGGTGCGGACATCGCCAACGTATGTAACGAAGCCGCACTCATCGCCGCCCGTAAAGGGAAGAACGAAGTGGAAATGGAAGATTTCAACGACGCCATCGACCGTGTGATCGGCGGCCTCGAGAAGAAAAACAAAATCATCTCTCCGGAAGAGAAAGAAGTGATCGCCTACCACGAAGCCGGGCATGCCATCTGCGGCTGGTATCTCGAACATGCCAACCCGCTCGTGAAAGTGACCATCGTGCCACGTGGCGTTGCCGCGCTCGGGTACGCGCAGTATCTCCCGAAAGAACAATATCTCTACAACACCGAACAACTGATGGACGATATCTGCATGACCCTTGGCGGCCGTGCGGTAGAGGATATCGTGTTCGGCAAGATCTCCACCGGCGCGCAAAACGACCTGCAGGTGATCACCCGGATGGCTTATGCCATGGTGACCGTCTACGGTATGAACGACAAAGTGGGCAACGTTTCCTTCTACGATCCGAACAACGAGCAATCGTTCACCAAACCGTACTCCGAGGAAACCGCGAAAATGATCGACGATGAGGTGCGTATCCTGATCGACAAAGCGTACCAGCGCACCAAGCAGCTGTTGACCGACAAGCTGCCCCAGGTGAAACTGCTGGCGGAAGAACTGTTGAAAAAAGAAGTGCTGTATAAAGACGACCTGGAACGCCTCATCGGCAAACGGCCGTACGATACGCACAAAGAACATATCCCGACCAAGGCAGGTATCGGTGTGGAAGGCGTTCACCCTTCCGACATCGTGAACCCTTCCCCGGCTAACGTAACAACAGACCAGGACTAAGTACCATGAAAGTATCTCCCGCCAAAGAAAACATCCTGAAAAGGGTCCGCAACGCGCTCAGCCAGCCCGTACAGCTCCCGTTCCCGCATGCGGAAGGCAATAATTCCGTATTCGAAACGGAACACGAAGGCCTCGAACTGAAGTTCGCGGAAGAGTTTTCCAAACTGCAGGGCAAATTCATCTTCTGCTCTTCCCGTGAAGAACTGGCAGACAACCTCCAGTCTCTCGTGGAGAACAAGGAGTGGAAACACATTCACTGCAAGACGCCGGGCGTGGAAGCCATCCTCCAGCCGTTCAATCCCGCTTACCTCAACGTAGGCGATATGACGGAAATGGACGCGGCCATCACCGATTGCGAAATGCTGGTGGCCCGCACGGGTTCCATCGTCATGAGCGCGGCGCAGCCTTCGGGCAGGGCCCTGCCCGTGTTCGCACCCGTTCACCTGGTAGTGGCTTTCAGCCACCAGCTCGTGTTCGATGTGAAAGATGGCATCCAGCGCATGAAAGAGAAATACCAGGGCAACCTGCCCTCGATGATTTCTTTCGCCACCGGCCCCAGCCGTACCGCCGATATCGAGAAAACACTCGTAGTAGGGGTGCACGGGCCGAAGGAAGTGTACGTTTTCCTCCTCGATGAATAACTACTTCACATACAATAGATAACGATACATGTAAAATGCAAAAGGATTTCATCACTTTTGCATTTTACATTTCATAACGAACCATGAACATCCATCTGCCACCTGGCAAACGTGTATACTTCGCTTCTGATTTCCACCTCGGCGCCCCCGATATGGCCCGCAGCCGCCAGCGGGAGAAACTGATCGTGCAGTGGCTCGACGATGCTTCCCGCGATGCGCAACACATCTTCCTCGTGGGCGATATCTTCGATTTCTGGTTCGAATACAAACATGTTGTTCCCAAAGGCTACACCCGCCTGCTCGGCAAGCTCGCCGAACTGCGCGACAAAGGCATCGGGATCACCGTTTTCATCGGCAACCACGACATGTGGATGGACGGTTACTTCGAGCAGGAACTGGAAATCCCCGTCTATTTCGAGCCGCGCCAATACGAGATCGGCGGCAAGAAATTCTATATCGGCCATGGCGACGGTCTGGGCCCCGGCGACCATGGGTACAAGTTTCTAAAGAAAATCTTCCGCAATCCTGTTTGCCGTTTCCTGTTTTCGTGCATTCCGCCGAACTGGGGTATCTCCATGGCCAACTACTGGAGCCGGAAAAGCAGGGCCGCCACCGGCGAGAAGCTGGAGACCTTCCTCGGGGAAAACGAAGAATGGCTGGCGATCTATTCGCGCGAGATCCTGCAGAAAGAACATTTCGATTTCTTCATCTTCGGCCACCGCCACCTCCCGCTCGATCTCAGGCTGGCGGACAATACGCGCTACATCAACCTGGGCGACTGGCTGAATTATCATTCCTACGCCGTGTTCGACGGCACTACTACCGAACTGAAATATTACAAAACGGAAGAAGCCTAACCCAGTATTTCGTGCAGGATGGGCGGGCTGTGCAGTTCCTTGAAATCGGGGAGGTGCAGCTTGTAGAAATCCAGGTACGCGTACAGCAGGTTGCGCCGGCGCTCCTTGTTCATGAGCACATGCTCGAGATCGGGGATGTGGTGGATATTCTGCAGCCTGTCGGTCAGCTGGCTGTTGGTTTCGTCGAGATAATTGGTGTGGTGCGGCGGCAGGTCCACATAAGTGCCTTCCGCGAGATCGAGGTAGGGCGTGAACTCCGAGTAATGCCCCGCGAAATGGAACCCGAGATGCGCAGCAAAGCGGAGGGTGAAGAACAGGGGCAGATTGGCTGCTACGGCGGTGTTTTCGGTATCGAGGGCGCGGAACACCTTTTCGGTGAAGTGGTATAGTTCGGGATCGGGTTCCGGCTGCCGGAGGGATTTCTGCAATAACTCGATGAGATAGAGCGCCACCGTGTTTTTCACGATGTTCACGTGCATGGTGGTATAAATATGTCCCGGTTTGAATTCGGAAATCCGCTGGATGTTTTTCTGTTCGTGGTGATATACCACCAGATCGAGGATGTTGCCGGGCTGGAGGATGTTGCCCTTGGCCGCTTTCGGGCGGGATGAGCGGACCCCGTTCACGATATAGGACTGTATCCCGAACAGCTCCGTGAAGATGCTCAGGATCACGCTGGTGTCTCCATATTTGACGGTGCGGAGCACGATGCCCGGTGTTTTGTGCAACATGCCGCAAAAATCGGTTATCAGCGGATAAATACCAGCTTCGTCACGATTTTTTCCTTCCCTTCAGCATCACTGGCTAAAACGAGGTAGATCCCGCTCTGCGGCCTGAACCCGGTATAATCCTTCCCGTTCCAGATGGCCTGGCCGCCCTGCGCCCGCGTCTGGAACACCAGTTTCCCCGTTACATCGGTGATTTTGACATACGCATCGCGCACGAGGCCGCGGATGGCGACAGGGCCGCTGTAGCCGGAGGGTATGGGGTTGGGAAAGACGAGTGGCCCGGCCTCCTGGGTTTCGCTGCCTTCGGTGGCTTCGCCGCGCCAGGAAACAAGGCCTCCCTCCGTGGCGAAGAAAACTTCGCCCGTAACCGGATCGATGGCGATGCGGTGAACGGTGTTGTGCGGCAGCGGGCTGTTGCCGGTATGGAAATGCTGCAGTATCCGGCTACCATCGGCACTAACCAGCCACGCACCGTTCCGCGTGCCGGCCCATTTGCGGTTGGCGCCGTCGACGGCTATCGTCAATACCTGTTCGTTCTGAAATAAATATCCCGCGAAATTATCGGTACGCACCACCGGCAGCCAGGCCTCGCAGGCGTTGGCGGCCATGATGTCGGGTGCGCATTGCACCACGCCGATGCCCCTGGCGGTACCGATCCATATCCAGCCATCGCGGTCCTGCGCGAGGCAATACACCTGGGAAGATGGCAGGTTGCCGCGGCCTGCGCCGGAAAGGAGCTGTTTCCAGCGGTCGTCGCGGGAGTCGGCAATGTTTGCGCCGGGGTGAAGGATGACCACGCCTCCGCCTTGCGGGGATACGATCCATTGCTGATCGCTGAAGTCGGTGAGGATTTGGGAAAGAGCGTTTGATGGAAGGGAGAAAGGGATAGTGAGACCGGTCCACCCGCCACCGGGCTGCTTTACGAGCAGCGGTTGCTGCGAAGCGCCGTAGGCGGAAGCCCACAGGTTGCCCTGCGCGTCGGCCGCGAGCCCGGCGAAGTTTTCCCGGCCCAGGGGCTTTTCTTCCAGGGTTAAAGCGCCGTCGCGGAAGGTGGAGACCCCTCCGCCAAAGGACCCCGCATACACATTCCCGTTCCCCGCCGCCAGGGCTACGGCATCGGGGATTGCTTTCCCCGTCTGCGCCCATTCGCCTTCCCGGAACACGGAAAGCGGGAGGGCGTTGCCGGAAGGAGTCCCGTTATCGCTGACGCTCCCGGACGCGGCCCAGATTGCGCCGTTGTAAGCAAGCAGGGCCCCGGCGCCTGTGCCTTCGGGGGCGTCGGGCGTGAGGGAAGTGAAGGTGTTGTTCTCATGGAGGGTCAGGCCGTTCCGGCGGTCGGCCAGCCAAAGCGAATTGCCAGTTTCAACGGCGCCGGCGGGAGAGGCAAGGAGGTTATGGGCGAAGGTAGTCTCGGCGATGCCGTCGATGCGGAGCACCTTGCCCGGGAGCCCAGCGAACAGGATGTTGCCGTTGGACTGCAGGAAAGTGATCGTGCCGCGGTCATGTATCCACTTTTCCCAGGCGCCGTTGCCAAAACGGAAGAGGGTGTCCTGCACGCGGGCGGCCAGGTTTCTGCCGGCGGCCAGTTGTTGCGCGGGGGCGGGGAGCGGCGGTAGTGGGTTCCAGTACGAGGGGTCGGCCAGGTTGGGCGCGGTGAGCGGCGCGCGGAAGACGCCTTGCGGCGTGGCGGCGTAGATATCGTTTTGGAAGATGGTGGCGGAAGTGATGGGGAAGCCCGGCGTCCAGGTGTCAGTGATTTCCCGGCGGCGGAGGTCGATGGCGATGATGCCGAAGGGCAGGGGGAGGAGGGCTTTGTCGCCCGTAATGAGGATGGAACGGGCGGCTTTGTCCGGCGCTCCGGGGCGCTGGAGCACCTCGGGGAGGTTGGTCACCCTGCCGTCCGACAGGAGATCGATATTGCCGTTGCGGTAAGCCAGGACGAGGGTAGCTGTTCCTTCGTGCCAGGCCATGGCGGAGATGCCGGCGTCGTGCAGGCCGGTGGATTTGCCGTAGCGGGTGATGGCGTGTTCGCCGGTGGAGACAGAGAAGAGCCCGTACGCCGTGGCGCAGAAAATTTCGCCGCCGCCGGCTGTAACGGCAATGGCCTGCCGTGCCGGGAAATGCTCCCGCCATTGGCCGATCGGAATGTTTTGCGACCTTAATGTGTTGGAAATGAATATCAAACAGAAAAATATCCAGCGGCGGAACATGATTCAAAAGTAACAATTATGAATTATCTCTTATGCATTAATCGACATGAATAGTTACCTTTATGGCCTTTAAACAAATCTAGACTCATCTATGTGGCAGCGCCTGGCAGCTTTTGTTTTGAAATTCCGTTTGTGGCTTCTGGCTTTGTTGTTTCTGGGAACGGGCATCATGGCTTATTTCGCGAGCAAAGTGGAACTCTCTTACGAGTTCACCGGCGCTATCCCGCGGGATAACCCGAAATGGCTCACCTACCAGCAGTTCAAGCAACAGTTCGGGGAAGACGGCAATATGATGGTAGTTGGTATTGAAACCGACAAACTTTTCCAGCTGGATTTCTTCCGTGATTATGTAGCTATGAACGACGCCCTGCGCAAGGTACCCGCCGTGGAAAACACGCTCAGTATCCCCGTGGCCGTTAACCTGGTGAAAGACGACAGCACCAGGAAGCTGAAGGCTGTGCCGCTCTTCCAGCCCCTGCCGCAAACGCAGGCGGAGCTCGACAGCCTGAAGAACGTTTTCTATACCCTGCCTTTCTACAAAGGACTGCTCTATAGCGCCAATTCCAACAGTTACCTGCTGGCGGTGCATATCAACAAAGAAATCCTCAACTCCAAACGGCGTATCGAGGTAGTGCAGAACATCCAGCGGATCGCGGAAGCATTCGGGCAAAAACATAACCTGGACGTGAAGCTGAGCGGCCTTCCCATGATCCGGACCATCATGGCGACCAAGGTGGCCGACGAGCTGAAGATGTTCCTGTACATTTCGTTCGTGCTGACGGCGCTCATCCTGCTGCTGTTCTTCCGTTCGTTCAGCGCCGTGCTCATGAGCATGATCGTGGTGGCGATCGGGGTGATCTGGAGCGTAGGCACGATCGTGCTCTGCGGGTATAAGATCACGTTGCTGACGGGCCTGATACCGCCATTGATCGTGGTAATCGGCATTCCCAACTGCGTCTACTTCCTCAATAAATACCATACGGAATACGCGCTGCATGGCGATAAGATGAAATCGCTCGTGCGCATGGTGCAAAAAATGGGCATCGTGACGCTGTTCACCAACCTGACGGCCGCGATTGGCTTCGGGGTGTTCTACTTCACCAATTCGGAGATCCTGAAGCAGTTCGGGGTGGTTGCCGGCGTGAATATCATGCTCATCTTCCTCATCTCCTTCATTTTCCTCCCCTCGGTGCTGAGCTACCTGCCCCCGCCGAAAACGAAGCATACCAGTTACCTCGACAACAAAGTTTGCCGCTGGGTGCTGGAGTTCCTGAACCGGCTCGTGTTCAACTACCGCCCCTGGGTATACGCCTTTACGGTGATCATGGTGGTGCTGGCCGCGGTGGGGATGGCGCGCCTCCGGCCGGTGGGCTTCATCGTCGACGATATTCCGAAAAGCGATAAACTGTACACCGACCTGAAGTTCTTCGAACAGCGCTTCAAAGGCGTAATGCCGCTGGAAATCGCGGTGGATACGAAGAAGAAGAACGGCGTCGTGAACCTGCGCACCCTCGAAAAGCTCGATGAGCTGGGCAAGATCATCTCCGAGCAGCCCGCTTTCGCCAGGCCCCTGTCGGTGGCGGAAGGGATCAAATTCGCGAAACAGGCGTATTATAACGGCGACAGCCTTAACTATACGGTGCCCAACCAGTTCGATATCGGCTTCCTGGCGCCATACCTGCGCATGAAGGGGAACGGGGATAAATCGGTGTTTACCCAACTCGTTTCCTCGTTTATGGACAGCACCCGCCAGGTGGCGCGCATGAGCGTGAACATGGCCGACGTGGGTTCCGTGGAACTGCCGCGGCTGCTGGATTCCCTGCGCCCGCAGGTAGACCGTATCTTCGACACCGCGCATTATAACGTGACCTTCACCGGTACGAGCATCATTTTCCTGGAAGGCAGCCGTTTCATCATCAACGGGCTGGCGGAAAGCATCCTGCTGGCGTTCGTGCTGATCATCTTCTGCATGCTGTACCTGTTCCGCAGCTGGCGGATGCTGGTGATCTCGCTGGTGCCCAATATCATCCCGTTGCTGGTAACGGCCGGGGTGATGGGCTGGCTGGATATCGCCATCAAGCCGTCGACCGTACTGGTGTTCAGTATCGCGCTGGGTATAGCCATCGACGTTACGATCCGCTTCCTGGTGAATTTCAAGCAGGAGTTGCCTTTGAATAATTATGATATATCCGCTACCGTTAGGCATACGATCAATGATACGGGTTTGAGTATCATTTACACATCCCTGATCCTGTTTGCGGGCTTTATGATATTCAGTTTCTCGGAGTTCCAGGGTACGAAGGCATTGGGCTGGTTAACGAGCCTGACGCTGGTGATGGCGATGGTGACGAACCTGACGATCCTGCCGGCGATGTTGTTGTGGATGGAGAAGGCGTTGCAGAAGAAGGCGCGGAAGAAGGAATTGTGGAAGGCGCTGGACGATGAGGCGGACCTGGAGATGAAGGAAATCGGGTTGGACGAGCGGAAAGACTGATACGCTCATCCTGTTTTACGACCGTTTAACCAGTATTGTGATTTAACGCACTAGATAAGTATTTTGCATCTGTAAGGCATTAGAATTAAACCCGTGGCCGCTTGCCACGGGTTTTTCATTGCAGTGAGGCCAAATAATCTAGTAGGGGGCGTTCATCATGGGGTATTCGCCGTTTATAATAAAGCATTATATATAGCGGAGAAAAAGTTAGAGGTTTAGAGTGCCATTTCTAATCCTCTTAGTACCATGAAAAATAAGTTCCTAAAGGGCGCTCATTTGTCTGAGCGTAAATTTAAGGAGATACTAAAGCTGTTCTCCGAAGATTTAACCGCCACCCAGATCGCCAACATCAGTGGCGTGAGCCGGGTAACGATCAACAGTTACCTGAAGAAAATCCGGATGCAGATTGTGAAGTACTGCGAGTCTTTGCAACCTGAAAAGCAAGCGGGGGCCGCTTCTTATGGTCACCGTAACCTAACTCTCCATCAGCCGCAAGATATATCCGTTGCCGTTAAAACGGATGTTGACCGCATTGTAAAGCCGGTGATATTCGGGATTTACAAGAGCGACAACAAGGTTTTCACGGAGATTCTTCCGGATGTGAGCCGTTCTATGATCCAGGCGATTGCCCGCGGGCGGTCGGTGCTGGAAACGGTGGGGAGCGCGGAGCGGATCCGGCGGTTCAACGGTGTGGTGGACCTGAGCCAGTATCGTTTATACCACCTTGGGCACGGGCATCACGAAGCCGACAGCAAGAATGCGCTGGATGATGTGGACGGGTTCTGGGGGCTGACGAAGCACCGCCTGGCGAAATTTAAAGGACTGAACAGGAATACAGCATACCTCCATTTGAAAGAATGTGAGTTTCGATACAACTACAGACATGAAGAATTATACGCAGTGTTACTTAATCTTCTCAAGACTTATCCGTTGAACTTATCTTGACCCAAATTAGTTGGGGGCGACAGTTTGCGTAGATTACCGGAAATCCAGTAATTTTACGCTACCAAAGTCTGTCGCTTATGAAAAAAGGATTCGCAAAACGCCTGGCGTCCGGATATTCCGTCGTTACAGGTGGATCAAAGTCTCATCGGGAAACTGCATGTAAACCTTTACCGAACAGTGTATCTGGCATAAAAAATATTGTGCGCTGCAGCGATGCGGTGCATCAAAACCATTCTAAAGATCTCGATTTAGATTTTGGTTGATGATAAGCGGGTGATAATCTTGTCGCCTGCTTTTTCTTTTTGTACCTGGTCATAACCCAGCCGGGACAAGGGATGCGGGCGACATATCCATATACTTTCTTCTTATTGTACTCTTTCAACTTATCAGGAAAAAAAAGTATTCACCAAAAAAATATGTATGTCCCCACCAAAAAAATTACAAACCAATTGCGTTACAAAAGAGTTAAGTAATTTATATTTGTCTGTTAAAATTCTGTTAAACAACTAAATTATGCTTATGAGGAAAGGTCTAACCGCACTTTTCCTGATCCTGGTATGCCTATCGGGACAGGTAATGGCGCAGAGCCGAACCATTAAAGGGAAGGTGACGGCGGCAGAAGACGGAACCCCGATCATCGGTGCCACTATTATCGCAAAAGGCACGAATATCGGAACCGTTACTAACGTAGAAGGTGATTATTCACTGAATGTCCCCGATGGTGTAGACGCGCTGGTGGTAAAATTCATTGGAATGCGCGATCAGGAGGCCAAAATCTCCGGCCCCACAGTTAACGTTGTACTTACCGCAGACGTTACGAATCTCACAGAAACTGTTGTTACGGCCCAGGCCATCAGGAGAGAAAAGCGTTCTCTCGGTTTCGCTGCGCCGACCGTAAAGGCGGAAGAGCTGACCAAAGGCCAGAGCGTAAGTGCGCTGAATGGCCTTACCGGTAAAGTACCCGGTCTGAACATTTCCGGTACTGCATCCGCTCCCGGTAGCTCAACCCGTATCGTACTCCGTGGTGGTTCTTCCATCTCCGGTAACAACCAGGCACTGCTCGTAGTAGATGGCGTACCCATCGACAACAGCGGCCTGATGGGCGGCGGCGACAGCCGTTCTTCCGTAGATTTCGGTAACCGCGGTAACGACATCTCGCCGGACGACATCGAGTCCGTAAACATCCTGAAAGGCCCCGCGGCAGCCGCGCTGTACGGCTCGCGTGCGTCTAACGGTGCCTTGATCATCACCACAAAATCCGGTAAGAAAGGCCAGTCTAAAATGAACGTTTCGTTCAATACGGCAAACACTTTCTCTACCATCCTGAAAATCCCCGAGTACCAGAACGAATTCGGTCAGGGTTATTCCGACGGTGCCGGCGGTTACATTAATGACCCCAAGGAGAACTGGAGCTGGGGCGCGCCCTTTAACGGCCAGATGCAACCCTGGGGACAGGAAATCAACGGCGTTCGCCAGGAAAAGCCTTACTCCGCCATTGAAGACAACGTAAAGAACTTCTTCGACATGGGTATGGCTACCAACAACAACCTGGCGCTTTCCGGAGCCGGTGAAAAATCGACATACTTCCTGTCGCTCAATTCACTGAATTCCGATGGGGTAATGCCGGGCCATACCGACACGTACAACAGGTACAACGTGCGTTTCAACGGTTCTGCCGAGCTCGCGCACAACCTGTCGACCAGCGTAAACTTCAACTACGCGAAAATCAAATCGAACATGGTGCAGGGCGGCCAGGGCGACGGTTCTGTATGGAACTCCGTTATCCAGATGCCCCGCGACATCCCCCTGACTTCGCTGAAAGACCTCAGCAATCCCTACAACAGTTTCGGTAACATCTCCGATGCTGCAGGCAACCCCTTGTATGGCTATTACGGTGCTTACACCGTGAACCCTTACTGGCAGCTGGCCAACTACCGCAACGAAAACGCTGTTGACCGTATTACCGGTAACTTCCAGGTAGGTTGGAAACCCCTGTCATGGTTGAACGTTGTTGAACGCCTTGGCGTCGACGTGTATGCTGACCGCCGTAAGTATAAATACCCGAAATTCAGCTTCGCTCCGGCCGACAACACTACCGGAAACTACAGCAGGGCGGCAAACACCCAGGTGGCAGCCGGTAAATACCAGGAGGAAATCTACAACCTGGCAGAGATCGTGAACGACCTTATGATTACCGCGGAGCATGAATTCAGCTCCGATTTCAAAGGCAGCATCCTGCTGGGCCATAACATCCGTCAGCGCCAATTCGATGTTTCGGACGTTGAAACCAACCCTTCCGGCGGCCTCGTAGTACCCGGATGGTATAACTTCGGTAACTCCAATGGCCCGATCGACGCGGTGAACACTTTCTCCCGTCGCCGCCTCATCGGTGTGTACGCAGACATCAACATGTCTTACCGCAGCCTGCTCTTCTTAGGTCTTACTGCGCGTAACGACTGGTCTTCCACACTGCCGAAAAACAACCGCTCTTTCTTCTATCCGAGCGTGAACGCATCATTCGTATTCACCGAACTGATGAAAGATGCAGCCATCTCCGATTGGTTTGAATATGGTAAGATCCGCGCCAGCTGGGCGCAGGTGGGTAATGATGCGGATCCTTATCTGCTGAATACCTTCTACGACCGTACCAACATCCTCGCGCCTTTCGGCGCCACGCGTTTCCCGCTCAACGGCGTTCCGGGCATGGCACAGTCCAACAGGATCGGGAACCCCGACCTGAAACCGGAGATCACCACCGCATTTGAGGTGGGTACTGAGATGAGCTTCTTCAAGAACAGGCTGAGCGTAGACTTCTCCTACTATCAGAATAAGTCTAAAGACCAGATCCTGAGCATCCCGATTTCTGCTACCAGCGGTTACACTACCAAAGTGGTGAATGCGGGTTCCATTCAGAATAAGGGTGTGGAACTTGCCCTGCGCGGTACGCCTATTCAGACATCTTACGGCCTGAGCGTTGAATTGTATGGTACTTACACCAAGAACAAAAGCGAAGTGCTTTCGCTGTTGCCTGGTGTAGACCAGATCGTTCTGGGCGGCTTCGGCGGTATGTCTATCGTAGCGGCAGTGGGTAAACCTTATGGCACCTTCTATGCCCAGGATATTCAGAAAACGCCTGATGGAAGAGTTATCGTTGATCCCAACTCAGGGTTCCCGCTGCTGACGCCGGCATCTGTATATCTCGGAACGTATAACCCGGATTACATGGCCTCACTGGGTACCAACGTCAAGTATAAAAACTGGACACTAGGCCTACTGTTCGACACCAAACAGGGCGGTATGTTTTATTCCAGGACGAAGGACCTGATGGACTTTGTGGGTGTTTCGAAAGAAACTACAACCAACGGCCGCGTACCCCATCCGTTCCCGAATTCAGTTATCGTAGATCCGAACGATGCGAATAAATACATCACGAATACGGAACCCTACGATATGGAAACTTACTGGCCCAACCTGATACCTCCGGGACAGCACTTATTGGATGGTTCGTTCGTTAAACTGCGCGAAGCAAACCTGAGCTATCGTTTCCCGAAAAGCATGCTGAACAAAGGAATTTTTAGCGACGTAACCGTAGGGCTGTTTGGTAACAACCTGTTCATGTGGATACCGAAGGAAAACCAGTATGTGGATCCTGAAGTGAACTCCGGCGGTTCATCTAACGAACAAGGCCTGGACTTCTCTGCTCAACCCTCTCTGCGGAACTTTGGGTTCAACGTGAAAGTTAGTTTTTAACAGTTACTAAAAATTTGAAGAATGAGAAAATTGAATATAAAGAATGTGGCTTTAACTGTTGCGATTGCCGTAACAGCGGTGGGCTGCGGTAAGTTCCTGGATGTAAACGAAAGTCCGAACCAGCCCATAGTTGCGGATGTAAAGCTGCTGTTGCCTTCCGGGCAGGCTGCTACCGCGCACGTGCTCTCCAACCAATTCGGTATCATTGGGGGCTTGTGGTCGCAGTATTGGACGCAAAACCCGTTTTCAAGCCAATACCGTACCACCGACCAGTATAACATCCAGCCTTCTACCACCAACAATCCCTGGGCTATTTTGTACGCCGGCGCCCTTCAGGATTACAAGCGTGTGATCGAAAATGCCGGCAGCCTGACGCAGCATGCAGCTATTGCTTATGTGATGAAGGCTTACACTTATCAAATGATCACCGATGCCTGGGGCGATGTGCCTTTAAAGGATGCGCTTAACGAAGGCGCCAGCATGGACGTTCCGTACCAGTCGCAGAAAGTTGTTTACGACAGCATTTTCATGTGGCTCGACCGCGGCCTTTCTATGCTGAATCCTTCCAGCCCCAACAGGGTGGGAAGCGAAGACCTGATCTTCCAGGGTAATATCGAACAGTGGATCCGTTTCGCCAACACCTTGAAACTGCGTGCTTATCTCCGCATCAGCGAGGTGGACGAAGCGCGTGCCGAGGCGGGTGTGGAAGCCCTGGCAGATGAACCGCTGCTGACCTCCTCCGCTGCGATCCAGTACGCTACCTCCGGCGGTAACGAGAACCCCCTGTTCTCCGAAATCCTCGGTCTTGGCAGAACCCAGAACCTCGTAGCCAGCGCCACTTTCCTGGACGCCATGAAAGCGAATAACGACCCCCGCCTGGAGCAACTCTATACCAAGGTAACCTGGGACGGTGTTGAGGACACCATCGTAGGTGGGGTGCAGGGCGACTTCCGCAATACCCCGGATTTCGATTATTCCTTCCCCAGCGCCGCTACCGGTGGCCTCGGTGCGGATAATAACTCCGCTTTGGCTCCCGTAGTGCTGATCTCCGAAGCAGAAAGCTATTTCCTGCAGGCGGAAGCCCGCGCCCGCGGCTGGTTCACTGCCGGCAGCGCGCAAACGCTTTTCAACAACGGGATCACCGCCAGCTTCGAAGCCAATGAAATCGGTTCGGAAGCCGCGGCTTACATTGCCAACGCACCTGATGCCGAATGGCCCGGAACGCTGGAAGCGCAGATCGAGGCGATCATTACGCAGAAATATTACGCCATGAATGGCTTGCAGACTTTCGAAGCCTGGACCGAATGGCGCCGTACCGGTTTCCCCGATATCTTCAACCTGTCGGTACAGCAACGCCTCGACGGCAAGTTCCCCGTTCGTTTGCCTTATCCGGAAACGGAAGCCAATACAAACGGCGAATTCATCAACGTAAAGCACAGGCCGAACAGCCAACGTCTCTGGTGGGACGTTGCCGAGTAAGTCCTGCAGCACGAT
Organism: uncultured Chitinophaga sp.; assembly: GCF_937874145.1. Classification (GTDB taxonomy): domain Bacteria; phylum Bacteroidota; class Bacteroidia; order Chitinophagales; family Chitinophagaceae; genus Chitinophaga. Next base: position 51,250 of record NZ_CALNBI010000433.1, on the reverse strand, counting down.
AATTAAAAAAGCCGCTCCCATTCCGGGAGCGGCTTTTTTTTGCTTTTTCATATAATATCCCGCCAAATTTCCAATCACATTTAAGTGTACTGTGATATCAGTTGAATTTCAGTATCTTGTGGGGGTAAACTGTTACATCCTCTAGGGGCATTAGACACAAAAGCAAATCTCATGAAAAAAACGCTATCGCTATGGCTGGTATCGGCCATCAGCATATCCGGCGTTGCACAGACATCAGACAACCGGCCAGACACAGCTATTCCATCGAAACGGCTTCTCGACGAAGTCGTTATTTCCGGTTACAATACCGCTACACGTAAGCAATACACGGGTGCGGTGACCACTGTTTCAGGGGATAAATTCCAACAGGCGCCCATAGCCTCCTTCGACCAGATGCTGCAGGGCCGCGCGCCCGGACTGTACGTGGCGGCAGGGAGCGGGCAACCCGGCGCAGGCGCCCGCATGGTGATCAGGGGCACCGCCACCAATGCAGACCTCTCCGATATGAACGCATCTGCGCCTTTGTACATCGTAGACGGCATCGCCGTAGAAAGCGGCGTGTTCGTGGGGCTGAACCCGGCGGACTTCGAATCCGTCAGTATACTCAAAGATGCGAACGCCACGGCGCTCTATGGCTCCCGCGGCGCCAACGGCGTAGTGCTCATCACCACCCGCAGGGGGCAGCAGGGCGAAGTGCGCTTCTCTTTCAATACCCGTCACGGTATTTCGCAGGCTTCGCGCCGCCGCTTCGATATGATGAACACGAAGGAAAGATTGCAGTTTGAAGAAGAAGTGGGGAAAGAAACTGGCAGAACGATCGGTGCGGGATGGATCTTCTCCGCCGCCAATCCCGCGAACGCCGGCCTGCCCGCCAGCGCCAAGGCCCGCAACGCAGCCATCCTCGACAGCCTGGGCCATATTCAGACCGACTGGATGGATTACTTCCTCCGCGATGCGGCGCCCTTCCATGAATACGAATTATCCGCCAGCGGCGGTACCGATAAAGTAAGGTTCTACTCCTCCGCCAGCTACCTGTCGCAGCAGGGTATCGCCTACCGCTCGGGCCTCGACCGCTATACCTTCCGCACCAACCTCGACGCGACTGGCAAAAAACTGCGCCTGTCCGTCAATACCGCCGTTGGCTATACCGGCAGCGACCTCATTGAAGGCGAGGCAACGTCTTCCGTCGCCAATCCCTTTGCCTCCATATATTATGCCCTGCCGTATGAGCAGCCTTATATTAACGGCGTGCTCGTGCATAGCGGCAACAAATCCAATTTCGGCGGAACGTTCGACACCCGCGAGGGTTCCGACGCGCTGGAGCGGATGGAAACTACGACCAACCGCGTGAACCAACTGAAAGGCTTGCTCAGCTCCGCGCTCCGGTACCAGGTGAACGACTGGCTGTACGCCACTTTCAATATGGGACTGGATTTCAGGGAGAATAACGAGATCCGTTCCGCCGCGCCCGGTTCCAATGCAGGGAGAGCCGCCGCGGGCGGGCAGGGGAGCCATTCGGAAATGATGTCCCGCTTCTTCCAGTTCACATCTTCCGCAGGCATCACTTACGATAAATTGCTGCATGAGCGCCATCGCCTCGTGGTGGCCGGGTTTTATGAATTCAACCGGCTGAAATGGTCGGATCTCAAAGCCACGGGTTTTGGGCTTACGCCGGGGCTCGACGGCACGCTGTCGGCCACCACGCCGGGATCTCCCATCAACGGGTTCATTCCGCAGGTGGGCGGTAACCGGACCGGCAGGGCGTTGGCTTCCTGGGTGGGGCTTGTGCGCTACCTGCTGGACGAGCGCTTCAGCCTCAACCTTAGCTATCGTTACGACGGCTCGTCGACGTTGCCTTCCAGGAACCGCTGGCAGCCGTTTTACTCCGTCGGCGCCGGGTATGACCTGCCCTGGCTGGAGAACGTAAGCTGGATCAACACCCTGCGCGTCCGGGCCAGCTACGGTACTTCCGCAGCGCCCCCGGCACAGTATTTCGCCTATGCATCTGGGTACGGTCCTTCCCGCTACGACGGGCAGCCGGGCATCGCACCCGCCGCCATCGGCAACCCGGATTACGAATGGGAGAAAACAGAAATGCTGAACGCGGGGCTCGACCTGGCTTTCTTCGACAACCGCCTGCGCCTTGTGGCCGATTTCTACAACCGTGCTACGAAAGGCTTCTTCCTGGACGAACAGCTGTCGATGACCAGCGGTTTCACTTCCCGCAGCATCAATGCCGGCAATATCCGCAACCGCGGCGTGGAGCTGGACCTGAACGGCGATATCATCCGCGCGAAAAACCTGACCTGGACGGCCGGCGCCAACTTTACGTATAACCGTAACCGCGTTACCAGCCTCGGCGGCGCCAACGAATATCAGAAAAGCACTTTCCTCATCCGCGAGGGGCTTCCCGTGAACGCGCATTACATCGTAAAATACGCCGGGGTAGACCCTCAGACCGGGCAGGCGCTTTACTACGACCGCAGCGGCAACAAAACGGAGAATTATAACATTACTTCCATGAGCGTGGCCGGCTACGGCTCCAACGATCCCCAGATTTACGGCGGCATTACTACCGGCCTGCGTTACAAGAGCTGGACGGCCGATGTGCTTTTCTCTTACGTATCCGGCTACAACCGTTATAACGCGATGGATTATTACACGCTGAACAATAACGGGAACATCTTCAGCAACCAGTCGGTAAGATGGCTGGAGCGCTGGCGCCAGCCGGGAGACGGTGCGAATGAAGCATCGATCACCAGTCCGCGTACTTTCTCGTCCGCCCATATCCAGGACGCATCGTTCCTGCGGTTGCGCAATGTTCAGATCGCGTATTCCCTGCCGGAGCATTGCCTTGCGCCGCTGAAGGTGGTGAAGGGTGCGATGGTGTATGTGCAGGGGCAGAACCTGCTCACTTTTACGAAATGGAATGGATTTGATCCGGAAGACAATAACGCCAATGCATTTTTCGAGTATCCGTCGCCGCGCACGCTGGTAGCGGGTGTTTGTATCCAGTTCTGATTAAATAATGACCGATGAAATTAATGTTTAGATATAGTTTGCTCGCAGCCTGGATGATGGCGGCTTCCTGCCTGGGGGACCTGGACGTGAAGCCGGCCGGTGTTAAAGACGCATCCGTTGCGTTCCGGGATGTGGACGACGTGAATACGGGCGTTCTCGGCGCGTATGCGGCGTTAAACGGGCAGTCGATAAAGATAAGTTCCCTCATTTCGGATGAAAATATGATGCCGCTTGAAAACACCGGCAACGACGGTGTGCAGGTATTCGAATGGCGGCAGGATGCCTCCACGCCGAACGTGGTGCCGGCATGGCAGGGCAATTACCAGGCGATCGACCGCGCGAATCGTATCCTTGCCGTTATCGACGGCATTCATGCTGAATTGCCGGATGTGGAAAGGAAGAATCGTTTGAAAGGGGAGTTGCTGGCCATTCGTGCTTATTGCCACCTCGAACTGCTGCGGCATTATGCAGTGGATTATGCGGCGGATTCCGCAGGCGTACCCATTATGACGGTTTCGCAGGCCGGCCAACCTGCGCGAAATACAACAGGAGAGGTGTTTGCGCAGATCCGAAAAGACCTGGGCGATGCAAAAGCGCTCATCCCGGCATCCTGGAGCAGTGCAACGCGGATTACGCGGCTGGCGGTGCTGGCGATAGAAGCCAGAACGGCTTTATACCAGCAGGACTGGGCGGCCGCCATTGCCGCTTCGCAGGAAGTGATCGGCGCAATGCCGTTGGCAACCGCCGCGCAGTTCCCGGAAATCTGGACGGATGCGCAGAGTAACGAGGTAATCTGGAAACTGAAGCGCGAACCGGCAGACGAGCGTTTTGGCGCATTTTACAGGCTCGCGGGCGGCATGGTATTGCTTGCGCCATCTTTCAAATTGATCGGGGCGTTTGATGCGGTGAACGATGTCCGTTTTCATTCCTGGATAGCAGACCTGGATGCATCGCCTGCGGGTACGCGCTGGGCGGTAACGAAATATGCCGGCGGGCAGCCTGCGAATTACAACCTGACGGATATAAAGCTTTTCCGCGTGTCGGAGATGTACCTGATCCATGCGGAGGCGCAGGCGCGCAAGGCGGGGCCGGATATCGCTTCGGCAAATGATGATATGCAGGCATTGCGCAGCCGGCGTATCAGCAATTATGTGCACAATTCGTTCAGCACAACGGCACAGGCGATGACTGCCATTGAAGAAGAGCGTTTCCGTGAGCTGGCGTTCGAGGGCCATCGTTATTTTGACCTCCGCCGTTGGAAAAAAGATATTGTACGCCTGCCGGCTGATATCATTGCGATAGGAGGAAGCGATTTAACTTTATTGCATACGCGAAGAAATTATTTTATGCCGATACCGCTTGCGGAATTGCAGGCGAATAAAAATATCGGGCAGCACCCTTTGTATGAATAATGCCCGCTGGGGTAATGATAATTGATCGGACACTATAGCCCGGAAGCATACACGCTTTTCCGGGCTATTTCATTATTCCAGTATTTTGTCGGCTTAAACACATTTATTATTTAACTCTATGAATTGATATTCAAACTGTTTGATGGGAATTCCGTAAGTACTCATTATATCTCATTGATCGTAATATTCCTTTTTTCAGTAATTTACTTTTATTGCAGCAAGCGGAAGCATTCAATAATCTAAATCGAGCAGTAAGCCTAATTGACCCATAATGAAATAATATTTCAACAGCCCAATTCAAAATCCTGATCGAGCATTGTACACTAGTTGAACTTATGATGAAATAGTATTTCCGATAGCCCAATACAAAATCTAAATCGACGGATTGTAACCTTCCTGCATATTTCATTTGTCGCAGTTTCATCACCAAAATCCTATCGATATGAAAAGAACGTTACTACTTTTGTTCTTATCGGTCGTACTTTGCGGGCATGCTATGGCCCAAACCCGTCCAGTCGCGGGCAAGGTAACCGATAAAGCAGACGGGTCACCACTACCTGGCGTGACCATTTCCATTAAAGGCACATCAAAAGGAACGATTACCAACACGCAGGGCGAATACCGGATCGAGGCCGGCAGCGGCGACGTGCTGGTATTCTCGTTTATCGGTTATGCCACGCAGGAATTGCCCGTTCCCGGCGGCGGCGTGCTCAATGTTTCCATGGGCCCCGACGACAAAACGCTCAGTGAAGTAGTGGTAACCGGTTATGTGGACATTAACCGGCGCGATGCAACGGCGTCCACTTCCAAGATCGACGCGGTACAATTCAATAACCGTCCGATCCAGAGCTTCGACCAGGCGCTCGACGGGCTGGCTGCCGGCGTGAATGTAAACGTGCAATCCGGCGTGCTGGGCGATGCGGTAGCCATCCGTATCCGCGGGGTGAACTCGATTTCCAATAAGAACGGCCCGCTCATTGTCCTGGACGGGATCATTCTCAACGAAGCCGAGAATACCAACGTGTTCAACAGTGGGAACGGTACGCGTTATAACCCGATGGCCGACATCAATCCCAACGACATCGAAAGCGTCGATGTGCTGAAGGATGCAGCGGCCGCGGCTTTGTATGGTTCCCGTGCCGCGAATGGTGTTATTATCATCACCACTAAAAAGGGCAAGCGTGGAGCGATGACCGTCAATTATAATACGCTGCTGTCCTGGGCCACGGTGCGCAGGGCTCCCAAGTTATTGAACGGGGATGAGTTCGCTGGTATCCAGAATGAAAAATCGCGTAATGCGGGAGTTGCTGATATCGCGGCGGATTTCGATGAGAACGGTGACGGCCGGCCGGAGAGAACAAACTGGCTCGACGTTATTTTCCGCACGGGCTTCCAGCAAACGCACCAGGTGTCCTTTAGCGGCGGTACAGAGAAATCGCAGGTGTACGGCTCTGCCGAATATGCCGATATGAATGGTATCCTGGTAGGGAACCGCCTTCGCAGGGGTTCCGCCAGGATCAACGCCGATGTTACCCCCAAAAACTGGTTGAAAATTGGTATGAGTGTGTATGGATCCCGCGCGTTGAATAACGGGGTGCTTTCCGACGGTTATCTCGCAGGTTCCACCATAGGCGGCTATAATGCGCCGCCGAACGTGCCGGTGTACAACAGCACAGGGGATTACAGCGGTTACTATCTTTCCCCGAGCAATCGCGACCTGGGAAACGGCGCCAACAGGGTTAGCGAACGCCAGAACCGGTTCTTCCACCCGCTGGGCAGCGTTTACCTCGGCCGCAACGATAACGAAACGCGCAGGATCCTGGCAAATGTGTATGGTGAACTGACTCCCATCAAAGGGCTGAAACTCACCTCACGCCTCGGGGTCGATTATCTCCAGAATTTCGAGGATCAATACAGCGGCCCCGATCAGGCAGGCAATGGTTTCGGCCTGAATGGCCTGGTGCAGGAGAACCTCTGGCAGAACCAATTGTGGAACTGGACGAACACGGCCACCTATACGACAACCTTTGCTGAAAAACATAATCTCTCAGTTTTGGCGGGGTTGGAATATCAATATGAGCGCAACTTCCAATTATATACCGGGCAGGCCAACCTCGCCGATAGCTATTTTAAATACATCTATGACGGCTTGTCGGCCGGTGAGGGAAATTCCTATACAGGCGGTGGCCAGGAAGCAACGGCGTTCGACTCGTATCTGGGCCGCATAGCGTATAACTATGCAAGCAAGTATTATGCTGAATTCGTGTTTCGCGCAGATGCTTCCTCCGATTTCGGGGAAGATAACCGCAGGGGGTATTTCCCGGGTGGTTCCATTGGCTGGCGACTGTCGGAAGAGGATTTCATCAAAGACAATGTGGGCTGGATTGATGAATTGAAATTGCGTGCCAGCTATGGCGTGGTGGGTAATGCGAAAATTACCCGGTATGCCTGGCGGACGCTTTACGGCGGTGGACAGTATACGGAGGATAACGGTCTTACGCCCTCGCAAATGGGTGACCCCAATCTCCGCTGGGAACGGGCCAAGAAACTGGATATCGGTTTAGATGCAGGGTTCTTCAACAACCGGTTGGGCTTTACATTTGATTACTTCAATAATGATGTGGACGATCTCGTGCTCGACGCCCCGGTGCTCCGGACTACAGGTATTCCCAATGCCACGGTAACCACCAATATTGGCGAGATGTGGAACCGCGGTTTTGAATTTACGGTACGTGGTACGCCGATCACAAATAAGGCGATCGACTGGAACGTTACCGCGAACGTAACTTTCCTGAAAAACAGGGTAACGAAACTTGTTGGCGGACTGGATATGCCGAGCGGTTCCAACCGTGCCAGCGAAGGCCGTCCGCTGGGTGTTTGGTATTTGATCGACTGGGTAGGCGTGAACCCGGAAACCGGCTACGCCATGTTCCGCTCCAAAGATGGTGAAACGAAAATGTATAACCACACGGCTGCTGCCGCCAACCGTTGGACGACCCCGGATGGCAGCAGGGCAGTTACGGCGGTAACTGCAGCCGACGCAAACTATCTCGAAGGGAAATCCGGATATCCTACCTGGTATGGTGGGTTGGAAAATACGGTTTCCTATAAAGGATTCACGCTGAATGTAGCGATTCAATTCAGTGGCGGCAACTATATCCTGAATGCTACAAGGCAGGGCCTGATGACGAATTTCCTGAATAACAACCTCGTTGAGATCAAGGATCGCTGGACGCCGGAGAACAAAAACACGGACGTTCCCAAATTGGTGCTCCGTGACAATATTTCTACCCAAACCTCCACCCGCTGGCTGGAAAAGGGCGACTACCTCCGCCTGAAAAACGTATCCCTGGGATATTCCTTCCCGGGCATCCGCGAGAAATTGGGTATGAGCAACCTGCGGCTGTTTGTGTCGGGCGACAACCTGGCGATAATTACCGGATATTCCGGCGCAGACCCTGAAATCAACACCAACCGTACTGCGAACATCGCATTCGGTGTAGATAACCGCGGCGTTCCCCTCGGAAGAACAATTTCTGTCGGTTTAAACGCATCCTTCTGATCTAAATCTTAAACATCATGAAGAAAATACATCTTACATATATCTACCGGCCGGTCATAACACTTGCTTTTGGAACCTTACTATTGTTCGGCTCCTGCTCAAAGGTTGATGAACAGGCCCCGTATGTGGCAATCGGTCCTGAGGACGTTTTTAATACTCCCGCGCGTATTGAGAAGGCTGCTTTCGGCCTGTACAATGCATTGCAGAATGCGGAGTTTCTCGGCGGGCGCGCGCTCATCTACATCGATCAGCGCGGTAACGATGCCAGTGTGGCCGCCTATTTCGGGCAGATACCCACATTTAACCTGCTGTCGAACAATGCGACGGTTTTGGCTGCCTGGACGGGTGCTTACCGTACCATTTTCGAGGCCAATTATTTCATGGCCAATCTCCAGGCAAATGAAAGCGTGATCGGCGCGGATGCGGCATCTGTATATTATGCGGAAGCCAAATTCTGCCGTGCGCTTACATTTTATTACCTGGTCAATATTTATGCGCAGACATATGGATACACCGCGGACGCCAGCCATCCCGGCGTGCCCCTGATGATTACGGCGCCAACTTCCGGCGGAGATGCTTTTGATCCGAAGTGGAAATTGCCCAGGGCGACTGTAAAGCAGGTGTATGACCAGATCATCCAGGATCTCACCGATGCGGCCGCTGATTTGCCGGACGATTGGGGCTCTGCGTATGCTACCCGCACCCGGGCCACGAAAGGGGCTGCCAACGGGCTGCTCTCCCGCGTTTACCTCGTGACCGGCAACTGGCCCCAGGCCGACGCGGCTGCCGACCGGGTGATCGCGTCTCCTGAAGGGTACGATCTTGCAGCCGACCCATATGAGAATTTTAACAGGCCTACTTATGAAACCACGCCCGAGATCATCTTCAATATCGCCATGAACACGAGCGATAACCCCAATACCAACAACGCCATCGGGCAACACTACAGCCCCAATGGCCGGGCGGATATTTCGATAAACCCGGATTATCTCGAACTCCCGAATTTCGCGGATACCGACAAACGTAAGATCGGGGATATGATCGTCACTTCCGGTGACTTCGTGTATACCGGCAAGTATGCAAAAACAACTTTCGATTCCTGGGTGCCCATCCTGCGCCACGCCGAAGTGCTGCTGAACAAAGCAGAAGCCCTGGCGCGGATAAACGCCGGTGTTAGCCAGGAAGCGCTCGATATCATCAACGAAATCCGCGACCGTTCAGATGCTGCGTTGCTGCCGTTACCGGCCTCCAAGCAGGCGCTCATCGATCTCATCCTGAACGAAAGGAGGATCGAGCTGGCGTTTGAAGGTTTCGGGATGATTGATTTCGTCCGCACCAAACGAAACATTCCCGCCCGTGGAGCTTTCCAGCCCGAGCAGGATTGGAACGACAACCTCACGCCCTGGCCGATTCCCTTCCAGGAAACCCAGCAGAACACGAGCCTAGGGCAGAACCCCGGCTATGATTGATAGCAGGAAAGAACGCAATAAAAAAACAGAGGAGCCCCCGCGCGGAGGCTCCTCTGTTTTTTCCAGCAATGCTGTAAATATCTTATTTCAACACTTCAGCGAGCTTGCTTTCCAGCGCGCTGCCACGCAGGTTGGCGGCGATGATCTTGCCCGCAGGGTCTACCAGGATGTTCGTCGGGATCGCGTTGATGCCGTATAACGGAACAACGGAGGATTCCCAGAACTTCAGGTCGCTCACATGCGTCCAGGTCAGCTGGTCGTCGGAGATCGCTTTCAGCCAGTTGGCCTTTTCCTTGTCGAGCGATACGCCGAGGATGGTGAAGTTTTTATTCTTGTATTGATTGTAGGCAGCCACCACATTGGGGTTTTCCTGACGGCAGGGGCCGCACCAGCTGGCCCAGAAATCAACCAGTACGTATTTTCCCTTGAAGGAGCTGAGATGGATTTGCTTGCCGGAAGGATCGGGCAGCACAAAGTCGGGCGCCACCTGTCCGATCATGGAAGCCGGGCCTGCGCTCGTTTCTTCGCCGGCGCCCTGCTCCAGGGCAGTGAGGCCGGCGAGGGTGTTTTTCACGAATCCGTTATCGGGGAACCGCTTGGCGATATCCTGGAAATCTTTTTTATGGGCGATCCGGTCGGCGGCGTCTTCAAACCCTGCCAGTTCCATGGCGAATACCGCGGGAACGGGGTTGCGGGAAGAGCGGGCCGCTGCGAGGAAGTGCTCGCGGAAGTTCCTGGTTTCCTGCTCCATGGCGAGGCGGCGGGCGTCCAGCACGCTGTCGGGCGTTTGAGCCATACGAAGGCTGTCGATCGCCTGCATTTCCTTGCTGAGGGTCTGCGATTTTTCGCTGTAGTATTTCAGGAGCTGGAGGATTTCGGTGGTCGCTTCCGAACCTTTCACCTGGATTTTCTCGAGATCGTTGTAATCACCGGTGATGCTCATGTCGCCGGCGTCGAGCGCGAGGAAAATATACTTACCGCTCTCGAAACGGATGGCGTAAAGGCCCTGCTCCGGCACCATGCCTTCGAGCGTGATCTTGCCGGAAGCGTCTTTTACGGCGGTGGTATCCACGATTTTGGTGGAGCTTTCCATCACTTCTTCCAGGTACACTTTTTCCAGGGGAGTATTCGCCAGCTGCACATCGATCTTGAACGCGCCTTTCTCCGTGTGACTGTCGCAGCTTGCCATAAATAAGGCGGCCGCTCCCGTCAGCCAAATCGCAAATTGTTTCATGGGCTTTTCTTTTATTGGTATTTCAATCAAAAATAGTCCTAAATCCCCGGAAGGGATTGCAGTAAATGTTAAAATTATATAGCCGGCGGAAGTATGGCATCCCCTGAAAGGGTCATTTCCCTGCGGTATGCGGACCAGCGGGAGACGACAGGGATGAATGGTGCGTTGGTGCGCTTACCCGTTGAGGCGCTTGAGCAACAACTCGTTGGTCAGCTTGGGATCTGCCTTTCCGCCGCTCATTTTCATCACTTCGCCCACGAACATGCCGATCAGGCCTTTTTTTCCTGACCTGAATTCGGCCACTTTAGCCGGGAATTTCTCCAGGACCGCATCAATAACCGGTAAAATGCTGCCGGCATCGGTTTCCTGGATGAGATTGAGGGCCGTAGCCACTTCCAGCGGCGTTTTGCCGGGTTGTTCGATCATGGCGGGCATGATACGGGAGGAGGCGATGGAAAAGTTCACCTTGCCATCCTGGATCAGCGCGATGAGCGCGGCCAGGGATGCCGGGGAAACGGGGAATTCGGAGATGGAAGCATTGCGCTCGTTGAGCCACGATTTCACGGGGCCGAGCATCCAGTTGGAAGCAGCCTGCGAATGGGGCGTTTCGGCCATCAGCGCTTCGAAATATATAGTGGTGTCGCGGTCGTCGCAGATAACCCGGGCATCGTACTCGCGAAGGCCCAGCTGACTGGTATAGCGGGCCACCTTTTCTTCCGGGAGCTCCGGCAGCGAGCGGCGCACCTGGTCGAGGAAGCCGTCTGTCAGCCGGAAAGGCGCCAGGTCGGGCTCGGGGAAATACCGGTAATCGTTGGCCTCTTCCTTCGAGCGGAGGGAGAACGAGCCGCCGTTGGAGGCGTCGAAGCTGCGGGTTTCCTGGGTAATGGTACCGCCGGATTCCACCAGCTCAATCTGGCGTTTGATCTCGTTTTCTATGGCGCGCTTCACGTTGCGGATGGAGTTCATGTTCTTCACTTCCACCTTGGTGCCGAGGTTGGTGTCGCCCTTCGGGCGGATGGAAATGTTGGCGTCGCAGCGCATCGATCCCTCTTCCATGTTGCCGTCGCACACATCGAGCCAGCGCACCAGGCGGCGGAGCTCCGTGAGGTAGGCGTACGCCTCGTCGGCCGAGCTGAGGTCGGGCTCGGTCACGATCTCCACGAGGGGAACGCCCGCGCGGTTATAATCGATCATGGAATTGGAGGGGTCCTGGTCGTGCAGCGACTTCCCGGCGTCTTCCTCCAGGTGGATGCGGTTCAGCTGCACATTGCGCGACTGGCCATCCACCGAAATCGGCACATACCCGCCCACGCAGATGGGAGCGGTGTGCTGGCTGACCTGGTATCCTTTCGGAAGGTCCGGGTAGAAATAGTTTTTACGGGCAAAAAAGTTCTCTTTCTCGATGGCGCAATGGCAGGCGAACCCCAGCCTGATGGCCAGTTCCACCGCTTTGCGGTTCATGAAGGGCAGGGTGCCGGGGTGGCCCAGCGTTACAGGACTGATATGGGTGTTGGGCTGGCCGCCGAAGGCAGCGGAATCCCTGCTGAACAATTTACTGGCTGTCAGCAGCTGGGCATGCACTTCCAGGCCAATTACCGCTTCATATTTGTTATAATCGATGCTCGCGCTCATAAGTTGATATCACTGCTGATTCGTACAAAGATATTCAAACTGCAAAAAAGCAGGGAATTTTCACGAAATTGTATATCCAACAATCACCCTATGGCTGCTATTCAAGACATACACCAGTCCCAGCGCGCATTTTTCGACTCCGGCGCCACCCGCTCCCTGTCGTTCCGCAAATCGGCGCTCAAGAAGCTGAAAAAATCCCTCAAAAGGCATGAAAACGATATCCTGGCGGCCCTGAATGAGGATCTCCGCAAGGCGCCGGTAGAGGCATTTGCCAGCGAAGTAGGGCTGTTGTACGACGAAATCGACCATACGCTGACCAATCTCCGCCAATGGATGCGCCCCCAGCCCGTCAGTTCCCCGCTGATGCATTACCCGTCCTCCAGCACGGTGTACAGGGAACCGAAAGGGCTGACGCTCCTCATCGGCCCCTGGAATTACCCTTTCCAGCTGGTGGTGAACCCGCTCATCGGGGCCGTAGCGGCGGGCAACTGCGCCATCGTGAAGCCCTCCGAGCTGGCGCCCGCCACGGAAGCGGTGGTGGCTACAGTGATCGCTGACGCCTTTGCGCCGGAGCACGTTGCGACCGTCACGGGCGACGGGGCCACGGTGGTCCCCGAAATCATGGCCCACCGCTTCGACCATGTGTTTTTTACCGGCAGCATCCCCGTGGGCCGCAAGATCCTTGAAATGGCCGCGCCGCACCTGACGCCCGTTACGCTGGAGCTGGGCGGTAAAAGCCCCTGCGTGGTAGACGCCCGCGCGGATATTAAAACCGCGGCAAAGCGGATCGTCTGGGGGAAATGCTGGAACGCGGGACAAACGTGCATTGCGCCGGATTACGTGCTGGCGGACAAAAAGATCATGCCCGAATTGCTGGAGCACCTGCGCGATGCGGTGAAGCAGTTTTATGGCGACGATCCATCGAAAAGTGGCGACTACCCACGGATCATCAACGAGCGGCAGTTCGACCGCCTTTCGGGGTACCTGGGCGAAGGGAACGTTTTCTCCGGCGGGCAAACCGACCGTGCCGATAAATATATCGCGCCTACGATCCTGACTGATATCAAGCCGGGAGCGAAGGTGATGCAGGAGGAAATTTTCGGGCCCGTCCTGCCGGTGATTCCTTACAACGACACTGCGGAAGCCGTCAAAATGATCGCATCCAATCCTTATCCATTATCGCTTTACATCTTCACAAAAAGTGCGCGCACCGCGCAAACCTTCATCGATAAAATTGCGTTCGGCGGCGGGTGCATCAACAACACGCTTGTTCATTTCACGAACCTGGAAATGCCTTTCGGCGGCATCGGCCCCAGCGGTATGGGGCGCTATCACGGGCGCTTCAGTTTCGATGAGTTCTCACACATCAAAGGCGTGATGAAAACCGGCACCTGGCTGGATGTTCCGGTGAAATACCCGCCGTTCGGCAATAAGCTGAAGGTGTTGAAAATGATGCAGAAATAATGCGAGATTTTCCCTTCCAATTTTTCATAAAAAAAGGTGGCGAAAAAGTTTTGCGTTTGGAGAATTGTTACTATTGAATTGAACTATTAAATCAATTCATATGACCACAAACCAAATCTTATTGATCACCTTCGCGGCTATCGCTTTGTCGCCGATTGTGGTTCACAATTTAAATTTTTACAGAAAATTTTTAGTTTGATTTAACCCTGTCGGTGTAAAAAACAGTCTTCATTTTAATGCAAATTTTATGACAGTATATGATTACGGTTTGATCATCGGATCGACATTGTTTTTTGCCCCCATCCTGATTTTCGTGATCCATAGTTTGATTTTTGTTTTCAAGCCCACCAGGAAACTAACCATCGTCAGTAAAACAGGTAGGAAAGTAGAACTGGATTTTAGAAAACATGATGCGGACGCAATGATCGCATTCCTGGATGTTTTATTGGAAGAAAAGTAATGACAGATGGAGCATTCTGCATCACGCCCGAATCTCCTTCCAGCTTTTTCAATTAGATTGGATAGTTTGGTTGGGGCGAGCGGGGGGATCGCGTTGGTTAACCTTGCGCAGCAATTACCGGATGAGCATTCATTTAAAAGTTACCTTTTTATGATAGCTCCACCCGTCACGCTCATTATCAAATTCCTGTGGTCTGTTTGTAACCCGCTTGTATTGCAGTGGATAAAGAATTTCTGGACAGACAGAAAGAAAGGGACGATTATTTCCGAGATAGATGAGCTTCTCAAAAATGCTAATCTTACTGAAAGTCAAAAAGCGACGTTACGAAGGAAGCGGTTGATGGTGCAGATGTCTGTCGTCGATGAAAGGATATCGCAGTTGGGATCGTTCATCCGGTCGTGGCAGCCCAATGACAAACAGTAATAAAACGGCCCGGGATGAACCCGGGCCGCTTCTCTTTGCTTTACACTTAAACTATATCTGCCTTACTGTTTACAAATTTTCGGAGCGCAGCTTGCGCGGCACTTTCACCGTCAGCGTCTCGGATTTGCCGTTGCGGCGGATACCGAACGTGAGGGTGGATTTATCTTTCGCTTCGCGGTATCCTGTGGAAACTTCGCGGGCGTTTTTCACCGGTTTTCCGTCTAAGGAAAGGATGATATCGCCGTTTTTGAAGCCCGCTTTCTCTGCCGTTGAGCCCGGTTCCACGGACTGTACGGTGGCGCCGTCGTTTTCTTCACGGTCTTGCACCTGGAGGCCCAGTTTGGGTTGGGCGTTCGGGTTGAAGAGCTCGTCGAAGCCGCGGGGCATGGTGAATGTCCGGGGCTCGTCGGGCATGCGCGGCGTCCGGAAGCGGCGGCCCCGCATCTCGTCTTCGGCGCTATTGCGCGGCATGAGGGTGGCTTTGGCTTTCTGTTCTTTTTTATCGCGTAAATAGGTTACGGTCACTTCGTTGCCGGGCTGGAGTTTGCCGATGGTTTCGAACAGCTCCTGGGGCTCGGTGATCTTCGTGTCGTTGATTTTGGTGATCACGTCGCCGGTTTTGAGGCCTGCTTTGGCCGCCGCGCTGTTTTCGGCTACTTCCGTAACCGTTGCGCCTTCAGCGGATGATTTCTCCGTGATCACGCCTAAAACCGCCGGACCGGGCCGGATGTCGTTTTCAAATGAGAAAGCCGGCGCTTCGTCCGGGAAATTGCCGTTGCGGGGCGTAACGACGCGGCGTTTTACAGAGATATTCTCTCCCTGGTAATCGCGGATGGGCTTGCCGTCTACGAGCACTTCGCCGTCTTTGATCTCAACCGTCACTTTCGCGTCTTTTGCTTCGCCTTTACGCTTGATGATGATTTCATCGTATTCTCCCAGCTTCTGGCTACGGGCGTCCTGGGCGGATACCGCGGTCGAAGCCAGGGTAAAGGCGAGGAGAAGCGAGCTGCCGGAAAAAAGAAGTTTGCGCATATGTCGTCGGTGTTTTTGTGACAGGGCAAATGTAAGCGCGGGAGCGGGTAAAAAAATGTTAAAAAAGGGCAGGGGACGATAAGGGAATGTTAAAAAAAAGGCTCCCGGAGGAGCCTTTCTATTTAGAGGATGCTTTTCACTTTTTCAATCACGGCAGCGAACTGACTGGCATCTTGCCCGCCGGCTGTTGCCAGTGTGGGCTGGCCGCCTCCTCCTCCTTTGATGAGGCCGGCTACCTGTTCTCTGATGATCTTCTGCGCATTGAGGCCTTTGTCTTTCGCGAGATCGTCGGACAGGAGGACTACCACCTGCGCTTTGCCGCCTGCGTTGGCGCAGAGCACTGCTGCGAAGGGCGCTGTGAGAAGGTCTTTCAGCGCGAGGGCGTATTGCCGCAGCATGTCGCCGCTGGAAACTTCCAGCACGGTGCCGAGGAACTGCACGCCATTCACGGAAACCGCCTGCCGGGGGAGCGCTGCCGCGCCCTGTTGCACCTGCTTCAGCTCGATAGCCGCGAGCTGCTTTTCGAGGGCGGCTTTCTCGGCTACGAGCGTTTCCACGGCTTTGGCGGGCTCTTTCGGGTTTTTGATGGCGGCTTTCACTTCTTTCAGCTGCGCGATCTGTTCATTCACATAAGCTTCCGCTTTTGCGCCGGTTACGGCTTCCACCCTTCTCACACCGGCCGCTACCGCGCCTTCGGAGAGGAATTTGAAGAGGCCGAGCTCGCCGGTATGGCCCACGTGGGTGCCGCCGCAGAGCTCCAGGGAATAAGAAGGGTCGATGGTCACCACGCGAACGGTTTCGCCGTACTTCTCGCCGAAAAGCGCCATAGCGCCGAGTTCCATCGCGGCGTCGCGGGGCATTTCGCGGATGATAACGGGAATGTTCTCGCGGATCTTCTGGTTAACGATCGTTTCGATGGCTGCCAGTTCCTCATCGGTCACTTTTGCGAAGTGCGAGAAGTCGAAGCGGAGGTAATCCGCATTCACCAGCGAGCCTTTCTGCGCCACGTGCGTGCCCAAAATCAGGCGGAGCGCGGCGTGCAGGAGGTGTGTGGCGGAGTGGTGGCGGGCAATGTCCCTGCGTTTATCGGCGTCCACTTCGGCTTTCACGGCTGCTTCCGGATGTGCCGGGAGGGAGTCGGTGAAATGTACGATGAGGTCGTTTTCTTTTTTGGTATCGGTAACGGCGATGGCTTCGGAGCCGAAATACAGTGTGCCGGTGTCGCCCACCTGCCCGCCGGATTCAGCGTAGAAGGGGGTTTTGTCCAGCACGATCTGGTATTGGTCTTTGCCTTTTGCCGTGATTTTGCGGTATTTCAGCACTTTAGCATCGGCGGCCAGCTCGGTGTAGCCGATGAAAATTCCGGAAGGTTGTTCGTCAAGGATCGACCAGTCGCCCATGTCGAGCTTGGTGGCGGCGCGGGAGCGGTCTTTTTGTTTCTGTAGCTCCGCGGTAAACCCAGCCTCATCCACTTTGAATCCTTTTTCGGAAGCGATGAGCATGGTGAGGTCGATCGGGAAGCCGAAAGTATCGTACAGTTCGAATGCCACGGCGCCTTCGATGGTTTTATGCCCGCTGGCGGTAATGGCCTCCAGGCGGCCAAGCCCGCTTTCCAGGGTGCGGAGGAAGCCATTTTCTTCTTCAAACACCACTTTCTTCACGAAATCCAGCTGGTTGGCCAGTTCCGGGAAAACGGTCTTGAATTCTTCCGCGAGCGCGGGCACCAGTTCATGGAGAAGCGGCTTCTTCACGTCAAGGAAGGAGAAGTAGTAGCGAACAGCCCTGCGGAGGATGCGGCGGATCACGTAGCCGGCGCCGTTGTTGGCGGGCAGCTGGCCGTCTGCAATGGTGAAGCAGATGGCGCGGATGTGGTCGGCGATCACGCGGAAGGCGATGTCCGTTTTTTCGGTTTCACCGTATTTTTTGCCGCAGAGTTTCTCCGTGGCATGGATGAGGGGCATGAACACGTCGGTGTCGTAGTTGGATTGCTTGCCCTGAAGCACCCTTACCAGGCGCTCAAAGCCCATCCCGGTATCTACGTGTTTGGCGGGAAGGGGAACGAGGGAACGGTCTTTCATGCGGTTGAACTGCATGAATACGTTATTCCAGATCTCGATCACCTGCGGATGGTCGTTGTTCACGAGGTCCTTCCCCGGAACGGCGGCTTTTTCGGCTTCCGTCCGGCAGTCGACGTGGATTTCGGTGCAAGGTCCGCAGGGGCCGGTGTCGCCCATCTCCCAGAAATTATCTTTTTTGTTGCCCATGAGGATGCGGTCCTCCGCGATATGGCGCTTCCAGAATTCCAGGGCTTCCGTGTCAGCCGGCAGGTTCTCGGAGGCATCGCCTTCGAAAACGGTCACGTACAGGCGGTCTTTCGGCAGTTTGTACACTTCCGTCAGCAGCTCCCAGCTCCAGGCGATGGCATCCTCCTTGAAATAATCCCCGAAGCTCCAGTTCCCGAGCATTTCGAACATGGTGTGGTGATAGGTGTCGATCCCCACTTCTTCCAGGTCGTTATGCTTGCCGCTCACACGGAGGCACTTCTGGGTGTCCGCCACGCGGGACCACTGCGCCGGCTTGTTGCCGAGGAAGATGTCTTTAAACTGGTTCATCCCCGCGTTGGTGAACAGCAGGGTGGGGTCGTTTTTCACTACGATCGGCGCCGAAGGGACGATGTGATGACCCTTAGAGGCGAAAAAATCCAGGAACTGTTGCCTGATCTGGGCTGCGGTCATAAAATATTAGTCGGTATTAATATCTGATTTTATAGTTATAATTGCATCCGTCCTGAAATTGGTGTTAATTTGTTCAAAAGGTTGACGTTTTAGCCTATTTCGCTTAGGTTTGCGGACCCACGGCAAAAACCCTTTCAATTTTTAAGCGCAAGGTGGAATGCGGTGCAAAAATATCGAAATAATCATAACTAGCTAATCGCCATTTTCCGGGGAAAAACCGGGCCTGGTCAGGCTCATAATAAATTTTAACGGGGGGCGTTCTATGGTTCGCTGCTATCAACCCTTAAAGGTGCATGAAGAAAGTCAAGTATTTTTATAACACTCAAACGCTGAAATACGAAAAGCTCGTAGTGTCCGTGAAGGTGAAAATCCTCCGGATCCTCGGCTTCCTGTCGGCCGCCATCGTGACCGGCATCCTGTTCCTCACCGTTTCCTACCGCTTCCTCGATTCCCCGAAGGAAACGATGCTCCGCCGCGACCTGGATAACATGCAGGAAGAATACGGCAACCTGCAAGACCAGGTAAAGGAACTCAAATCCCAGCTCGGCGAGCTCCAGCACCGCGACAACGAAATCTACCGCGTCATCTTCGAAGCGGCCCCCATCCCTGATAGCGTGAGGGCCGGACAAGACGAGAAGACGAAAGAAAACCTGGCCCTTTCCGTCAAACCCGAAAGCGAGATCATCGCCGCTACGCGCAAATTGCTGGGCGAAATCGCCTCCCGCGTGGCGCTCCAGGAAAAATCCTACCTCCAGATCGAAGATCTTATCAAGAACAAACAAAAAATGCTCGCGTCGATCCCCGCCATTCAGCCGGTGGCGAACAAAGACCTCGACCGGATCGCGTCCGGCTTCGGTTACCGCATCGACCCCATCTATAAAACCGTGAAATTCCACTCCGGCCTCGACTTCACCGCTCCTTCCGGCACGCCGATCTACGCTACCGGCGACGGCGTCATCGAAGAAGCCAGCCTCAGCGACGTCGGATACGGCAACCACGTGGTGGTGAACCACGGATATGGTTACAAATCCCTTTACGGCCACATGGTGCGCATCAAAGCCAAGCGCGGGCAGTCCGTCAAGCGCGGCGACATCCTCGGATGGGTGGGCAGCACCGGTAAATCCACCGGCCCGCACTGCCATTACGAAGTGATGAAGAACGGCGTGAAAGTGGATCCGGTCTACTTCTTTTATAATGATCTTACTCCCGAGGAGTTCGACCGCATGCTGAAGATCGCCCGCTCCGGCAACCAGTCTTTCGATTAATGGAATGATTATTGAAGGAAATGGCGGTTCAGTTCATGGGATGGATTCCGTAATATTGTATCCGTAATCTTTTTCATTATCAATTAGTTTCGGTTATGATGCAGCAACTGGACTTATTCGGCCTCCCGCCGCAGCCCCCGACCGTAAAACAGCCAGCGCCCGGCGAGCCCGGGTTGGAAAACGGCGCCCCTCCGGCGCCGGGAGCTCCGCTTCCTGCTGGCGAAGCTCCGGTAAAGGGCAAAAAACGGGGCCGCAAAAGTCTTAAAGAGCTGTCCGGTGATCCGCACGTCATCCAGGAACTGGAAAAACTAACCCTCGACAAACAGTACTATTCGATCAGCGAAGTAGCCGGTATGTTCCGCGTCAATACCTCGCTCATCCGCTACTGGGAAAATGAGTTCGATATCCTCCAGCCGAAAAAAAACCGGAAAGGAGACCGCCTCTTCAGACAAGAAGATATCCAGCACCTCAAACTCATCTACCACCTGCTGCGCGAAAGAAAGTACACCATCGAAGGCGCCAAACAGAAGCTCCGGGAAGACAAGCGCATCGCTTCCCGCAACTTCGAAATGGTCAAGTCCCTCGAAAAAGTGAGGACGTTCTTAACGGAGTTAAAAGATCAATTATAAAACATAGGACATTATGCGTTTACAAACCATTTTACTGGGATGCGGATTGTTGCTGTCAACCGTGACCATGGCCCAGAGTCAGCCGCTCAAAGGCAAGTTCGATATGAAACAGCTCGTCAACGATTCTTCCTACGCCTGGTTCCATACCGGTATCAACCGCTACAACGCCAACTCCACCATGGTTAATTATATCAAGTCCAATAAGGACAAAATTCAGCTGGTGGCCCTGGTAAACCCTTCCGACGAAGCCAGCCGCAAGCTGCTTTCCGAGTTCTATAAAGTGATGATCCTGTCCAGCGTTCCGGAAGAAAGCATTCATATGTACGCTGTTGATGGTTCCGGCGCCACCGGCGATGCCAAAGCCGATGGTTACAAAGTGAAGAAATTTCCCGCCATCCTCGTGATGCGCGATGGGAAAGAAGAAGGCCGCATTGCCGGCGCTGCACAGAACACCGTGGAAGACGACCTGGCGCAGATTCTCATGAAAATGAACGCGAAGTAGATATTTCCATAGAACGAAAAATCCCCCCGCGGCCTGGCCATGGGGGGATTTTTTATTGATTCAGGCATCAAGCGGCGCCGGCTTCCCTGGTTGCCAGGCGGACGCCATGTTTTTCCAGGATGGCGAGCATTTCCAGGTTCACGCGTTCGCGCAATTCCAGGTACGGTATGCCTTCGAGGATGTTTGTCATATAAATGATCTGCAGCATGAGGGAATCTTTCCCGAAATCGTGCAGGTTCACGTTGAAACCAGCTTCCACCTCGCGCTGTTTGCCGAGATATGCCTGGATGTCTTTCACCACGGCGAGCACGGGGCCGGGAGGCGTATCGCCCGACAGTTCCAGCTTCTGCGCCACGCGCTGCTGCGTGCGGAGCGAAAGGTTGTCCAGCACGCTGTCCACCATTTTCTTATTCGGCACCGTCACGAACGTTTTCTCCAGCGTGCGGATGCGCGTGCTGCGCAGCCCGATCTTTTCCACCGTTCCGGTTATATTGTCAACTTTAACGCTGTCGCCTACACGGAAAGGTTTGTCGGAGAAGATGATGAACGAACCGATGAGGTTCTCGATGCTTTCCTTGGCGGCGAGTGCGAGGGCCGCCGCACCGATGCCAAGACCAGCTACCAGCTTGTTGACCAGTTCTTTTCCGAAAAGGATGTTGATAAGGATCATCGCCCCGATGATGTACACGATGGCTTTGAAGAAATCGCGGAAGAATATGACGAACTGGTCGTCGGTTTTGTCGTTTGTGAGGCCGGCTTTTTGTTCGAGGATGAGCGCGAAGAAATCGATCAGGCGCAGCAGGATCATGATGAAAGTCATGCTCAGCACGATCTTCAGCACAAACGCCAGGAGCATTTTCATCGTGAAAGGCTCCACGGCGCGGTTGAATATCACGATGTTCAGCGCTTCGGGAAATACGAGGTGGTTGCTGGCCATGATCACGGCTGTCATCAGCAGGAAATATTCGATCGGTTTGAGCAGCAGCTCTACAAAAGCGTTCTGCTGGATGCCGGGCGACCAGTGCCGGATGAGTTTGTAGAGGCCTGCGGCGAGACTTTTGGACAGATACCGCCGGATGAGGAAAATGAAAAGGATGATGCCCGCCACGATGAGGTAGTTGCGGACGGAGTTTTCGAGGAAATGTTGGTTCAGGAATTCGTTCATAGCGGTGCAAATCTACACAATAAGCGATTGCATATGGAGTCGCCGGGCTTCGTTATTTACGATCTGTACAATGCCGGGAGATTTCCCTTTTTCGAAGCTGCCGAAGCGGTCCGCAATCCCGAGGGCTTCCGCGCCGTTGAGCGTGGCCCATTGCAACATGGTTTCCAGGGGGATGGAAGGAAATTTCTCGCGAAGGGTGGTGATTTCGCTCCAGATGCAAAGCTGGTGGTTGGATGCGAGGCTGTCGGTGCCCAGCGTGATATTGGCGCCGGGCGTGCCCATGAGCATGGGAACGTCGGGCAGCATGCCTTCGATGTACAGGTTGGCGTTGGGGCAGAGGCACCAATATGTGTCACCGGTGCGGGAAAGCGCGGATTCCACGTCGGCCCGGGTGGTGAATGTGTTATGGACGAGGAGGACGGTTTGCGCTTTGTCGAAATACCCGATGTAAGCGGGCAGGCTGTTGAGGCCGGCGCCCCCGATGCCGGAAGCGTCCATGTTGAAATGGCGGTAAAAATCCAGGAAAGGGCCGGTTTTGTGCCGGAACAATTCGTTTTCAGCCTGGGATTCCTGGTTATGGATGGAGATGAGATCGTTATGCTGGAGGCCGTTGATGAGGCGGAACAATGTGGGTGAAACGGAGTAGGGGGCGTGGGGGACGAGGTTGGCGGAGATGCTGTGCTGGCGGAATTGGGCCAGCACAGACAGGGAGTGTTCCAGGCGCTGGGGGGCGAACTGGTCGGACACGCCCATGCATTCCACGAAAGTCCGCCATTCGGTTTGTTGGGCGGTCCGTATTTTGACAGCGGCGGTGGCGGCGGTATTGGCGATATCGCCGACGGCCACGATCCCCCGGGCGTGCATGTCTTCGGCGGCGGAGTCGATCGCCGAAGCGAGGACTTCCGCGGCGGGGGGCTGCCTGTTTTCCATGACGGCCGTCAGGAAGGCGGGGAGGCCGGTGCCGGGGGGGATGGCGCCCTTCATGTGCGAAAGCTCAAGATGGCAATGAGTATTGATGAAACCGGGGCTGAGTACCCCTTCCACCCTGATAAAATCCTCCCCCACCCACGAGAGCGGAACGAGCGCCGAAACAGTGGCGTTATCGTCCAGCACCAACGCCCGGTCGGGGCCATGAAATTTTCTACCGTCAAATATATCGTCTGCTGTAATCTTGATCATAAGGGTGAATTTAGGGAATGTTCGCCGGAAGGGCCCTCATCCAGCGCTTAAAATAACCGGCAAAAACGTAATTTTGCAACCCGAACCGGCAAGGCAGGCAGGGATAATAATGGCGTAATAACGCCAAACCTTCGCCGAAATTGCTGATAATTAATCCGGATAACCGAATATGATAGATAAACTCGACGCCATTAAAGGCCGATACGAACAAGTTTCCATGGCGCTGACCAACCCCGAAGTGGTGAGCGATAACAAACAATTCAGCAAGCTGAGCAAAGAATACCGCCAGCTCGAAAAGATCGTAAAGGCCTACGACGCTTACCGCAAACTGCTGGAAGCCATCGCCTTCAACCGCGAAGTGCTGGACAGCGGCGACGAGGAAATGCGCGAACTGGCCAAGGAAGAAACCGAAGGCCTCGCGGAACAGAAAGACCAGATGGAAGCCGATATCCGGAACCTCCTGATCCCGAAAGACCCGCAGGACGAGAAGAACGCCATCCTCGAGATCCGTGGCGGCACCGGGGGCGACGAAGCCGCGCTTTTCGCCGGCGACCTGCTCCGCATGTACCTCCGTTATTGCGAGATCAAAGGCTGGAAAACTTCTATCATGAACGAAAACGCCGGCGGCGCAGGCGGCTACAAGGAAGTAGTCGTGGAAGTGTCCGGCGATGACGTATACGGTACCCTCAAATTCGAATCCGGCGTTCACCGCGTTCAGCGCGTTCCCGCCACCGAGGCCTCCGGCCGTGTCCATACCTCCGCCGCCACCGTGGCCGTACTGCCCGAAGCGGAAGAAGTGGACGTGGAAATCCGCGACGCCGATATCAAAATGGACACTTTCCGCTCTTCCGGCGCGGGTGGCCAGCACGTAAATAAAACGGAGTCCGCCGTACGCCTGACCCACGTTCCCACCGGTGTGGTGGTGGAATGCCAGGAAGGCCGCAGCCAGCACTCCAACCGCGATATCGCCATGCGCATGCTCCGGACCCGCATTTACGAAGCGGCGGTGCGCAAGCATGAAGACGCGATCGCTTCGCAACGTAAATCCCTGGTTTCCACGGGCGACCGCTCCGCGAAAATCCGGACCTACAATTTCCCCCAGGGCCGCGTGACGGACCACCGCATCGGTATGACCGTCTACAACCTCGACGCGTTCATGAACGGCGACATCGATGAAATGGTGCAGGCGCTTCAGTTCGCTGAAAACGCCGAGAAGATGAAGACCGGCGACCAGCTGGGCATGTAATTTTCGGCTGTCGTCCCCAGGCCGGGGCATTTTACTTTCGCAACAATTTGCGGAAGGGAAATGTTATTAATCCTGCACACGTCCTGAATCTATCGGGTTACAATATTGTATTTATCCACCCTAAACTTCACAAAATGTTAGATCAATTAGTCCAACTGGTCCGCGAAAATGCGCAGGAAACAGTGGTTGCCAACCCTGCCGTGCCCAACGAACAAAATGATGCCGTGATCGGCGAAGCTTCCCACTCCATCGCCGAGGGCCTGCAATCCGCCCTGGCAAATGGCAACGTGAAGGAAGTAATGGGCCTCTTCAACGGCAGCAGCGCCCCCGATGGCGCCAATCCGCTGGTGAACGGCATCCAGGGGAATTTCATCAAGAACCTTATGGACAAATTCAACCTCAACAGCGGCGCGGCAGCTTCGCTCGCGGGCTCCCTCATCCCCTCGGTACTGGGCTCCCTCGTGAAGAAAACCAACGACCCCGGCGATAGTTCTTTTTCCCTCGACAGCATCATCGGTTCCCTCACCGGCGGTTCCGCCAGCGGGCTCAACCTCGGCGGCCTGCTCGGTAAATTCGGACTGGATAAAGACGGCGACGGCGATGTAGACATGCAGGACCTCACGGCCATGATCTCCAACGGCGCCAAACAACAACAAAGCAGCGGTGGCCTCGGCGGCTTGCTCGGCGGTTTGTTCGGGAAGTAACGAATCGGGAATTACGCTATATCTACATAACCGTTATCCCTTATGCATTGATACACAAAAAATTACCAGCAGTAAAAAATTGTTGGCAAAGATTTTGATTTAGCTAGCACACTCAAACCAATAAAACTTAACCAAGATGAAAAGAATGAATGCATTTGTGGCGATAGCGATGGCAGGTATTCTTGTTTTTAGCTCCTGCAGCACGTGGCAGAGCATGGACAATACTAAAAAAGGAGCCGTGATCGGTACTGGCGGCGGCGCAGCTGCCGGCGCAGTAATCGGTAAAGCAGCAGGTAACACTGCCCTTGGCGCCATCATCGGTGCAGCCGTAGGCGGTACCGCAGGTGTACTGATCGGTAAGAAAATGGACAAGCAGGCAGAAGAAATCAAGAACGAAGTGCCCAACGCCACCGTAGAACGCGTAGGTGAAGGTATCAACGTAACCTTCGATTCCGGCGTGCTTTTCGGATTCGATAAATCCGACCTCACTTCCACCGCTCAGAGCAACATCCAGGAGCTCGCGCAAGTGCTGAACAAATACCCGGATACCCACGTTCGTGTGGAAGGCCACACCGACGATACCGGTTCAGATTCCTATAACTACGGCCTGTCCGAGCGCCGGGCAAAATCCGTAGCCAACTACCTCGTTGGCCGGGGCGTTTCCGCTAACCGCGTGCAAACCTTCTGGTACGGCGAGACCCAGCCTAAATTCCCCAACGACAGCGAAGCCAACCGCGCTAAAAACCGTCGTGTGGAATTCTCGATCTTCGCTAACGATAAAATGAAATCTGAAGCGAAAAACGAAGCTGGTCAGAAATAAGCTTTTTAGTTGAATTTTCTCATAAGCAGTTTGAACGGTCCTCCCGGTTTCCCGGGAGGATTTTTTTTGCCATGATGTCCACGACATAAAGCCGCCTGAGACCATGTCCCTGGCGGCTTGTCGTAGTATAAGTACTTCTTTATAAAGTGTCCAGTCCTGCCAGCAGGATTGCGCAGGCTTTGCGGATTTCTTCTTCGGAAATAATCAGTGGCGGCACCAGCCGGATCGCGTTGGAGGCGAAAAGGAACCAGTCGGTGATGAGCCCGTTGGCGATGCAATAATCGATCACTTTCTTGCAGGCAGGGAAGTCTTCCACTTCCACGGCCAGCATGAGCCCCCGCGACCGTACGGCCTTAATTTTCGGATGTTGCAGCAGGCGGAGGAAAAGCTGCTCCTTTTCGAAAATCCCATCCATCATCTTTTCAGACAAAAGGGCCTTCATGCCCGCAAGCCCCGCGGCACAGGCTACCGGATGTCCGCCAAAGGTGGTAATATGGCCGAGGACGGGCTGGCTGGTGAGGCTCCACATGATATCCCGGTTGGCGACGAACGCGCCCAGGGGCATGCCGCCGCCCAGGGCTTTCCCTGCCAAAAGAATGTCAGGCACCACGCCATATTGTTCGAAGGCCCAGAGCGTTCCGTTGCGCCCGAGGCCGCACTGGATCTCGTCGAGCACGAGAAGCGTTCCCGTTTCGGTGCAGCGCGCGCGAAGGGCCTGCATCCATTCAACAGACGGCGCCAGCACGCCGGCTTCTGCCTGCACGGTTTCCGCGATCACGCAGGCGGTCCGTCCGGTGATCTGCTCCAGCATGCCCATATCGTTGTGCTGCAGGTGCAGCACGTCGGGGAGGAGCGGGCGGTAAGCGTTGCGCCAGTATTCGTCGCCAATGATGCTCAGCGAACCCTGTGTAGAGCCGTGGTAGCTGTTCTTAAACGCAATGATGCCCGTGCGCCCGGTATGGCGTTTGGCCAGTTTCATGGCGCCTTCGGTGGCTTCGCTGCCGGAATTCGTGAAGTATACGGAGTTGAGGGATGCGGGAAGATGTTGGGTGAGGAATGTGGCGTACTGCACCTGGGGCGACTGCACGAATTCGCCATACACGATGAGGTGCATATACGTTTCCGCCTGTTCGCGGATGGCCTGCACAACAGCCGGGTGGCAATGCCCGATATTGCAGACGCTGATGCCCGCGATCATATCGATGTATTGCTTGCCGGAAGCGTCCCACATATACATTCCCTGCGCTTTCACCATCTCCAGCGCCAGGGGGGCGTCTGAGGTTTGCGCCACATGCTGTAAAAAAAGCTGCCTGTTATTCATTGGGGCGAAGTTAGTGAAGTTCTATATTTGTATCATGCCAGTAATATTACCAGTAAAGGGTGTACACCCGCAAATGGGCGACAATTGCTTCATTGCGCCGAATGCCACCATCGTAGGCGATGTGGTGATGGGAAAGGATTGCAGCGTTTGGTTCAATGCCGTGGTGAGGGGAGATGTGAACAGCATCCGGATGGGCGATAAAGTCAATATCCAGGACGGCGCCGTGATCCATGCCACTTACCAGAAAACGAAAACCAACATCGGCAACAACGTATCCATCGGCCATAACGCCATTGTACACGGCTGTACGGTGGAAGATAACGTGCTTATCGGAATGGGCGCCATCGTGATGGATAATTGCCACATCGGCTCCAATACCATCATTGCCGCCGGCGCCGTTGTGTTGGAAAATACACAGGTGGAAGCCGGATGCATCTATGCCGGGGTGCCCGCTAAAAAGGTGAAAACCATCTCCCAGGAACTGATCTCCGGGGAAATCGACCGCATTGCCAATAACTACATCATGTACGCCGACTGGTTCCGCGACCAGGTATAGTCATCTTATAAAAAATTATTATATTGCAGGCCTAATCCCGGACCTATGAAATCAAAATGGATGATTGGGCTATGGGCGTCGTTCCTGTTCGCAGGATGCGCCTCCCAGAAACAAGGCTGCCCCGGCAGCACATTTTACAATTCCGGCAATATGAAGCAGAACAGCAAAGCCGGCAAGCAAATGAAACTCTTCTAAAATCCCCTGGTTATGCGGAAACTTTTCGTTTGCCTGTCCGTTTTGACGGTTATGGCCATGGCCTGCAGGTCCCAGAAAACGGGATGCCCGACGCCTGCGCGCAACCTCGGCGCCGAAAAAGTGATGGATGAGATGAATGCGCCCAAAAAGAAAGGCTTCTTCGGCTTCCTGAGAAGAAATTAATCGTAATCATTTTCGTTGATCGTAGCCAGGATCGTGGCATAGCTGACGTAGCGGTCCAGGTCGATGTCGCCCGCTTCTACGGCGGCTTTCACGGCGCACCCGGGCTCGTCGAGGTGTTGGCAGTTGTTGAACTGGCATTGCTGGATGTAAGGCTGCATCTCCAGGAAGTAATGCGATAATTCCGCTTTCGGGATATCTACGATGCCGAATTCCCGGACGCCCGGCGTATCAATGAGGCGGCCGCCGAAAGGCAGGTCGAACATCTCGGCGAATGTAGTGGTATGTAAACCCTTCCCGCTCCAGCCGCTCACTTGTTTCGTTTTCAGCTGCAGGCCCGGAATCAGCCCGTTGATGATGGTGCTCTTGCCCACACCGGAATGCCCGGAAATGAGCGTGGTCTTATCTTTCAGTAGTTCCCCCAGTTCATCTATCCCCTTTCCTTCCGCCGCGCCTGTCAGCAACACGGTATAGCCCATGTCTTCATACACCGCCTGCCAGTGCCCGAACTGCTCCATTTCCTTGGGGCGGTACACGTCCATCTTATTGAATACGAGGATAACGGGGATGTGGTAGGCTGCCGCCGTTACCAGAAACCGGTCGATAAAGCCCTGCGAGGTGCGCGGCTCCCTGACGGTGGCCACAAGCACCGCCTGGTCGAGGTTGGCGGCTACGATGTGCTTTTTATGCTTGCCCTGCGGCGAGCTGCGTACGATATAATTCTTCCGGTCGGCAATGCCCGTAATCACGGCCGTGCCTTCTTCGCCGCTTTCCAGCTGGATGTCGACATGGTCGCCCACGGCGATGGGGTTGGTGGACGTGATGGTCTCATCTATTTTGAATACGCCTTTGATCCGCGCCTGGTAAAGGTCGCCTTCATCCGTTTTCACGGTATACCAACTGCCGGTGGATTTGTAAATCGTTGCTTGCACGGTGTAAAGATAAAGCAAATCAGGCTAGGGCAGCCGCTTGAAAAGCGTGTACCGCAGCACCACTTCCAGCAGCAAAGCCGCCAGGGCAATCATGGCGAAGGGGAAGAAATGCTCTTTGAAGCGTTTGTAGGAAGTGATTTCCACTTTGGTGCGCTCCAGCTTATCGATTTCGTGATAGATGTCTTGCAGGGAAGTATTGTTGGTGGCCCTGAAATAGCGACCGCCGGTTTCGCTGGCGATCTTTTTCATAAGGGGCTCGTCGATCTGCACGTCCACCATCTGCATTTGCACGCTGCCGTCGGGCATAGTAGCGGGAGAGGGCGCTTTGCCCTGGGTGCCCACGCCGATCGTGTAAACCTTCACTTTATACGCTTTCGCGATCTCCAGCGCGGTGAGCGGGTCTACCAGGCCGGTGTTGTTCACGCCGTCGGTGAGCAGGATCACGACTTTGCTTTTGGCTTTGCTTTCGCGGAGGCGGTCCACCGAAGTAGCGAGCCCCATGCCGATGGCCGTACCGTCTTGCAGCATGCCGCTGCGGATGGCCATGAGCTGTTGCTTGAGCACGGCGTGGTCGGTGGTGATGGGGCATTGCGTGAAGCTTTCGCCCGAGAAGATCACCAGTCCGATACGGTCGCTGATGCGGCTGTCTACGAAGTCCATGGCCGTTTTCTTGGCGGCCTCCATACGGTTGGGCCTGAGGTCTTCCGCGAGCATGGACCCCGAGATATCGATCCCCAGCACGATGTCGATCCCTTCGCTGTCGATGTTTTCGGAGGTATTGGAGGTTTGCGGCCTTGCCATTGCTACTACCAGCGCGGCGAATGCAATGATGCGCAGGGCGGGCAGGAGGGGCCGGAAACGGATTTTCCAGGATACGGGGATGCCTTTGAGGCCTTGCAGCGACGATACTTTCACCGATCCCTGGAACTTGCGGCCGGCGCTCACGCTCCACCAGATGAAGACGGGGATGAGCAGCAGCAGCCAGAAGAAGGCCGGGTGTGCGAATTCAATATTTTTCCAGAGTTCCGCGTTCATGAGTCGTTTTACGAATTTGTGCCGGTGGCCGGCTGTTCGGTTTTATGCATGGCGGCGGCGCGCGTCCATTCCACTACTGCCCTGGCCTTGCGCAGCGATTCCTCATGCTCCTGCGGGGTGGGCTGGAGCTTGGCGAACTTGGCGAGGTCGGCCAGGCTGAGGATGCTGTAGATTTCGTTCCGTTGCTGGTTCAGGATGGTCACCGGCTTGATGTCGTCCATCAGTTCCGCGGTGGTCTGTTCCATGGCCGGTATGTTGAACTGCTGCTCGAAATACACGCGCAGCACGTCCGTGAGTTGTGTGTAATAGCCTTTTACATCGGTGTGCCAGGGCTGTTCTTTCTCCAGCTTGCCGAGCGCTTCGAGGGCGCGTTCGAATGGCGGTTGGGAAGGCACCACGGGCACGGGTTTCGGCGCTTTTTTCTTGTTGCGCATGGTAAGGAACAACACGATGGCCGTAATCAACAGGAAGCTCCCCAGTATCCAGAACCAGTAATCCAGCCAGTTGATGCTCACCGCCCGCAATGGCTTGATGGGCTTGAAGGCTTTGGTGGTATCTACGGCGACAGTATTGACGTCGATGAAGATAGGATCGGTGTACACGGAATCATAAGACCCGTCGGTCACCGAATACACTTCAAACTTCATGGGCGGCAGTTCCCAGCGGCCGGAATCGAAGCTGGTGAAGGTCACGGTTTGTTTCCAGAACTTCTGGTTTTCGTCGGACCCGGTGGTATCCAGCTGGCTGCGCCCCACCAGTTCGATGTGGTTGGCGGAGTCGGGAATGTTGGGGAAGATCACTTTGATGTTGGCGCCCTTGAGCGCGTACAGCATCACTTTGACGTCGAGGGTTACCTTCACGGGCTCCCCGATGCGGATGCTCGTTGTATCCGCCTTCGCAGTGGCCTTGAAATAATCCTGGTATTCCACCTTTGCCTCCTGCTCCTGCGCGAAAGCGCCGGCCATAAGGCAGCAAAGCAGGGCGGTGGTGAATATGTTCTTGATGAATTTCATCCGGTCTTGATCGTGCTTCTTTTTTCGTTAAACCCTGTTCAGGAAAAAGGTCTGTAATGCTTTTACATAATCTTCATCCGTGCGGATGCTGATCAGTTCGGAACCGCTCTTCATGAACGCATTGCGGCAATACTGCGCGTGTTGCTGGAACTGGCGGTCGTAATACTCCCGCACCTTCCGGTCGCTGGTATCCACCCACTGCGATACGCCCGTTTCGGCGTCCGTCATGCGGATGAGCCCCGCGTCGGGCAACTCCTTGTCGCGCCGGTCGTATACCTGGACGCCCACCACATCGTGCCGCTTGCCGGCGATGTTCAGCGCATCCTGGTAATTGCCGGAGAAGAAATCGCTCAGGAGAAAAACGATGCTTTTCTTCTTGGTGGCGTTGTTAAAGAACCGCAGCGTTTCGGCGATATTGGTCCCTTTCTTCTTCGGCTCGAACGAGAGCAGCTCGCGTATGATGAAAAGGATATGCGACTTCCCTTTCTTGGGCGGGATGTATTTCTCCATCCCGTCGCTGAAAAAGATGACGCCTACCTTGTCGTTGTTCTTGATGGCGGAAAACGCCAGCACGGCGCAGAGCTCGGTAACGAGGCTGCGCTTGGTCTGGCGTGTGGTGCCGAAGGTCTCGCTTTCGCTCACGTCTACCAGCAGCATCACCGTCAGTTCGCGTTCTTCTTCGAAAACTTTGATGAAGGGATGGTTGAAGCGTGCGGTCACGTTCCAGTCGATAGCCCTTACATCGTCCCCGAATTGGTAGTCGCGCACTTCGCTGAACGACATACCGCGGCCTTTGAAGGCGCTGTGGTACTCACCGGCGAAGATGTGGTTGGTCAGCCCTTTGGTTTTGATTTCCAGCTGGCGGACCTTTTTTAATATTTCTGCTGTATCCATCGGTTGTTGCTGGACGGGTTTATGTCTTATGGCACTTCCACGGCGTTGAGGATCTCGCTGAGGATGTTTTCGCTGGTTACGTTTTCGGCTTCGGCCTCGTAGGTGAGCCCCACGCGGTGGCGCATCACGTCGAAGCATACGCTGCGCACGTCTTCGGGGATCACGTATCCGCGGCGCTTCGTGAAGGCGTACGCTTTGGAAGCGAGGGCCAGGTTGATGGAGGCGCGGGGCGATCCGCCGTAGGCGATGAGCGGTTTCAGCTTGGCGAGCTTATAATCTTCCGGGTTGCGGGTGGCGAACACCACGTCCAGGATATATTGTTCGATCTTTTCGTCCATATACACCTGGCGCACCAGTTTGCGGGCTTCGAGGATATCCTCCGGGCGCACAACGGGGTTGATCTTCGCCTGGCCTTCCGGGGCGAGGTTCTGGCGGATGATGTGGCGTTCCTCTTCCTTGGTGGGGTAGCCGATCACGACTTTGAGCATGAAACGGTCGACCTGCGCTTCGGGGAGGGTGTAGGTACCTTCCTGTTCGATGGGGTTCTGCGTGGCGAGCACGAGGAACGGTTCTTCGAGTTTGAAGGTGGTATCGCCGATGGTCACCTGTTTTTCCTGCATGGCTTCGAGAAGGGCGCTCTGCACTTTGGCCGGGGCGCGGTTGATCTCGTCAGCCAGGATGAAGTTGGCGAAGATGGGCCCTTTGCGGACCATGAACTCATTGCGTTGCTGGTTGTAGATCATGGTACCCACGACGTCGGCCGGCAGCAGGTCGGGCGTGAACTGGATGCGCGAGAACCGGGCATCGATGGCGCTCGACAGGGATTTGATGGAAAGGGTTTTGGCGAGGCCGGGCACGCCTTCGAGCAGCACGTGGCCCTGGGCCAGCAGGCCGATCATGAGGCGCTCCACCATGTATTTCTGGCCAACGATCACTTTGTTGATCTCCGAATTCAGGAGGTCGACAAAGGCACTGGCCTGGTGAATCTTTTCATTGATCTGACGGATGTCGTACGAGGTATTTTCCATGAATTGTTATTTCAAGGTTGCTAAAATAAGGATTCTGCTTTTTAAACCTACTCCCATGGCGGGATTGCGCAGTTAAAAACCTGTTAAATCGGGCGCAGGGGAGATGATCGGCAAAAGCAGATATGGTTTATAAAAATTTCCAATTTAAGAATACGGGACGATATTTACATCAATTTTTTATCTAAACCGTACATTTGTCGTCCGTTAGCCCTGCAATAGGAATGCCAGACAGGGCCTGCGGCATAAAAAGCCAATAAACATGAACAACGACGATTTCAATATACGCTGGAAACAAGTGGAAGACATGCTCACCGAAAGATTCGGGAAAACCCCGAACATGGAAGCCATGTTAATGATTATCGGGATCCAGGAACTGAACAGCCCGAAAAAGAAGTTCACCAAAGAACAAAAACAGGACCTCATGCACATCGCCATGTGCGCTTTGCTGAGCCGCAGCGGGTATTTCGAGCCGGAAGGCCGGGATAAGGACGGATGGCCGCACTTCAAAGAGGTACAGCCCGTGCCCAAAATGGGGCTGGAAGAGCAGGAGCGGTTCATTAAAGAACATATCATCGATTATTTCGAGGAAGAATAGCCAGGCCCCGCACCGCCGCCGAAGTGTGCGACGCAACGGCGGCCCGGCCCTGACCGGAAGACGAATACATCATCAAGCCCATGCATAGAAAACTACCCGTTTTATGGCTGTTGCTGCTGGTTTCCATGGCCGCGCAGGCGCAGCGCAACCGAAAAGTGAAGCTGTATACGCCTTACGGCAAAATGGTGATCCGGCTGTACGACCAGACCCCGAAGCACCGCGACAACTTTATTAAGCTCGTGAAGCAGCATTATTACGACAGCCTGCTGTTCCACCGCGTGATCCAGCATTTCATGATCCAGGGCGGCGACCCCGGCAGCCGGCGGGCACAGCCCGGCGCGGCGCTGGGGAACGGGGGGCCTGATTACCGCATCCCTGCTGAATTCCAGCTGGATCTGTACCACCGGAAGGGCGCGCTGGGCGCGGCGCGGGACAATAACCCGGCGAAAGAGTCGTCCGGCAGCCAGTTTTATATCGTGCAGGGGAAGAAGTGGACCGACGGCGGGCTGGATACACTGGAGCAGACGCGGCTCGGCGGGCGCAAGCTGCCTGTTGACCAGCGGGAAGTGTACAAGGAATGGGGCGGTTCGCCGCACCTGGACCAGAGCTATACCGTTTTCGGGCAGGTGGTGAAAGGTTTCCATGTGATCGACAGCATCGCGGCGCAGCCCACGAAGAAGCCGGGCGACCGGCCGGTGGAGGACATCCGGATGAAAATGCGGTTGAAAAAGAAGTTCTTTTTCTTCTAGGCATGTCATTTTAACGTTTAGAAAATGACAAACTTTTTATAATTCTGGCGGTAATCTTTATTTTTACCGCTCAAAATCAAACTTGACATGAATTTTCCGTCGCAACTGCGTTACACCAAAGACCACGAGTGGGTATTATTAGAAGGGAACACAGCGAAAATCGGTATTACCGATTTCGCACAACGTGAACTGGGCGATATCGTGTTCGTGGACATTTCCACGACCGGCAAGTCGCTGGGTGCCGAAGAGGTTTTTGGCACCGTAGAGGCGGTAAAAACCGTTTCCGACCTGTTCCTGCCCGTTGCCGGCACCATTGGCGAGGTGAACCCCGCGCTGGACGGCAGCCCCGACCTGGTAAATACCGACCCGTATGGTGAGGGCTGGATGGTGACGATCACTGTAAACAACCCTGCCGACGTGGAAGGCCTGCTGACGGCCGACCAGTACAAAGCGCTGGTAGGCGAATAAACATTATGCCTGAGACACAGTCATCAAGAAATAAAGACACATTTAGTATGAGGATGATCCGTTATTATCTGCCCGCAGCGGGATGGATCATCCTCATACTATTTTTATGCACAATGCCGGGCAAGGCGGTTCCGCAGGTCGGCTTCCTCGACTTCATGCACGTGGACAAGGTGGCGCATTTTTTCCTTTTCGGGGGGATGGTGTTGCTGTTGGCGTACGGGTATTACCGGCATCACGGGTACATCGGGGCGGGGATGCTGTCGCTGATCGTATTGTGCGTGACGGCTTACGGGCTTGCGATCGAGTTTATCCAGAAATACCTGGTGGCCAACCGGAGCTTTGACCTGTGGGACCTTGCGGCGGATGCGGCGGGCGCTGTTGCGGGCGCGCTCATTTTCCGGTACATCGGAAAGCGGTTCCTCAAGTAGGTTTTTCCGCCGGGAATAACGACTTATTGAAAATGTATGCGCCTTGAAACGGGCGCATTTTTATTTCCCCAAATCTTTGATTTTCCGGGATATTCTCCGAGTTAGAAGAGAACTTCTTGCATTTACGGAGATTGTTTGGTGGGTGTTCCCCGACTCGTTAATATTGCGGAGAAGAATTGTTAACCCGCTTCGATTCACAAAGACCTTCCATATGAACGTAGGTAAAACGATCCGCCGGTTGCGGGAGTTCCGCAACCTGACGCAGGAATACATGGCAGTACGGCTGAACATCGGCTCCACGGCCTATGGCAACATAGAGCGGAATGACACGAAGCGCCTTACGATCGAGCGGCTGATGCAGATCGCGGAGGTGCTGGACGTGCATTTTACGGAGTTTTTCAACGAGCAGCCGCCGGAGCAGCGGCAGCTGAAGAAAGGCCTCCCGGAGAAGGACCTCCAGGATCTCCTCGCGTACTTCCGGCAGGATAAATTGTTGATGAAGGAAATGGTGGTGTCGCTGCGGGACTCCGTGCAGAAGCTCGACCAGCTGATGAATGAGCACCTGCGCATCATGCAGGCCATGCTCAAGCCCCTCGCCCGGGAAACCACCCGCCGTGCCAAAGCCTCCGACGCCTAGAACTGCAACCGGAAACTCCCGAAAATACCGAACTTCTTGTTGTTGATTTCCGCCGGTAACGGCTTGGGCGCCACCCGCCATACAAAGTCGACCCGGATGAACTTCAGGATGTTCTCCACACCTGTTCCCAGCTCGATGTAGGGATGGCCTTCAAGCGTCTTGAAAGGATATCCGGACTGGAAGTTGAGCGCGCGGTTCCTGTCCGACAGGCTGCCGATCACGCCTTTGGCCGTCCAGAACTGGCGGAACTTC
This sequence comes from uncultured Chitinophaga sp., assembly GCF_937874145.1. Taxonomy (GTDB): domain Bacteria; phylum Bacteroidota; class Bacteroidia; order Chitinophagales; family Chitinophagaceae; genus Chitinophaga. Next base: position 15,013 of record NZ_CALNBI010000433.1, on the reverse strand, counting down.
AGCTTGCGGACCAGCGGGATGTAATTGAAGATCCCGTTGCCGAGGGTATGCTCCAGGTTGAAGCCGGCGTATTGATCGCTGATGAACTCATACCGGTTCATCATGTTGAACGCATACTTGTTGTAATAGTAGATTTCGTTGCCGGGATGGATTTCCAGCAGCGGATAGGGCAGGGTGGTGTTGAAGATCTTGCCGCCGAAGAAATTGTAATACAACTGGCCGAACGGCGCCACCTTCAGGTAGTCGGACACGGTGAACGACGTTTTGTGGTAGCTGTAATTGCTCTTCCAGATGCCCTTCACGCCCAGCGCGTATTTCAATTCCACGATGGGGTATTTGCTGCCCAGGCTGAAGCGGTAGTAATTCCCTTCCAGGAACTCTTCGCGGAAGGCGTAACGCAGCTTTACCGCTACTTCGAGGTTGGTGTAAGGGTCGGTTTTGCCGCCGCTGTGGGGGAACGTGGCGCCGCCGGGAAGAGGCGCATAAGGCATGAACTGTTTATGCACCACCGAAAAGTGATGGGAGAAACCGCTGAAATATTCTTTGAAGAACTCCGCCCGCTTCTCTTCGATCTGCATGAACTTCTGCGGCACGCCAGGCTTGCGGATGGCAAGGGTGAAGATGTTGTCTGTTCCCACCTCATCGTAGTAGCTCGCGCCGTTATCGAGGTCGCGGACGAACGATCCGTACACATACATCCGCGGATGGCGCTTCAGCAGGTAGAGGGCGGATAATTTGCCCTTGAAACGGTCGTCGCCGAAGCCGTAGGCCAGGTATCCGTTGAGGTAAAGGTCTTTATGGAACTGCGGAGTGGTGCCCAGGTCGAGGCGGGCCCTGAAGCCTTCCAGGCGGTTTTGGGAAAAGAGGTACCAGTACGGTCCCCATTCAATCGGACCGAACGGTTTATATCCCGTTGCCAGGAAGCGGATGGTGTTGGAATACTTCTGGAAGAGGGGCATCTTCTGCAGCGTGTCCACCATGTTGTAAATGGCCTGCTCGTTGTGGCTCAGCGTTTCGTGCCGGTGGCCGGCCCAGAACGAATCGGTACGCACCCTCGCACTGTCGGCCACCACGATGTTCTGGGGATAACGCTTCTCGGAAAACAGGTTGGTGACCGCGGTATCGTTGTACACCAGGTCTTCGTACGTCGTCGTTTTCCGTCCGATGAATTCCAGGGTTTTGGTGGGCTTGGGGCTGGGCGTCCAGAAGTCGACCACGAATTTATCTTTCGCCAGGAACCAGCCACTGCTGTCGGGGAAAGGTTTGAACTCCTGCACCAGCGAGATCTTGCGGACGAAGTTGATATTCGCGTCATTCGGCACCGCCATGCTCATTTTTTGGATGGCGAAGGTTGAATCCATCACCCAAAGGTCGCCGATGAAAGCGTTCTCGCCTTTGCGCCGCGGCTCGAAGTTCATGCGGATGAAACGGTGATTGGCGATGTATTGCGTATCGGTGATGCGGTAATTATAGAACAGGTTGCCGTTGTTGGCGATAGGGCTCACGAAGCTTTTGTCGAACACCGGGATGAAATTGTCGTATACATTGATGTTCTGGTACATCCCGCCGAGGAACTTGGTAACGCTTTCGTTGTCGAGCCCGGAAGTGCGCGAAGCCTTGATGATCTCTTTCGTCTTTTTCGGGTTGCGCTGGAAATAGTAATCGGAAATGCTTTCGGTGAGGAAGACGGGCAGGAAGGGCTGGTTTTCCGTGGTGCTGTCGATATTCTTCAGGATGAAAGCGAAAGGTTTGGAGAAGCGGTTTTTGGCGAGTTTGACGGTATTGAGGTTTTTGATGTCGAGCTCCAGCTTATTGTAAATTTCGTATTTGTAACTTTCGAGGCGGTCGTAGTTATTATACGGTTTCCGGCGGACGATATTCCGGAGCAGGATCAGCGCGAAATTGACGTTGGCCTTTACTTCGTATGTTTTGAGGGAAACGTCGCCGCGGGAGATTTCGAAGATGAGGGTTTGTTCGGGGAGTTTGCGGTCTACGAACAGGACGGTTCTGGCGTATCCCATGACGCGGACGAGGAGGGAGTCTGAAGGGATGGAAGGGAGCTCGAAGAGGAAGGCGCCTTCGGCGTCGGTGACCATGCCGGTATTGGTGCCCACAAATTGCAGTGTGGCAAAGGGGATCAGTTCCTGGGTGTGCGCGTCTTTAACAATTCCCTTTACTTTATGCTGCGCAGTGAGGGGTAAGAAGCTGATGATCGTTATTACTAAAGCTATGGTTCGTTTCCAGCCGTTCATTTGCGAGGCAAATTAGATATTTTCGGACGAATTACTTGAGCCCGTGATAAATGGGACCGTTTTATAACAATCGGCAGGCGCGTGTGTTCAGCCTGGAAACCCCTCCGGCCGGAGGTTCCCCCGGATTCCCGCCGCGAGCCCCCCGCAGCAGAAATCTTCACCGCTTTTATCTAGCGCCGCCGCACCCGGGAAACCCCGGAAACCCCTGCCTTCTATAAACGCACGCCCATACCCGTTACCCCTATATAAAGGGAATAACATGCCAGATTTTCATCAGCCCCCTTCTATGCCCCTTTTTCCACAATTATGACTAGCTTTGATGTACAAAGTGCTTTCGCTATGAACGAGCAACAACATCTCGATACCCTTAAAGACATCAAGCGCATCATGGAACGCAGCACCCGTTTCATGTCGCTCAGCGGACTGGGCGGTGTGGGCGCGGGACTGAGCGGCCTTATCGGCGCATGGTTCGCCTGGCGCATCCTGGACGATTACCGCAACGGCAGCCCGGTTTCCTACGAATCCTACGACGGCGCGGCCTACGATGGTTCCGGCAACGTGAACGTCCTCATCCTCAAACTACTGCTTATCGCTGCCGCCGTATTGCTATGCGCCCTCACCACCGGGAGCTACTTTACCTGGCGCAAAGCCCGGCAACAGGGCCTCCCCATCTGGGACGCCACCGCCCGCAAAGTCGTCTTCAACCTCGCCGTTCCCCTTTTCGCCGGCGGCCTCTTCATCCTCGGCATGATTTACAATGGTTTTTACGGATTCGTATCGCCCGCCTGCCTGGTGTTTTACGGCCTGGCCCTCATCAACGCCAGCAAATTCACCATGCCGGAGCTCCGCTACGTCGGCTTCATCGAAACCGGCCTCGGCATCCTCGCCACCTTCTGGCTCGGAAATGGCCTCTTCTTCTGGGCCCTGGGTTTTGGTGTGGTACATATTCTTTACGGCATCATCATGTGGTGGAAATACGAACGCGCCCCGCAGGGCGCTTAAACCCCGGTTTGCATGAATCCGATCGAGCATCTGAATAAACTTTTTGAAAGCCGCATCCGGCTGGGCGTGATGAGCGTGCTGATCGTCAATGAAGAAGTCAGCTTCAACGACCTCAAAGCCATGCTGGACGTGACCGACGGCAACCTGGCCTCGCACCTCTCCACGCTGGAGGAAAACGCATACATCAAAGTGCACAAGGGATTTGTGGGCCGGAAAACCAATACCACCTATTCCATTACCAAAGCCGGCGAAAAAGCCTTCAAAGGCCACCTCGCCGCATTGGAAGCCATGATCAAATTCACACAGTGATGAACCGCAGCACAGGACTCGCCGGCAGCTTCCGCAACGCATTCCGCGGAATTGCTGCCGCGCTCCGCACCGAACCCAATGCCCGCATCCACCTCGCAGCCACAGCCGCCGTTGTCGCCGCAGGTTGCTGGTTCCAATGCTCCCCCGGCGAATGGGCCGTTATCGCCATCGCCACCGGCGGCGTATGGACCGCCGAACTGCTCAATACCGCCATTGAGAAATCCATGGACCTGCTCCATCCCGGGCATCATCCCCTCGTGAAAAATATCAAAGACATCGCCGCCGGCGCTGTACTCCTTGCCGCCATCGCGGCGGTCGTAGCCGCGGGGTGCATCTTCCTTCCCAAAATGCTATAAAAAAAGCCGGCTCATGTAGCCGGCTTTTTTGTGTATCGAAGTTTATATTCTTTAGAAGTCAACCCCCAAACCGAAGGTCAGCTGCGGCTTGCCGCGGAAGAATCCGGTCATGGGCCAGCCCGCGTCGAAGCGGACGAAATACCCGAGCAACGTGGTGCGGGCGCCAAAGCCGTAACCGCCCACGAACGGCCCGAGGAACCCTTCCTTGATGCGGATCACCACACCTTCGGCCGTAACGTATTCCGTGTAATTGGCGCCTTTGAACTTCAGTTTCTCGTTCCAGGCGGTACCGATGTCCATGAAGGTCGTCAGCTGGAAGTTGCGGAGGAACGCGCTGTTGATCGGTTTGTCGATGAATGTGGTAAACACCGGCAGGCGGAGCTCCGTGTTCATCAGCAGCACGTTATTACCGTTGCGGATATTCTGTTTGTAACCGCGCATGTTCACCGCCAGCGTCTGGTAGGCGTAGTTCTCGTTCTCGTTCGGAGCGCGGTTGTAATAAATGTCCGGTTTCACCATCCAGTTGTCGACGCCGCCGAGGAAGTAGATCAGCTTGCGCGAGCCCCACGAAAGGTCTGCAGCTATGCGGGTAGCCCAGATGAAGTTCCGGTGGATCTCCACGTAATGGCGCGCATCGATACCCATGTTGTAGGTAAACTTGCCTTTCACGGACTTCTGGTCAAAGAACGCATCGCTGCTGGACACCTGCGCGATCAGGTCGCCGTAGATTTTGAAACGGGTGCCTTTGTAGATATTGATGGCGGGGTTCAGCACATTGTCGTGCACATACTCCAGCCGCGCCAGTACCGCGTTTTCCTTGTAATTGGGCTGCATGATGGAAGCGCTGTCGTTACCCAGTACCACCGTTTCGTCGCGGCGAAGGCCGGCGGAAAGCCGGATGCTGCGCACCTGGTCGAACGGATAGCGCACTTCGCCCTGGTAGATATTGGTGATATTTTTGGACGGATAGCCCCAGAACTGGGAGTTCTCATTCCGGAACGAGAGTTTTTCCATCCGGCGGTAATACGTCAATTTGTAATCGAAACGCTTTTTGAGGTAGGTCATGGAGAACATGTACTCCGTACCGTCGAGCGCCAGGGGCACGCGGAAAGCGCCGGAGAACTTGACATCCTCCATCAGGTCGCTCACGCCGATGCGGATAAGGCCGTTCACGGGGTCTGTCAGGCGGATGGGGCCCTGGGGCCAGCCGTAGTAAGGCTGATAGCGGTTCATCAGCACCGAGTTATCGATCTGCGTCACGAGGTAATCGGAGCTGAATTTGAGCCTGTAATTGCTGAGGCGCGCGCTTTTCAGCACCGGCGGCTCTTTCCGCTCGGCGATCATCGGCTGCTCTTCCTGGGCGGCCGGTTCAGCCGGTTCGTTGCCGAACTCGTTCTGGAAGAAGTTGGCCTGTTTAGATGTATCGGGCTGGGCGTAATAACTTGGTAAACCCAGGCGCATGGAGTCGTCGCGCATCTGCTGCAACCTGAAGTTGGTGGGCCGGGCCGACACATTCCGCCTGCGCAGCGTGTTCGTATCCACTTTCAGTTTATACAACCGCTTCCAGTCCCCGATTTGCACCACTTCCGACACCATTCCCTGGTCGCCCGCGATCCGGGATTCCTTGATGCCATACTGGTAATTGGTGACGGGGAACACATACGTAGAGTCGTTGGTGATGGCCACGGCCTGGATGGAATCGGGTGCCGTAGCGCCATAATCCATCAACGCGGAATCCAGCTCTTCCTTGTCAGGGTTGTGGAGGATCTCCGCACCGATAAAGTACAGGGAATCCACGCCCGCTTTCTCCGCCCGGAAGAAGCCTGCGTAGCGGTTGGAAACACCATTGGCGTCGCTCACGAAAGTGAAGTGCGTAGTATTATACTGCACGGGCAGGCGCGCGTTGCCATAGGGCAGGTCGGTCAGCTGGGAAATCTGCTTTTCGGAAGATTTGTTCCAGTTGTCGACCATGAAAACATTATACCGGTTATGCGGCAACGCCGTATCGGACGTACGGGCTTTGGGGCCCGGGCGGTTCGAGGAATAGATGATCCCGCTCTTGCCGGGGAAGGCGGCGAAGGAAGGATCGAGATCATCCCACACGTCGTTGGTGATCTGGTCTACCTTGCTGTTGGTCATGCTGTAGGTGAAGATATCGGTATGACCGTTGCGCACGGCGGAAAGCAGGAGGGAGTTGTCGAATTCGAAGAAGAACTTCATATCGATGATCCTGTCGAACATCGGGAGGTCCTGCCTGATCGTGATCTTGGAAATCAGGTCGTAGACCATGAGGCGCGTTTTGCCTTCGTGCTCATATACCACGGCCAGGCGGTTGCCTTTGTGGTTCCAGGCCAGCAGCGGGTAATTGGGGTCGAGCTTGGAAGTGAGCTGTTTCACCCCGGATTTCAGGAGCACTTTGTTGGTCGTCCATCCCAGGTTGATCTTCACTTTGTACGTTCCTTTGCTGTATTCCACCACGGCGTACATACTGTTTTTGGGATTGGGGGCGTAGCGGTAGTAGTCTTTCTTGCCGATTTCGTTGGAGATCACGCCGGTACCACGGGTCACCTGGCGGCGGCGGCGGCCGTCTTCCTGGAAGCGCTTGCGCCACCAGATCATGAAATCAGCCTGTGCGGCTTTGGGTTTCATGTGCAGCACCTGCTCGAAGCCTTTCTTCAGGCCGCGGTTGATGCGGGTGATGTACATGAGGTAGGGCACCGCGTCTTTCCCGTATTTGCTTTCGACATAATACCAGAATGCCTGGCCTGCCAGGAGGGGCTTGTCGAAGGTAAGCTGGTTGAAAGTATTGTATTTGCCGGAGTTGAGGGCGGCTTTCAGCTGGTCGTCGAGCTGGGGATTCCAGTTTTCCGCGGCATAAGCGATAAACCCGTCGGTGAACCAGTTCGGGAAATCCATCAGTACCGCATTCCCCGCAAACTCGCCGATATCCTCCCCGAAAAGGAGGGTTTCCAGCATCACCCGGGCAATACCCTGGCGGATCTGGCGGCGGAGGTTGGCATGGTCGCCGTCGAAATAGACGAGGAGCTTGTTGCCGACGAGCTTCGTCACCCCACCGGTATTCTGCCAGTCTACCCCGATACCCACATTGGATTGCTTGAACTCCGCGAAGTTGTTGTACACAATAATATTCACTTTCTGCCGGAAGGTGAACTCCATGAACTCCTCCAGCTGGGGGAGCTCCCTTTCCGCAGCCTGCGCCACGTACTTGCCAAGCTCGAGACCGTTCTGTGCGAAGTACGTATTGAAGTGCCGGGTCGTATAGAACCGCCACTTGAAATTCTTGTACTGCACCCGGTTCTGGCCAAATTCCACGGTATTCACCTGCGCCTGGGCGTTAACAACAAATCCGATCAATAGGCATAAGCATGGAATAATTGACCTGGTAATAAATCGGTTCATACGGAAAGTATTGATAATATTGTGTTGCGAATTAAAATTAGTAAAAAACGTCAACAATGTTCGAAATCAGGTGCTTTACGGTCAATCCTTTTCAGGAGAACACATACGTACTAATTAACGAAAAAAAGCAGTGTATCATTATAGACCCGGGATTTTATTATGAAGAAGAGCGGAACGGGTTTCTCAAATTCATGGCCGACAACGGGTTGACCGTCGAACGGCTCCTCAATACCCACTGCCATCTGGACCACATCTTCAGCAACAGGCTGGTGCAGAAAATGTTTGGTAAAGGTCCGGAAATCCACCGGCTCGACCAGGTGGTGCTCGACCGCTCCCCGCAGTCCGGCCAGATGTACAACATCCCCTTCGAGCCCAGTCCCGCCCCTGCCGGTTACCTGGAGGAAGGCGATAAGGTGGTGCTGGGGGATGATGAGCTGGAAGTGATCCTTACCCCCGGCCATTCTCCCGGAAGCATATCGTTCTATTGCGCCCAACAGCAATTTGTGATCGCCGGAGATGTGTTATTTAAACAGAGCGTGGGCCGTTCCGACTTCCCCGGAGGTAATTTTGAAACACTGGCCAGCAGCATCCGGGAAAAGTTGTACAAGCTGCCTAACGAAACGGTCGTGTATTCGGGCCACGGTCCTGAGACTACGATCGGGTTCGAAAAGGTGCACAACCCCTTCGTGCCGGAAGACCCTTCAACCCGCCTTGCGTGACAGCAACCGGGCGATGTCTTTCCTTTCCGACCACGCTATAACGGCCAGGTATATACCCATTCCGGCCACGCCGGCTAACTGCAGCGGCCAGAATCCGAACCCCTCGGCCCGCAGGCAATGCTGCAGCCCGTAGATCGCCCCGGCCAGCGCCAGGTATCCCACGATCTTCGGCACCTCGTACGGCACCGGGTAATATTTCTGCCCCAGCAGGTACGATACGGTCATCATCAGCCCGTAACAAACAAAAGTAGCCCAGGACGAGCCTGTATAACTGAACTGCGGGATCCACCAGACGTTCAGGATGATGGTGACCACCGCCCCGCCCAGCGTGATCCAGGCGCCCATGAGGTTGCGGTTGGTGAGTTTATACCAGATGGTCAGGTTGTAGTAAATCCCTAAAAACACCGACGCCATGGCGATCACCGGCACGATGTGCATCCCTTCGGCATACCTCGGATCGGGCCCGCGCGTGATGAACCAGATCCAGATATCGAGGAAAAGCGCCACGGCCAGGAACACCGCGCCCATGAACATCGTAAAGAACTTCATCACCCGGGCATACGTCTGCTGGGCATCCTGCCTGCCGCTCTGGTTGAAGAAGAACGGCTCCGCACCCATCCTGAACGCCGTGATGCATATGGTTACGAGAACGGCCAGCTTATAGTTGGCTCCGAAGATCCCCAGTTCGCTCTTGGCCACCTCCTCCGGGTAGGGGTACACCTGCGGGAACACCAGCCGGCTCAGCATCTCGTTCACCATCCCGCCGATCCCCACCACCATCAGCGGCCAGCTGTACCGGATCACTTCTTTCCACAAACCTTTATCAAACTTCCAGCGGAACGCGCTGAACTCCTTCGACAGGAACAGCAGCGAACACAAGCTCGCCAGCATATTGGCGATCACGAAATATTCCACCCCGCGCGCCGGGTTGTACCAGCCCAGGTGCCCGCCGGCATGCAACTTCGGCGCCCATTTGAGCAGGAACAGGGTCAGCAGGATCTGCACCACGATGGTAGCGATCTTCACCGCGGCGTATTTGCGCGGGCGGCCTTCCTGGCGCAGTTTGGCGAAAGGGATCGTGGTCAGGGTGTCAAAGAACAGGACGCCCGTGGCCAGCATCACCAGGTCCGCCCGGCCAGGGAGCCCCAGCATGCCCGCCAGCAACGGCGAGCAAACGAACAGCACCCCCGAAAACAGCACCGTGCTCAGGAGGATCGAGACGCTCAGGGTATTGTACAGCCGGTCTTTCTCCACCGACTGCGTGAACCGGAAATAGCTGGTTTCCAGCCCGTATGTGAAAATAACGTTGCAAAAAGGAATGAAAGCGTACAACTGGGTCACCTCCCCGAACTTCTCGGTCGGGAACACGCTCGTAAGAAAGAGCTGGAGGATGAATCCCAGGAATCGGTGAAAAATGGTGGGTACGCCGTACCAGATAGTTGCGCCGGCCAGTTTCTTGATGTTTCCCAAAGCGTCGGTTTTAATCCAAATTAAACAATCGTATCAATAGTCGTTTCGACGGTTCTGTTTTTTCTCGCTCAGCCTTTTCTTGAACTGGAGGCGTTTTTCGATCATGGCTTTAGTTGGCTTTACCTTCTTGCGCTTCTTCGGCACAAAGAGCCCCTGGGCCAGCAGGGCGTTCATTTTGCGGATCACCTCCCCTTTATTGCCCAGCTGCGACCGCTCCGTTTGCGACTTCACCTGCAAAAGCCCTTCGGCATTCAGCTTGCCGCCCAGGTTCTGCAGCAGCAGGGCCTTCTGATCGGCGTCGAGCAGGGAGGAGCCCGCAATGTCGAAGTAGCCTTCCACCATCGTTTCCACCTTGTTCACGTTCTGGCCGCCCTTCCCGCCGCTGCGGGCCGTTTTGAATTTTATTTCCGGAGTCACGTCAAGCATAACACATTGCTTATCTTTAACCGCAAATGTAAATCCTTCCACTGTATATTTTATGAGAGCTGTGATCCAAAGGGTAACCCGGGCCGATGTAGCCATCGGCGGGCAGGTGAAGTCCGCCATCGAAGGCGGCCTCCTCGTGCTGCTGGGTATAGAAGACGCCGACGGGCCGGAAGATATTGCCTGGCTGAGCGCTAAAATCGTCAACCTCCGCATTTTCAACGACGAAAACGGCGTCATGAACCGCAGCGTCCTCGAAACGGGAGGGGATATCCTCCTCATCTCCCAATTCACCCTTCACGCCTCCACCAAAAAAGGCAACCGCCCCAGCTACCTCCGGGCCAGCAAGCCCGACACCGCCATCCCCCTGTACGAAAACACCATCGCCAGGCTGGAAGCCGACCTGGGGAAAAGCATCGGCACCGGCACCTTCGGGGCGGATATGCAAATTTCGCTCCTGAACGACGGGCCCGTCACCATCATCATCGACACCAAAAACCGAGAATAAAATGACCATCCAGGAAGCCCAGCAGCGCGTCGACCAATGGATCAACACCACCGGCGTCCGCTACTTTTCCGAACTGACCAACATGGCCATCCTCACCGAAGAAGTCGGGGAAGTAGCCCGGATCATCTCCCGGCAATACGGCGACCAGTCGTTCAAACCCTCCGACCGCGGCAAAAACCTGCCCGACGAGCTGGCGGACGTCCTCTGGGTCCTGCTATGCCTCGCCAACCAGACCGGGGTAGACCTCACCGCAGCGCTGGAGAAGAACTTTGAGAAGAAAACGACCCGCGACGCCCAACGGCACCAGGATAACGAGAAGCTGAAAGGCTAGTTACGGTTGGTTGATTATAATAATACGTTGTTTCAAAATAGGATTTTATCTTTGCGCGACTATGGCAACAGATCAGAACAAGTTCCAGGCGATCATTTCGCACTGTAAAGAATACGGTTTCATTTTCCCGTCGAGTGAGATTTATGACGGGTTGAGCGCGGTATATGACTACGGTCAGTACGGCGCCGAGCTGAAAAAGAATGTGCGCGACTACTGGTGGCGCAGCATGACGCAGATGCACGAAAACATCGTGGGCATCGACGCGGCCATTTTCATGCACCCCACGGTTTGGAAAGCATCCGGGCACGTCGACAACTTCAGCGACCCGATGATCGATAACAAAGACAGCAAGAAGCGCTACCGCGTGGATCACCTCATCGAAGGCTATGCAGACACCCTGCCCGAAGCCGAGAAAGACGCCGTGATCGCCGCCATGGAAAACTACCTGAAAGAAAACGATTACGCCGGGCTGAAGGCTTTCATCGAAGAGAAGAAAATTGCCTGCTCCGTGAGCGGAACCGTTAACTGGACCGACATCCGGCAGTTCAACCTCATGTTCTCCACCGAGTTCGGCGCCGTGGCTGCCGAAAACGAGGGCGATAATAAAGTGTACCTCCGTCCGGAAACGGCGCAGGGTATTTTCGTCAACTTCCTGAATGTGCAGAAGACGGGCCGTATGAAGATCCCGTTTGGTATTGCGCAGGTAGGGAAGGCTTTCCGCAATGAGATCGTGGCACGCCAGTTCGTGTTCCGCATGCGGGAATTCGAGCAGATGGAGATGCAGTTCTTCATCCGCCCCGGCACCCAGCAGGAATGGTACGCATACTGGAAAGAAGAGCGCATGAAATGGCACAAGAGCCTCGGCCTGAAACCCGGGCACCTCCAGTTCCATGACCACGCCAAACTGGCCCACTATGCCGACGCGGCCGTGGATATCGAATATAATTTCCCGATTGGTTTCAAGGAAGTGGAAGGCATCCACAGCCGTACCGACTTCGACCTGAGCCAGCACCAGAAATTCTCCGGCAAAAAGCTCCAGTACTTCGATCCCGAGATCAACCAGAACTACGTTCCCTACGTGATCGAAACCTCCATCGGCCTCGACCGCTGCTGCTTCATGGTGCTTTCCGAAGCTTATGAAGAGCAGGACCTCAGCACCCCGGAGAAGCAAGATTCCCGCGTGGTACTGAAGTTCCCCGCCAAGCTGGCTCCCATCAAACTGGCGATCCTCCCGCTGACCAAGAAAGACGGCTTGCCCGAGATCGCCCAGGAACTGATGGCTGATTGCAAAAAGAATTTCTACTGCTACTACGAGGAAAAAGACAGCATCGGTAAACGCTACCGCCGCCAGGACGCAATCGGCACGCCCTTCTGCGTAACCATCGACCACCAGACGAAAGAAGACGGCACCGTAACCGTCCGTCACCGCGACTCTATGGAACAGGAGCGTATCCCGCTTGCTACCGTGAAAGAGATGGTGATGAAATCGATGATGGATTAATCGTCACGAAAGAAATAGCGAAGGCGCTTCCGGCAGGAGGCGCCTTTTTTTATTATAAAATATCGTTACCCGTAAAGTTCGAGGTGAATATCATGCCGGTCGTATCCCATGGCCTGGATGCGCTGCTTCGCTTCGTCGATCATCACTTTCCAGCCGCAGAGGAAGAAGTGCGCGGGGCGGCGGTCGGAGAGAAGATCTTCATAGACGTTGTGTACGTAGCCCCGGTGGCCCGTCCAGTCGGGGCTATCCTCCCGCGAAAGGGTGGGGTGGTAGTGGAAGCCGGGCATCTCGGCGGCGAGGGCGCGCATCTCATCTTTGTACAAAATATCCTTCTCGTACCGCGATCCGTAGATCAGGTGGATGTTGGGATGGGCCAGCTGGTTCTTGTGCAGGAACTTCGCCATCGACCGGAAAGGCGCGATGCCCGTGCCGGTGCAGATGAGGAAAAGATCGCGGTCCATCGCTTCGGGGAGCACGAAATTCCCCAAAGGCCCGCGGAGTATGAGCTCGCTGCCTTCCCTGATCTCATTGAAAATGTAGGTAGTGCCTGCGCCCCCGTCCAGCAGTACGATCACCAGTTCTATTTCCGAAGAACCGTTGGGGTGGGAGGCGATGGAATAACTTCGCCAGCGCTTGTTCTTCTTCTCGTGGATCGGCAGGTCCAGCGTTACGAACTGGCCGGCCTTAAAATGAAATGCTTCCTTCTCGGGTATGTGGATCCAAAATCTCCTGGTATTATACGTCTCATTCACAATCTTCGTCACCACGCCGGTGTACCATTGTTCGGGCATGTATAGAATAATTTTGTAAGATGAGTAAAGCCAATACCCATAAATTACGCTTTTTTTCTGGTTTGAGGCGCCCTTTGCCCGTCCTGCTCCCTGTTTCCCTCCATCCGCCGGGGCACCGCCGCCCGGTGTAACCTCACATTCACCGGAAACCCTTTGCCATAGAGGCTTTGTGCGGAATTGAATAACCGGATGCTTTACCTGTCAGCGGCTTCAATGCCAGGCTGGTACTATGTTACAGATAGGTTGAGATACCTTTGAGATACCCTTCAGCCATCGTTCAGATACGGTTGAGCCACCCTATATAAGGGTATCTCAACCGTATATCAAGGGTAGCTGACCTGTAAGGTATACCTGTTTCACCTTACAGCATGACTTACCATAACCTCCCTGGATGGATGATCCTGTCCGGCATGAAAGTTGAAAATGCCTTATCTTTGCAGCCTTCATGAATTTGCAGGGAGTATTACAGCTGTTTGAACGGGATTCCCGCCTGAAATCACTGGCGGACGGGACTCGTATGCCTGCACCCCGGTATTTCCACCTGACGGGCCTCACCGGCAGCGCCGCCGCCTTCGTGGCTACCGCCCTCCGCAATGGCTCCGACGCCAACCACGTTTTCATCCTCAACGACAAAGAAGAAGCCGCCTATTTCCATAACGACCTGGAACATCTCTCCCAGGCGCTGGACATATTCTACTTCCCCGACTCGTTCAAGAAAACCGGCGTTTTCTCCGACCTCAACAGCAGCCACAGCATGCTGCGCACCGAGGCGCTCATGAAGCTCACCGGGCCCCAGCCCCACAAAAAAGTGCTCGTCACCTACCCCGAAGCGCTCTTCGAAAAAGTGGCCGGCAACACCACGTACAACACCAACATGATCTCCGTCAAAGTGGGGGAAAACCTCAAAGTCGACGATCTGCTGGCTAAATTGGTGGAATGGGGCTTCGAACATACCGACTTTGTTTACGAACCCGGGCAATACGCCGTCCGCGGCGGTATCCTGGACATATATTCCTTCGGGAACGATAAGCCTTACCGCTTTGAGCTGTTTGGCGACGAGGTAGATTCCATCCGCCTCTTTGATCCCGAAACACAGCTATCCGAGAGGAAGCTCATGCAGGTTAACCTGATCGCCAACATGGACACCCGCGTGTCTTCCGGTGATAAAATGTCGCTGCCCGATTTCCTTCCCGCCAACACCATCGTCTGGCTCAAAGATCCTTCGTATGTGCAGGGCGTGATGGGACAGATGGAGCAGCGGCTCGACGACTGGCTGCAGACCGGCCGCGCCACAGACGTGTCTGACGACGAGGCCATCCAGCTCTATGAAGCGGATTTTGAGAAGGCGGATGTGATCATGCAGCAGTTGCAGCAAAAGCATTGCATCGTGTTCGGGTCGCATTTCAATTTTGAAAAAGTGCCGGCAGGGGTGGAAGAGATTGCCTTCAAAACGGTGGAGCAGCCGGTATTCAACCGTCAGTTCGACCTGCTGATCAAAGACCTCTCGGCACAGAACGCCGCCAAAACCGCGTTGTTCATCTTCGCGGAAAACCCGCGCCAGCTCGAAAGGCTCCGGAGCATCTTCGAAGACCTCAAGGCCGATTTCCTCTTTTATCCCATCCCGGTGCCCATCAGCGCGGGGTTCGTGGATACGGGGCTGAAGATCGCGTGCTACACCGATCACCAGATCTTCCAGCGCTTCCATAAATATAAAGTGAAGCAGGCCTACAACAAAAGCAAGGCCATCACCCTCAAAACCCTGCAGGAACTGCAATCCGGCGACTTCGTGACCCACATCGACCACGGCGTGGGCGTATACAGCGGCCTGCAGAAAATTGAAGTGGGCGGGAAGATGCAGGAGGCGATCCGCATTATTTACAAAAACAACGATCTGCTGTATGTGAACATCAACTCACTGCACAAGATCAGCA